>CAZZVD010000336.1:0-4850 GCA_964657465.1 uncultured Acetobacteraceae bacterium | reverse complement strand
GGGTTAGGGCATTGTCACTGCGGTGAAGGGTGGTGGTTGAACTCACCGTTCAAGGCATGGGCTTTGTCACTGCTGTGGAGAGTGCTAGCTGAACCCAAATAAGCAGGGCCGGCGATGCGCCGGCCCTGCTCTTACATCACTAGGAAGCGACTGCTATTCCCCGGCAGTGGTCTTGATCTGTGCGACGGTCCAGTTAGGATCACCCACCTTGAAGCGGGCAAAGCGGCGGACGCTCAGGTTCTCACCCAGCTTGCCGATCTTCTGCGCAATCAGGTCCTTGATGGCAAACGACTGGTCCTTGATGAAGGGCTGATCGAGCAGGCAAACCTCTTCATAGAACTTGCTCATTTTGCCTTCGACAATCTTTTCGATCACCGGTGCGGGTTTACCAGTAGCCGCTGCCTGCGAGCGGTAGATATCTTTTTCCCGCTCCAGATCTTGTGCAGTTACATCCTCGCGGCGGATGTAGCGGGGATCGGTCGCCGCAATGTGCATGGAGATGTCCTTCAGCAGTTCCTGAAAGTCCTCGGTGCGCGCGACGAAGTCACTCTCGCAGTTGATTTCGATCAACACACCGATTTTGCCACCGGCGTGAATGTAGGTGCCGACGGCACCCTCAGAAGTGCTGCGCGATGCCTTTTTGGCAGCCGAGGCCAAACCACGCTTGCGCAACACAACCACTGCTTGTTCCAGATCACCCTTGGCTTCGGCGAGCGCGTTGCGGCAATCCATCATGGGCGCCCCGGTCTTCTCGCGAAGCTCCTTCACTTGTGAGGCAGAAATGTTTTCAGTCACGGTAGACATCCTCTTGCAATCCTTTGCTGGCCTGCTGGCAGGTCCGAAGCCCCCAAATCATCGACTGGGGAGAGAGATAAGTCACAAGGCCGGTGGCTGATCAGCGCACAACGGCCCTGTGTTGTTTGACGGTTTAGATCGTGTGTTCAGCTACTTCTGGTTCGTCGATCGAGGTGATCACGCCAGGAGCCTTGCGGATGCCACCACCCAGTGCGGCTTCCAGATCAACCACTTCCGGCTCAGCAGCAGGCTCGTCGGCGCCGGCTTCCAGGCCGGCCACTTCGACGGGAGCTGCTTCCAGTTGCGCATCGGCGGTAACACCGGCTTCGCTGGCACGCTTATCGGTGACCATCTGTACGCCTTCGACCACCGAGTCAGAAATCTTCGACGTAAACAGGCGAATCGCACGCAGCGCATCATCGTTGCCGGGGATCACGTAGTCAACCACGGTGGGATCGCAATTCGTATCGACCACAGCAACGACCGGGATACCCAGCTTGCGGGCTTCTTTCACCGCAATGGCTTCATTGTTCGAGTCAACGATGAAAAGCGCATCGGGCAGGCGGCGCATATTCTTGATACCAGCCAGGTTGGCCTGCAAATGCTTGCGCTCCCGTTCGAGCTTGATAACTTCTTTCTTGGTCAAGAGCTCATAGCGGCCGTCGGTCGCCATTTCGTCCAGTTCCTGGAGCCGCTTGACAGATTTCTGCACCGTAATCCAATTGGTCAGCAAACCACCCAGCCAGCGCTGGTTGATGTAGAACATCCCGCAGCGATTCGCTTCTTCGGCGATCGCGTCCTGCGCCTGTCGCTTGGTGCCGACGAAAAGGATGACCTTGCCCTGACCGGTGAGATCGGTGACAAACTTGCTTGCTTCCTTGAACATCTTCAAGGTTTTCTGCAGATCGATAATGTAAATGCCGTTCCGCTCGCCGAAGATGTATTCCTTCATCCGTGGGTTCCAACGCTTGGTTTGATGTCCAAAGTGGACGCCAGCTTCGAGCAGTTCCTTCATCGTAATTGTGGCCAAAATACCTCCTCGTGAGTTGCATTCCGGACTAAACCGGAATTGATTTCCCTCGCCCGCGCCGTAAAGCCAAAGCGGGGAAGATTAAAGAACACTGACTGCAACGAATAACAAAGAACACCGGCAGCGACGAATCGCTGCCGGTTAATAGCTTACCGCTTGCTGAACTGAAACCGCTTGCGGGCGCCCTTCTGTCCGTACTTCTTGCGCTCTTTGATACGCGCATCGCGGGACAGGAGTCCATCCGCCTTCAGGGTCTTGCGCAGCTCCAGGTTGAACTCAAGCAGTGCGCGGGCAATGCCCATCTTCACTGCGTCGGCCTGGGCGCTGACACCGCCACCCTTGACGGTCGCCAATACGTCGAACGTCCCTGCCAGCTCGACCAACTCCAGGGGACGCTTTGCAGCGACACGCTGTTCAATGGTCACGAAGTAGGTATCGTGCGGTTTCTGGTTGACCACAAAGTTGCCGCTGCCGGGCCGAAGAAATACACGCGCAACTGCCGCCTTACGCCGTCCGGTTCCGTAGTACTGCACCAAATCTGCCATAACCATCCTATGTCTCAACTGTGGTTGCAAACCTTCTTGCAACAAAAACTTAACGGCCCACGAATTCCAGTACTTCCGGCTGCTGCGCCTGGTGAGGGTGCTTGTCGCCGCGGTAAACCTTGAGCTTGGTGGCCATCTGCCGGCCCATTTTGTTCTTGGGCAGCATGCCCTTGATCGCGTCTTCCACGACCTTCTCCGGGCGGCGCGCCATCAGGCGAACAAACGACTCCTCGCGCAGTCCACCGGGGAACCCGGTATAGCGGCGATAAACCTTCTGCTGACTCTTCAGGCCGGTCAGGACTATCTTGTCGGCGTTGACCACGATCACATGGTCGCCTACGTCGATGAAGGGGGTGTACTTAGGGCTGTTCTTGCCGGCAAGCATGCTGGCAGCTTCGGTCGCCAGGCGGCCCAGCGTTTTACCGCTTGCATCCATGACGAACCACTTGCGGGTAATATCGTGCGAACTCGGAAAATACGTAGACATCGTGACCTGTTCTCCCAGGAGAACCTTCGTTAGGACGCGTGACACTTTGCCGCAAAATAGCTGCGGCTCGCAAAATCCAACAAACGAAGATTCAAAATCGCTTGAGTGGCGAAGACATGATTTTAAGCTCGTCTTCGGTCGCTTTCCTGGCAGGCTACCTGGGCTCGCTCAATCTTTAGATCAGGTTGCTGTGAAGTGGGCTCCCTACATGGGTCGAACTTCACGCTTTCAGATCGGACGGCGACTACAGAGGGCCGGACGCGGCACTGCGCAAGAAGTTCAGACTAACGCAATCGGGCAATATCGTCAACCGCGGCGGGTTACAAGATGGCGCACAAAAGGGGCATTTCATGCTCATTCCAAACGCCCTACGCTCGTCTTGGCATATTACGGAGGTTCCCCCATGACCCAGCGTGCCTCTGAGTCCCTGGTCGCTGTACTCATCCGCATCGGATTGCTGCTTGCCTTGGCCATTTTGCTCATGGCCGAGAATGCGCAAGCCCAGACCCGCATACAGGAACAGGCCATCCGCACCCCGCAGTACCACGCCTGCAGCGTCCCTTCCCCGCTGCCGGCTGCCGCAGTCGCCGCGTAGCAGCCCTTTTGCTGAGCGGGCGCACGTGCGCGCAAGGAGACCTATGAACTTCCAGCAACAGCTTTCGTCTGTTTTGACCGCCATTCTCGTGTGCGGACCCACCACCACGCTCGCTCAGACCCCGCAGCCGGCAGTTCCCGCTCCGGTGGTTGCGCCAGCCCCGGCGATCTCAGAGGCGGAGCTCCTCAAAAAAACCCAGCCCCTCAGCGAAGAGGAGCTTAAAACCCGGTACGTTGGTAAGCTCATCTTCCTGCGCGGCTCTTACATGGGCGACGATCTGAACTTTGACAAAGAGGGTAAGATCGTCGGTTCGCCGGCCGTGAGTTCCTTTACCCTTTCCGCGTTTGAGGTCAGGAAAATTGAGCTTTCCAAGCACAAGCTCAATATAGAGGCCGATCGCTACGGGCTCCACTTCTTCGGCGCACTGCCATTTGACGATGACTCGAAGACCTACGATCAGGTCAAAATTTCCAAAAAGCCGGTTCACATCTCGATTGAGCGCGAGGAGATTGTGATCCCGAAGGTCAAAAAGGAGAAGAAAAAGAAGAAGAAAGAGGAGCCGGCCCCGGCTGAACTCGCCGCAGCGCAAAAGCTGAAGTCGCGGGATGCTGTCGCCGCTCCCGCGAGTACGGAAGCAGCGTCGCAGGAAATGCCGAAAGAAGCGCCGAAAGCAACGACCTCGGCGGCCGCCGCCGAATCGGCTGAGGCACTGGCCGCCGTTTCGCCCGCGCACAGCGCCATGGTGATGAACAAGGCGCTCGACAGTATTTTCGCCAGCGACCTGGATCCCCGCATGATGTCGCATCTGCCGGACTACTGGCAGGAGTACTACGCCAGCAAGAAGCAGCACCGTGCGTTTGTGCCGGCAGACCCCAACGTCAAGGTCCTGAGCGAAGGCATGATGCCTCCCAAAGTCCTGAACAGGATTGATCCCAGCTCCAACGAGTACGCCCAGCAGTTTGGCATTGCGGGCATGGAGCAGCTGCGCACGGTGGTGGATGCGACCGGGGTTCCCCGGCAGATTGCCATCGCCCGGCCTATCGGGTTCGGTCTGGACGAGAGAGCAGTCGAGGCAGTGAGAAATTCGCACTTCACCCCAGCGAAGCTCAATGGCCAGGCTGTACCCGTAGTGATCGACCTGGTCGTCACCTTTCGCATCTACTCCAACCGCACCAAGCCTGGCTCAGTAACGAAGGAGTCGAAAGAGACAGTGATGGCCGCTTCCGCTGATGAGTCCACCGCAACCCCGGACGCAAACCTACCCCGATAGTCCACTCGGAAGCTATGAGCATCCCCTGACCTAAACCCTCAACAGACATGGGTACCCACACAAACGCGGGTACCCCAACAAGTCCAAGTGTTCTAACAATCCGGGAACCCCAATAAATCTAGTGTTCG
>CAZZVD010000335.1:0-4876 GCA_964657465.1 uncultured Acetobacteraceae bacterium | reverse complement strand
GGTCCGACAGACTCGTTTCGGTGGTTGAACGGAGAGGAACAACAACACCCCGGTTCTTCGATCTGCCCGACAGACGGGTCCGACAGTTTCGTTTCGGTGGTTGAACGGACAGGAACAACACCAACGCGGTTCCTGTCCGGTTCCGGGGGGTGATTTGGACCTGTTACCGGCCGGGGTGCCCCATATCTCACGACGTTTTCCAGTCGGGAGATGTGGGAATTCACTGCACCCAATCCGAAGTGTTTCTCTTGGCTCCGAACCCGGCGGGTTAGTTGCGCGTGAGCAAGTCGCGCACGAGTTCAGGAGCGCTGGCGAGGGCACCGTTCAGCGCTCCCACGTCTTTGCCGCCGGCTTCAGCCATATCTGGCCGGCCGCCCCCCGAACCACCCACCTTCTGCGCCAGCGGTCCGATGATTTTGCCTGCGGAGAGACGCCCCATCAGGTCCTTGGTAACGCCAGCGATCAGGGCGACTTTTCCATCCTCCTGGGCGGAACCCAACACCACCACGCCCGAACCCAGCTTGTTGCGCAGGTTGTCGACAAGCGTACGCAGCTGGCCGCGGTCAAGCGAGTCAACACGCTGCGCCAGGACCTTGATGCCATCCACCAGTACAGCCTGATCCGTAGACGAACTCACAGAACTCGCGGCCGACTTCATCCGGACCTGGTCGAGTTCACGCCGCAGCTTTTTAATTTCTTCTTCCTGCGCAGCAAGCTTGCCTCGCAGTGCGTCGGCGGGCGATACATTCTCTGCGCCACTGGGCCCGGCAAACTGGCCTGCGAGCTGCGCCACCTGCTGATCGCGGCGGAACTCGCCCAGCGCCCCCAAACCCGTGACCGCCTGCACCCGGCGCACGCCCGAAGAAACGCCGGCCTCATTGAGCAGCTTGACCACGCCAATCTCTCCACTGGCCGAGGTGTGAATGCCACCACAGAGCTCAGTCGAGAAGTCGCCGATCTTCACCACGCGCACCTTCTCCCCATACTTCTCGCCAAACAACGCCATGGCGTGGTATTCGTTCACCGCCACATCGATCGGCACGTCTTCGAGTGTTTCTACCCGGTTGTTGGCCAGCACCTGGCGATTGATGATTTCTTCCACGTCGGCCAGTTCCTCATCGGCCACACCGGCGAAGTGAGAGAAGTCGAAACGCAAGTGCTCCGGATCCACGCGCGACCCGGCCTGCTTGACATGCTTGCCCAGCACTTCACGCAAGGCTGCATGCAACAGGTGTGTAGCGGTGTGATTGCGGCGCGTAGCCCAGCGGATTTCCCCATCCACCACCGTGTCCACAAAGCTGCCCAGCGCGAGCGGCTCCCGCAAGAACACCTTGTGCGCGCGCACCCCCTGCACTGGCTGCACACAACCCAGCACGTCAGCCACAATCACGTTGTGATCGTCGGAGTAGAACCAGCCCGTATCCCCCACCTGGCCGCCGGCGTCGGCGTAGAACGAAGTGTGGTCGAGCACCACGTCCACGCTTTCCCCAGCGCTGGCCTGGGGAACGCCCACGCCATCCTTGACAATGGCGAGTACCTCGCAGCGCTGTGAGGTGGTCTGCCGGTAGCCTTCAAAGATCGTCCGCGGCAACTCTCGGAAGGCCGGGCTGGCACTTGCCTTGGCTCCGCCCTTCCACGAAGCACGGGCGCGTACCTGCTCTTCACTGCGTGCTTGTTCAAAGCCGGTCAGATCGAAAGCGATGCCCTGATCGCGCGCGGCATCAGCGATGAAGTCGAGTGGCAAACCGTAGGTCTCATACAGATGGAATGCGGTCACGCCCGGCAGTGTTGGGTTCCCCTTGCCCGCCTCATTGCGGACACGATCAATCGCAGCGTCGAGTTGCTTCGACCCAAGAGCAAGCGTGCGATTGAACCGTTCTTCTTCCGCGCGAATTACCTTCGCAACCCGCGGAGCACTCTCCGCCAGTTCCGGGTAAGCGGCCTGCATCTCGTCGCGTACGGCATCGACCATGCGGTACATGAAGGAGTCTTCCTGCCCCAACATGCGTCCGTGGCGAATGCCGCGGCGCAGAATCTTGCGCAACACGTAACCGCGGCCTTCGTTGGCCGGTAGTACGCCGTCGCTGATCAGAAAAGTGGAGGCGCGCGCGTGATCGGCGATGATGCGCAAAGAAGCGTCAGTCGCAGCGCGGCCATCCTGATAGCGAGTGCCCGTCAATTGGCCGGCATGCGCGATCAGTGGCGTAAATAGATCGGTTTCAAAATTCGAGATCTTGCCCTGCAGCACCGCGGCCATCCGCTCAAGGCCGGCGCCGGTGTCGATCGAAGGCCGCGGCAGGAGGTTGAGCTCGCCCCGGGCATCACGATCGAACTGCATGAATACCAGGTTCCAGATCTCTACATAGCGAGCGTCATCCTGGCCGAAGGGTTTATCTTCTCCGGTCTCTGACGCAGCGAGGCCCATGTCATAGAAGATTTCGGAGCAGGGCCCGCACGGGCCGGTATCACCCATTGCCCAGAAATTGTCTCCCATGCCGAGTTCGTGAATGCGCTCCGCGGGCACACCCTGGTCGCGCCACAAGTCGAATGCTTCGGCATCCCGCGGCACACCCTGTTCCCCTTTGAAGATGGTGACGTAAAGTTTGTCTTTGGGAATGCCGAGCCACTCGGGCGAAGTGACCAGCTCCCACGCGAAGGCAACGGCATCGCGCTTGAAGTAGTCGCCAAAACTGAAGTTACCCAGCATCTCGAAGAAGGTGTGATGGCGGCGGGTAAAGCCGACGTTCTCAAGATCGTTGTGCTTGCCGCCGGCGCGCACACACTTTTGCGAGGTGGTGGCGCGATTGTAATCGCGATGTTCCACACCCAGGAATACATCTTTGAACTGGTTCATGCCCGCGTTGGTGAACAGCAAAGTGGGGTCATTCGCCGGAACCAGCGAAGAAGAGTGCACGCGACGGTGACCCTTCGAGGCGAAAAAACGCAGAAAGGTTTCCCTTATATCCGAACCAGAGCGATACTGCATGCCTTGAGTTTAGCTGGTTTTGCGCAGCGGCTGCTTACTGCCCTGCCCCGTTCGCCCTGGCCTCGTAGACCACCTGCCCGTGGTACAGAGTCATTTCACATTTCAGGTTGCGCAGCTCGGCACTGGGCATGGTGTACAGGTCTTTATCCCAGATCGCGATATCTGCGTCTTTGCCGGGCTCGAGCGAGCCAATCTGCTTTTCCAGGAACAACTGGCGGGCGGCCCACGCAGTGTAGGCGCGTAACGCGGTGTGCACGTCAATTGACTCCGCGGTGCCGAAGGGTTGCTTTCCGTACAGGCCTTTTGCAGTTTCGCGCTCTACCGCCGACCAGAGTCCGTAGCGGGCGGGCAACGGCGTTACCGAGTAGTCAGAGCCACCTGCCCAGAGAATGCCGCGCTCTTTGTAGGTGTGAAAGGGATTCAGGCGCGCGGCCCGTTGCGGGCCGTAGTTGCCGGCGTAGGTATCGCCAATCCACCAGATGAAGGGAGGTTGCGACTCGGGGTACCCGGCATCGTACTTTTTCTGCAGCATGGCCATGGTGTCGATGGCGTGATCGGTGGGTATGTTCGCGTGGATGATGCTGTGGCGCAAACCGGGCGTTGGCTTTTCCTTGAGCACGTGGGCGTAGGTATCGACCACCCAGTCGATGGCATGGTCGCCGATGGCATGCGTTCCGACGGGTACACCTGCCTGCTGGAAAAGGCGGACCTGCTCACGGTAGATGGCCGGATCCGTGGCGGGATAGCCATGATTGCCAGTCGCCGTGCCGGTGAAGTTCTGGTTCCAGTCCTGGTAGAGCCAGGCGGTTCTCGCGCCTCCGCTGCCATCCATGTAAAGCTTTACGCCGCAGGAGAGGAGATTTCCATCGCCCAGCGAGGCGGGCACCCTGGGCAGAGATTCAATCTCTGTAAGCGCGGCCTGCGCGCTGGCCAGCGTGGTTCCGCCATGCCAAAGCACGCAAACGTGCAGTGACAGTTTCTTTTCGTCCATCAGTGTGCGATAGGCGTTCCACGTGGGTTGGTATATGTCAGGGTCTTTGATCGCCGTCATGCCTTCGCGGTGCAGGGTATCCACCATGCGCAGAATGCCGCTCTGAAGTTGGGCGGGCGTGGGCGGTGGAATGAGAGTCACCACTGCATCCATGGCTGCTTCTTTCAGGACGCCGGTGGGCACGCCTTGCGCGTCGCGGTCGATGGTGCCGGCTACTGGATCCTTTGAGCCGGCGGTGATATGCGCCAATCGCAACGCCTCGTGATTCGCTACGCCGTAGTGGCCGGTGGTGTGCATCAGCCAGACGGGGTTATGGGGAGCGATCTTATCGAGATCCGCAGCCTGAATATAGCGGCGTTCCACCAGCTTGCCTTCATCCCAGCCGGAGCCCGTGACCCACTCGCCGGATTGCGCCTTCGCTGCCGCCTGGGCGACACGATTCTGTACTTCTTGCACGCTGCCAGCATCGCTCAGGCTGACTGCATAGAGTTCGTCCACGCCGCCCATCGCTACGTGGGCGTGGCTATCGATCAACCCCGGAGTCGCGGTCCTGCCATGCAAATCGATGATCTTTGCGTGGCCGCCGGCGAGCTTAATGATGGCCGCGTCCGTGCCGACCGCGAGGATTTTTCCCTGGCGGATCGCGAGTGCCTGGGCGATGGAGTCCTGCGCGTCCACGGTCAGAATTTTGCCGTGAATCAGGATCGTGTCGGGTGTCTGCGCGACGGCGGCCACTGCTGCGAAGAGACAGAGGGAGAAGGCAATTTTCATCATGAGTGTGTGATCACTGTACCGCAGAGATTTGCGGGTTCGGTGCGCCGCAGGTGTAGATGTACCCCTTCAAGCCCCAAATGGCTTGAAGGGGCCACCCAGCGTAGTGAGATCTCCCTTTCAAACGA
>CAZZVD010000334.1:0-4903 GCA_964657465.1 uncultured Acetobacteraceae bacterium | reverse complement strand
ATTGGGAACTCGGCCCCTCGACAAAATTGGGAACTCGGCCCCTCGACGAACCGGGGTGCCCCATATCTCACGACGCTTTCCAGTCGGGAGATGTGGGAATTCACCGGACTTGACCAGTAGCTCTCACCCCGTCCAGGCACTTGGATCAGCCAAGTCCGCCTCCACGCTTAAGTCCGTCGTACTGCATCCACCGTAGTCCGCACCGTCTCAGGATCGGTCACAGTCCTCTTATATTCGTGATCTTCGGCAGTGAGCCCCATCGCCACGGCAGGGTTTTTATAAATCATCCCGCTCGCCGCACTGCTATGGGCTGCGAAATGGAATTCCGAAAGCCCGGTCTCTCGCCGCACCTCCCTGATATTAGCCGCCCGCAAACCTCCGCAGGGCATCACCACAATGCGTTCCTGCGCTAACTCACCCAATCGCTTGAGATTCGCAAGCCCCTCCAACGCAGTCGCGCTCTGGCCACTGGTAAGCACCCGATCCACACCCAGCCTGACCAGCACTTCGAGCGCTTCCGTTGGATCGCGCACCATATCGAACGCTCGATGGAAGGTAAAGCTCATGGGACGCGCCAATCGCAACAACTCCTCCGTCCGCAGGCCGTCGATCTCGCCTCCAGCCGTGAGGCAGCCGGTGACAATCCCCGGAACGCCGGCCTCCCTGAGCGCGATCACATCCTCGCGCATGCTCGCGAACTCAGCGTCCGAATAGAGAAAGTCACCACCGCGCGGCCGCACGATCACAAACACCGGCACGCGCGCCCGCCGCAGAGCTTCCCGCACCATGCCGATGCTGGGAGTGATGCCACCCTCAAGCACACTGGCACAGAGCTCCACTCGGTCGGCGCCGTTATCCTGGGCCACCAGCAATCCATCCACGCCTTCGATCGACACCTCCACTACCGGATCGTTCATCGCGTAACCCGCGGGGAGCGAGCGGAGATGATGGTGGAAGGTTCCCAACGAAACGACTGGTCAAAGGGATAAGTCGGCACCCGAAACTGACTCCTGGGGAGGCGGTCAAGATCCTGCAGAATTGACCCATCCGAAAGCGCCATCAGGTTAGGATTCGCCAGCGGGGCAAGCTCAGGTGACAAGTACCCTGACTTCACCACCAGCAGCTTGAAGCTCGGGATGTGCAGCTGCAGGCTGGTGAAGTCGCTGATGTTGTGGAACGGTCGGCGCCGGGCCGTCAACACCACCGTCACTCCCTCTATTTGCACCACTGCCTGCCGCTCGCGCCGATTCTCTGCTGCCGCCAGATACGCAATCTTCGCTTCCACGGCAACGCTGCGACTGCCGGAGGGATCAAGCGATCCGCCGATGCGCAAGGAGACGAGGTCGCCCACAGCATGCCTGTAGCAAAGCTCGGTGGCGGGTAAATCGGCAATACCCGCGACCAGCGCATTCCTGAACTGGCGTGCCAGCAGGGCCTCCAGCACTTCGGCGCGATCGCCGACTCCGCCGCCCGTGGGATTATCCCCGGAATCCGCCAGGATCACCGGCTGCGTCGTGCAACGATGCGCCTCATCAAGCAGCTCAGCGATGCTGCCTACGGGAACACCAAACTGGAAATCCTCGCGCGCTTCCCAGTACTGCTGCGCGAGCAGCACCGCCTGCCGCTCCAACGCCTTCGGATCAGTCCCGGTCATCACCACACTGGCGGTCGCCCGCGGCTCGTCGGCCCACACATAGCCCACCAGTAGGGAAGCATCCATGATTCCGGGCTCTGCGTTGATTGGCCCCAACCGCCCGTACAAAGTCTTGGCGGGTTCATCTTCCGTGCTGGTGCGCTCGCCAGGCAGGAGCACAGGTACCGGCACCCACAACACCGTAGGCCGTACCCGGTCAGCGGCACACTGCAGCAGCATCGTGCACGCTCGTTCCATGGTTTGCTGCACGTCAATGTGCGGGGCGGTGCGATAGGCCGAGAGCATGTCGATGTTGTCGATCACCCGGCGGCTTAAATTGCCGTGCAGATCGTAACTGGCGCTGAGCAGGCAGTCTGCCCCCACCAACTCGCGGGCAGCGGAGATCCAGTCGCCCTCGGCGTCGTGCATGTCTTCGACATACATGGCGCCGTGCATCGCGAGATAAAGTCCGTCCAGCGGCAGCAATTGTTCCAGCGAGTGTAAAAACTCAGCCTTGAATCGCTCGTAGGTACCCCGTTCGACTGGGCCCCCGGGGACGGCGGTCGCATACAGCGTTGGCAGGAAAGGGTGGGCATACTTCCGAAGGAAGTGGAAGTGGGAATCCGCTAGTAAGCTCGCGCCCGAAAGCACTTTGAAGTCTTCAGCTCGGGTTTGAATCCGGCTGTAGGTGCTGCATTCAATGTGGATGCCGCCAACCGCAAATCGCATGTGCCGCTCCCGTTACCCACGAAATGCACTGCTGTTCGGCCCAAACGGTACATGACTTCCCACGAAAAGGTGACTATACTTCACCTACTGAATTATACGGTTCAATAGGCCTGCCGACGAAGCGCCTCCAAGTCTGCGGGGTATCCTGTGCCGGTGGTAGATCCCCCTGAACTGCAGTAAGCAACAGTTTGCGCGGCTCCCAGCAGCGGCTTCGAAAGGTGTGCTAACCTGCGGTTCGCGCGAACGCATGAGCGAAGGAGACGTATGAGGGCCACGATCGGTGTGGACATCGGTGCGACCAAGATCGCCTGCGGTGTGTTGCAAGGGGAAGCGCTAGTCAGTCCCGTCACGATTCCCACCCCCAAAGAGGGCTGGCGCAGTGTGCTGGATGCCATCGTCACCACGGTCAAGACTCTCGAATCACTGCACCCCGACGTAGCCGAAGTCGGCGTCGGGGTTCCCGGGACACACGATCGCGCACGCAGCGAAGTGCTCTTCGCTCCCAATATTCACGGGTTCACCAACGTTCCCCTGGTCGAATACCTGAGCCAGCGATTGCGCCTGCCGGTGGCGCTGGAAAACGACGCCAATGCGGCGGCGCTGGCCGAAGCCACGCTCGGCGCAGCCCGATACGCGTCGTCGAGCATGTTTCTTACGATATCTACGGGGATCGGCGGCAGCATCATTCTTGACAAGCAGTTGTGGCGCGGTTTCCATGGCATCGCCGGCGAACTCGGTCATGTGACCCGGGTGCCGGATGGTCCAATCGCCCCCAGCGGCATCGCGGGCGCCCTCGAGGCCGTCGCCAGTGGCACCGCCATCGAACGCGATGCGACCTTCGTGTTCCGCAAGCCCACGTCCACGGCCGAAGTGTTCCGTCTGGCACAGGAAGGGGACCGGCGAGCCGAGCAGGTTGTGCAGACGGCCATGCGGTACCTTGGCATGGCCATTGCTGACGTGCAAAAGTTGCTTGATCCGGAGGTCTTCGTGCTTGGCGGTGGCGTGGCGTCAGTCGGTGCGTACTTCTACAGCCACGTACAGAACTACGCCAACGAGTTTGCTAAAGGCTTCGCCGAGGTCACGATCGTGCCCGCTCATTTTGGCGTGGACGCGGGGCTCATTGGTGCGGCCATTGCCGCCCGGCAGATGAGCGGGCAACGCCAGCCGGAGTCGGTGGTTTAGCCCCGAAGCTTAATAGTTGCTGGCCAGATCGATCAGATACTGATGCGCGGCGATGCTGGCGGCGCTGCGTGCCAGAAAATCGTTATCCACTGAACAAAACTCAAGCCGTGTGGTCGCGATCAGGTGCGGCAGGATATTGTTCTCGATCGCCTGCCGCACGCTGGTAATGAACAGGCCGTTCCCGAAACCCACCACATCCGCAATCACCACCAACTCGGGGTTGTTGACTTGGATGGTGTTAGCCACCACCACCCCCAGCATGCCGCCAGCCTCGCGTAATAGTTCCATGGCGACTCTCTCGCCGTTGGCTGCGATTCCTTCAAGTTCAGCCACGTTCTTCACCTTGAGGCCCATGCCCTCCGCTCGTTGCAGGAGCGCGGAGCTGGTGGCAAACATGTCCAGGCATCCTCGCTTGCCGCAGTCGCAACGGGCGCCTCCGGCGACCACGGTGCAGTGGCCGATTTCTCCTGCGGCGCCAGTATGGCCGCGGGTCAGCCGGCCATTGATAAAGTGACCGTCACCGATCTTTTTACCCAACATGATGATGCTGAAGTTTTTTGATTCGCGCGCCTGGCCGAACAGCTTCTGTCCTGTGGCGACCGCATGGGCGTCGTTGTCCAGGTAAGTCGGCAGGCGCGTGGCCTGCTGCACAATTTCTGCCAGGGGTACGTCTCGCCAGCCCAACGCGTTCGATTGCAGGCAAATCCCTTGTGCATAGTTAACATAGCCGGAGAGCGCGACGCCGACACCCAGCACCTTACTGCGAGTTATCCTGCCGGCCCGGATCAGCTCCGGGATGCCTTGCTCAATGGCTGCCGCCACGTCTTTGGGTTCGGCGGCCTCGCGCATTTGATAATGCGCCAGGGCGTTGCCGTGAAAGTCCGTGAGCACCATGAGCGGCGGATCTTCGGTAAGGCCCACCCCGACGAAATAGCCGTACTCCGGATTAAGCGCCAGCAGGATCGAAGGGCGCCCCTTATGTTCGCGGTCATAGGGACTGCTTGTCTCGTGGATCAGCCCGCGCTCGATCAATCCCCGGCTCGGTTCGGTTAGCGCGGACCGGCTTAGTCCGATAGCATCGGCAAGATCGGTGCGCGACATAGACCCGTTTTCCAGAAGGGCCTCAACGATCGCCGTGCGCGAGCTGGTGATTGCGGGCGCGACCGGCAGCCGGTTTCCATGGCGGCCCATTCTCCCGTTCCCGAGCGCCGGCTTAAGTCTCCGCATGGTTAGATCAATATAGCCGGTCGACCCGGTGACCGGCAGTTTCTCTCACCTTGCAGGCTCCCATCGCATCTGGATGTGGCGGGGAGGTACTTCCGATGAAGTGCAGTGAATTCCCACATCTCCCGACTGGAA
>CAZZVD010000333.1:0-4928 GCA_964657465.1 uncultured Acetobacteraceae bacterium | reverse complement strand
CGGTCCTCCACCACCCGGGCCTCCACCGCCCGGACCACCCTGACTGCGGCCGCCCGCGGTCAGCGACTGATCCAGTTCGGCATTATCCCGGAGTTGTTCCATGTCGACCCCGGCGAATGGATTGGTAGTGCCGGACTGGCCTGTTACCGCGACTGACTCGGTGGAGACATCCGAGTTATTCGCCAGCGATGGCAGTGTGGCTCCGGTGGCTCCAGTGCCATTGCCTGCATCGGCAATCCCCGCCAGGGCCGACAACAATCCGAGACTTTGGGCCCCGCCGCCATTGTTCCTGCGTACGCTGCCCCCGGGGCCACGGTTCTGTGCGCTCTGGCCCGCAGTGAACGGTCCGCCAGCGGAACCGCCAGCAAGAGCACCACCAGGAGCGGCAGGGCCCGGCTCAGCCGGCACCCGGGAAGCCAGGGTCAATGCAAAATCCACTTGCTGGTTCACGGGCGTGCCGGGAATCGGCTTCAGCAGGGAAACCCTGGTCTCCGGAGCAAACGCCGCCAAATCTGCCTTTAGCACAAATCGGCCGTTCGCCGGGATGGTCATGGAATAGTTCCCATTGGCATCGGTTACCGTAGCGTATCGCTGCCCGGTGAGCGAATTGGTGGCCACGATGCTCACCCCGGGCAGTGGTATGTTCCCCGCCTTCACCGTCCCGTGCACGACGCCGCCCGTAGCCGCAGTCTGCGTCGCCACTGACGGGTCAGCCTGAGCGCACAGACGGGTCGTTGCCAGCATCAGCAGGCAAGCTAACGGAAGAACACAAAACGCTCTTCGCCCTGAACGCGCAGCAGCATTTTGTAGCGGGCTGTCTGGGTCACGAATGAACATGGGTGTTCCTGATCGTTCAGCGAGCAGAGGGCTGAGTCTGATTGGCGCGATCTCGAGGGGCCATGACGCGCAGGGTTGTGGCCAGAAAAGTGTCGGCCTTTAACGCGCCCTCGGCCGTGATCGTGTCGCCCACCTTCACATCGGCCAGCGTCACCTCGTCGCGGCGTTTGCGGAATGAGGTGTTTTCGTCCACAGCCAGCACCTGTGCCTGCTTGTCACCAGCGCGCTCGATGGTGATCTTAAGCTCGTGAATGGCAGTCACCTTGCCCGCCACCCAGGTTTTGCCAAAGGCGGCGCGCGCCTCGCGCACCTGCGCAGCATCTACATCGAACAGGAACACGGCACCGACGGTCTTGGCCTTGGTATCCACCACGCCGCCAGCCATCAACATGTCGCCAATGTGAACGTCACCAGCTTCGATCGGCTGACGATCTTTCATCAGCCGTGTGTTCTCGCTATACAGCACCTTGTAGATGTCACCCTCGTCAGTCCGGATGGTGAAGCTTTTAGCAGCAGCCGCCGTGACTGTCCCCCGAATCCCGTTCCCTTTGCCGAACGCCTGGCCGATGCCCTCGTCCGGCGGTCCTTCGCCTTCCTGCGCACGGCAGGTGGCGAGGGCAAACGCCAAAACGACGGAAAGAAGTATGACTTTGGCCCTGGTTTCCATGACTTTTGATAGGCAATCGCCTCCTTAGACGGTCTCGGCACCCGTATGGACGCACTGGAGGTCGCAAGCGTTGTCATCAGCCAAAAGGCCACCGTGCGTTACACTTCCGGAGTGCCAACCGATTCTGTCCCCAAGCCCGCGCCACCGACTACCCACGAAGAGAAGCACTTCGGGGCGACGGCCCTGGTACGGGATGTGGTTATCGGCATGTCAGACGGGCTCACGGTCCCGTTTGCTCTGGCGGCGGGCCTGTCGGGAGCCGTCAACTCCGCGCACGTGGTGGTGCTGGCCGGCCTGGCGGAGATCGCCGCCGGAGCGATCGCCATGGGCCTCGGCGGATACCTCGCAGCCAAGGGCGACGCCGAGCACTATGCCAGCGAACGGTTGCGTGAAGAACGCGAGATTGTCGAGCGCACCCGGGACGAAGAAGAAGAAATCTACGAAATCTTCGAGCAATATGGCGTTGCCCGCACGGAAAGCATGCCGGTGCTCGAGGCCTTGAAGCGGCGTCCGCAGGCCTGGGTGGACTTCATGATGCGCTTCGAGCTTGGGCTGGAGGAGCCGCAGTCAAATAGGGCTACCCGCAGCGCCATCACCATTGCACTTTCGTATGTCGTTGGCGGGCTGGTGCCGCTCCTGCCGTATATGTTGGGGCGCAGCTTACCCGCCGCCCTCAACGCATCCGTAATCATCACCTTGACCGCCTTACTCGTGTTTGGTGGAGTCAAGGGGCGGCTAACGGGCGCAGGAACCCTGCGGAGTGCCGCACAAACCGTGGTCATCGGTGGTTTGGCAGCAGGCGCGGCTTACACATTGGCGCGTTTGCTGAGTGCTGGGGCCAGTTAACCCCGGTAAAAGTGTTGACGGCGACAAATGTCTAAAATATTTAGGCAACATCCAGCGGCTTAGGGGCTCTAAGTAGATGGAGAAACCTGTCTATGACGCTAGCAGCTGCACCGAACGCGATGACTGCCTGTCGACTTGAAGATTTTCTCGAAGTTCGGCAGCAAAGCGAGCAGCTTTGCGCACCGCTTTCCCCGGAAGACATGATGGTGCAATCCTGTGCCGAGGCGAGCCCTGCCAAGTGGCACCTGGCACACACCACCTGGTTTTTTGAAACATTTCTGCTAAGCGAATTTCTTCCCGGGTATCGCGCCTTCCATCCCGATTTTCGCTGGCTGTTCAATAGCTACTACAACTCTGTGTCCGACCAGCCGGAGAAGAAGCTGCGTGCCTCGTTCTCACGCCCCCCGGTGGACGCCATCTTCGACTACCGGCGCCATGTCCACAAGGGTATGGAAGAGCTGTTCGCGTCCAACCCCGGAGACGATGTCATGCAGCGGATCGTACTGGGACTGCACCACGAGCAGCAGCATCAGGAGCTTTTGGCTTACGACATAAAGCATGCCCTGTGGACGAATCCTCTGCGCCCCCCGTACATCCATAAGAGTGTGGAGTTTGACGTTGCTCCTGCGGTGACGACCGCATGGATTCCGTACGAAGGTGGTTTGTTCGACGTCGGGCATACGGGGGAAGGCTTTTCGTTTGACAACGAGCTGCCGCGGCACCCGGAGTATCTTCGCCCGTTCGCCATCGGATCGCGGCTGGTTACCAGTGGGGAGTACCTCGAATTTATTAATGACCGCGGCTACGAGCGGCCGGAGCTGTGGCTCGCTGCCGGTTGGGACACGGTGCACGCAGAAGGTTGGAAAGCTCCGCTTTATTGGCGGCAGCAAAAGGGTGAGTGGCTGCTTTACACGCTCCATGGCGAAAAGCCGCTGGCCGATTTGTTGCAAACCCCGGTGTGCCACGTCAGCTACTTTGAAGCCGACGCCTTTGCCCATTGGGCCGGCAAACGGCTACCGACCGAAGCGGAGTGGGAGATTGCCGCTGAGGGATTGCCACTGACCGGCAACTTCCTCGAAAGCGGCCTTTTGCACCCCCAGAGCGCTTGCGGCCAAGCGGCGACTTCCGGCCAATCGACGAAACGACCAGCGCAGATGTTTGGGGATGTGTGGGAGTGGACATCAAGCCCGTATGTCGGCTACCCCGGATTTCAAGCGGTTCCGGGCGCGCTGGGCGAGTACAACGGAAAGTTCATGAGTAACCAGATGGTTCTGCGGGGAGGGTCGGCGGTGACGCCTGTCTCCCATATACGTGCAACATACCGAAACTTCTTTTCCCCTGCGACGCGCTGGCAGTTCTCCGGCATACGTCTGGCAACTATTTAATCTACTCAGTTACTTCAGAAGAACGCCCGGAGCGTCTATGTCTGCTATTTCATTACCGAAACTGCCACCCATCGCCTCGAGCCCCATTGGGGCAGAGGTCATCCAGGGGCTTACCGAACGCCCCAAGACGTTGTCGCCCTGGTTGTTCTACGACCGGGCTGGCAGCCGTTTGTTTGAAGAGATCACAGAATTGCCGGAGTACTACGTCACCCGGACCGAACGGCAAATCCTGGCTGACCACGCGGACGAAATCATTGCTGCGGCAGCCACCGGCAGCTACTTGTCCGTGATTGAATTGGGCGCCGGCACCGCCACCAAAACTGGCCTGCTGCTGCAAGCGGCCATCGCGCGCCAGGGCGGAGTCACTTACTCCCCCATCGATGTATCTGCATCGGCCCTCGAGGAAGCACGCCTTCGATTAAAAGCGGACCTGCCAAAGGTGAAAGTAGAGCCCATTGTCGCGGACTACACCGAAGGCATGCGGCAGAACCGGGCGGAGGCAGTCGCAGGTGCAGAACGCCGGCTGGTGTTATACATCGGATCGAGCATCGGCAACTTTTCCCCGGTGGATGCGGTCGACGTGCTGCGCGGCGTGCGGGCGCAGTTGCTCCCAGGAGACTGCCTGCTACTCGGCACAGACATGGTGAAGGACACCGCTGTGATGCTGCGCGCCTATGACGATGCGGCTGGCGTAACAGCGAAGTTCAACATGAATGTGCTCACCCGCATCAACCGCGAATTGGATGCAAACTTTGATACATCGCTATTCCGCCATCAGGCAAAGTGGAATGAGCAACATTCACGGATCGAGATGCACCTGAAGAGTCTGGTGGCGCAGCGCGTTAATGTGCGCGCTCTGGATCTGGAAGTGCGCTTCCAGGCAGGTGAGACGATCCATACTGAGAACAGCTACAAATTCACCGATCAGCGAGTGCTGGCGCTTCTCATCCGTGCCGGCTTTAGATTGAAGCAGCAGTGGAACGACGAGCAAAAGTGGTTCACGGTCTATCTGGCGACCGCCAACTAGACCGCGTTTTCTACGGCTTGTAAAGAGTGGCTAGCTAACCTTGATTTCTCACCACAACCCTCAGCTTCCGACCACAATGCCTTAATCCCTGGACGGGTGCCCCATGTTCGCCGACTCCGGCGTACGTGGGTTGAAGATGACGTTTTTCCGATGTTTTTAGTAAGTC
>CAZZVD010000332.1:3093-4962 GCA_964657465.1 uncultured Acetobacteraceae bacterium | reverse complement strand
AACACTGGCGTCTACGAAGGCACCGTGGTCCGCCGCCGCGCAGTGCTTGCCGCAGGCACCATCCTCACCCGCGGTACGCCGGTCTATGACGTCGTGCACGGGTCCGTTTTGAAGGGGAGCGCCGATAAGCCCCTGATCATTCCGGAAGGGGCCGTCGTCGTTCCTGGCGCGCGCGCCCTGAAACGCAACATACCCGGCCAGGAGGGAGAAAACCCGTGGGGTTTAAGCCTCTACACCCCGATCATCGTGAAATACCGCGATGACAAGACCGACCTAAGCTCGACTCTGGAGGACCTGCTGCGCTGAAGCGCGTGTTAGCATTGGACTTTGAATGTCTACCGGTAAGTTACAGATAATCCCCCTAGGCGGCCTAGGCGAATTCGGAATGAACTGCCTGGCGCTTCGCTGGGCAAACGACATAATCGTCATCGATGCCGGTCTCATGTTTCCTGAGACCGAGTTGCTCGGCGTAGACATCGTCGTTCCCGATATCACCTACCTCATCGAGAATCGCGAGCACGTTCGCGCCATCATCCTGACTCACGGCCACGAGGACCACATCGGTGGGCTGCCGTGGATCCTTAGCGAACTTAAAGTCCCCGTGTACGCAACGGAGTTCACGCTGGCCTATGTCGAAGGCAAGCTGGATGAACACCGCTTGCTCGATACGGCCGAACTGATCGAGATCGTTCCCCGGCAAAAGTTTCACCTGGGGGCGTTCACCATTGAGCCAATCCGCGTTACGCATAGCCTGGTCGACTGCGTAGCCCTGGCGATTGAAACACCAGTCGGCGTGCTGGTGCACACCGGCGACTTCAAGATCGATCTCTCCCCGCCCGATGGGAAGGCGTTCGATCTGCATGGGTTTGCGGAGTATGGCAAGCGCGGCGTGCTGGCGTTGCTGCAGGACTCCACGAACGTGGACCGCTCCGGCTATACCCCCAGCGAATGGGCCGTGCGCCCACGCCTGGACGAGATTTTCTCGCGCACCAAGCAGCGATTGTTCTTCAGCTGCTTCTCTTCGTCGATCTATCGCTTGCGTCTTGCCCTGGAACTCGCACACGCGCATAAACGTAAGGTCGCGATCGTCGGCCGCTCCATGATGGAGTCGTCCGAAATCGCCCAGGATCTCGGCTACCTTACCCTGCCGCAAGGCCTGCTGATCAACCCGGGGCAAATTCGCGACTTCCCGGCATCGGATGTGATGGTGCTGATCAGTGGAACCCAGGGTGAGCCCATGTCCGCGCTTTCCCGCGCAGCGGTCGACAACCACAAGCATGCCCGCATCGATAAGGGCGATACCGTCGTGCTCAGCTCCCGCGTGATCCCCGGCAACGAGAAGAGCATTTATCGGGTCATCGACCATCTTTGCCGCCGCGAAGCCAACGTTATTTACGACGACGGCGAATCTGGATTGATCCATGTCAGCGGACACGGCAGCCAGGAAGAAATGCGGCTGATGATCAATTTGTTACGGCCCAAAATCTTTATTCCGGTGCACGGTGATTACCGTCACTTGCAGAAGCACATTCAGTTGGCCAAGGGGACCGGCGTGGTGCAGCAAGCCGTGCTGCTTGAGGACGGAGACGTTCTCGAGCTCGATGCAAACACCGCGACCAAGGGAGCCAAAGTAACCACTGGCCGCATCTGCATCGACGCAGGATCGACCACTGACGTGGTGGAAGACCTGGTCATCCGCGATCGCAAACATCTCAGTGAAGATGGACTCGTGCTGGCCATCATCACGATTAACAAACGTACCGGCAAGGTAGAGCGTGCACCCGAAGTCGTCACTCGCGGCTTTGTCACTGGAGAAATCGCGCTTGGGGACCAGGCCCGCGAGATCGTCAATCGCACGCTCGATCAGTC
>CAZZVD010000332.1:0-2993 GCA_964657465.1 uncultured Acetobacteraceae bacterium | reverse complement strand
TTTGGGTGAAGCCGGAAGGTTTGCAACCCATCGGCAGCTTCAAACTTCGCGGGGCCTTCAATAAGATCGCCCAGCTCTCTGCAGCCGAGCGTGCCCGCGGCGTCATTACTTATTCCAGTGGAAATCATGCGCAAGGGGTAGCTTATGCGGCCCGCGCCGTCGGTACGAAGGCGGTCATCGTCATGCCTTCGAATGCACCCGCAGTGAAAGTGGCGGCCACGCGCGCGCTGGGCGCGGAGATCGTCATGGTCGGCCCCGGGACTGTCGAGCGCCAGGTCCGCGCCGAAGCGCTTGCGGCGGAGTTCGGCTACCTCATTATTCCTCCCTACGACGACCGGGACATCATCGCCGGGCAGGGAACCTGCGGGCTCGAGATTCTGCACGATCGCCCGCAAGTAGATCTGGTGCTGGTTCCAGTCGGCGGCGGCGGTTTGCTCAGCGGCGTAGCAGCAGCCGTCAAGCTCACTCGCCCCCAGGCCAGGGTGGTTGGGGTGGAGCCGGAACTGGCGTCGGATGCGGCCGAGAGTTTCAAGTCCGGCGCCATCGTGGCGTTTACCGGTGAGCAGACGGGGCGTACCGCAGCGGATGGGTTGCGCACGCAAAAAGTAGGCAAGCTGAACTTCGCGCACATGCAGGCCTACGTCGACGACATCATCACGGTGAGCGAAGCGGAGATACGCGAAGCCATGCGGCGTGTGATCTACGCCACGCGGCTGATACCTGAGCCCAGCGGTGCAGTCGCCCTGGCCGCAGCGTTGTTCCACCCGGAGGCGCTGCCACCCGCCCAGCAGACCGTGGCCATTCTCTCCGGCGGCAATGTGGAACCGGAGCTGCTGCGCAGCGTGCTCGCGGAACAGGCGTAATCGCCCCACCCTCACCGGGCGGCGTATCCTAGGCTAGCGATGCGATCCGGAATCCTCACCCTTGCTCTGCTTTGCACACTGCCGTTGATGGGCGCGCCGAAACCACCCGGCCCCAGCCTGGGCCCCAAAGCGACTGTTATTCGCAATACCAATCTTTATGTCGCGCCGGATACCTCTTCCGCGCGGCTGGCTGAAATCACTCCCGGCCGGGAGATGGTCATCGGTGAACGCAACGGCCCGTGGGTGCGCGTCTTCGCCAACACCGATGAAGAAACTTCCAGATCGCAGGATGCGCCGGTGTTCGGCCATGAAGCCGCGGCTGTGCCGATCGCCGGCTGGATGCAGGCGCCCGGTGTCGTGAGCACCGATACCCCGAAGGGCGATCTCGTTCTGTTTGGAGCGGCCGCCAGCGCCGAAGTCGACGCCAACCTGCCCAAGGCGCCGCAGAGTTTCGCCCAGGCCGCTCGGCTTCTCTATCAGCGCGCAGCCGACTTCTTTCCGCAGTCGCCCATCGCTCCCGAAGCCGCCTGGCGCTCCGCTGACATTCGCTGGCAGCTGCAAAAGGCTGATGTCTTCTCACTGCCGTCTGCGCATGAAAAGGAAAACTACCTGCGCGAGCAGGTCGACGATGAAGAGCTGCGCAAGCTGAAGAAGAACTACCCGCGTTCCAAATGGGCCGACCTGGCGGACTGGGACATGCTCGACAACAAGATCTGCGGCGACTGGCAGGGCTCAACCAGGTGCCCGGAAAAGGAAGCCGAGTTGTATGAGAAATATGCCCAGGAACATCCGGAGTCGCCCCGCGCTGCCGAGGCTCTCTATAACGCGGTATACCGTCAGGGCGTGTTGAACGACATGTTCAGCGCCAACGGCGATGACAAGAAAGCCGAGACGGCCAAGGGCCGGGCTATAACCATTGCGGGTACCATTACTGCCAAATATCCCCAATCGGATTATGCCGCGCGCGCCGCCAGTCTGGTATACCAGTTGCAGCAGAGCATTCCCGTCTACGGCAACGACCGCAACCAGTAGTTTGCCAGTAAGCAGTTGAAAACACGCGTGGCCGTGGAGGGCCCTTGAACGATTACATCCTGTCAGTCTTGTTAGGGATTGTCGAAGGACTGACCGAGTTTCTCCCAGTTAGCTCGACCGCGCACTTGCGCTTGACTGAGGCATTGCTGCACGTCGACCTTGCCAGCCCTTATTGGAAGATGTACACCGTAGTCATCCAGTTAGGCGCCATCATTGCCCTGGTGGTGCTGTTCACTGGCCGTATTCTGGAGTTCTTCCGCACCTTTCCGCAGGGCGAGAGCGGGGACCGCACACTCCTGACGCACCCCATTTCGCTTACCTTCATTGCATTCGTCTGCACGGCTGTACCATCGCTGTTGCTGACCAAGCTGATTGGCAAGCACCTGGAAGATCTACGCGCCATTGCGTGGGCTTTGCTGATCGGTGGGATCGTGATGTGGGCGGTCGATGCGATCAGCATACGCCGCGACCTGAAGACCCGGGATGTGGAGCAGATGTCCCTGGGCCAGGCAGTTTGGATTGGGCTTTGGCAAGTTACGTCCGCGGTGTTTCCCGGCGTTTCTCGTTCTATGTCGACCATTGCCGCGGGTCAGGCAGTGGGTATGACGCGGACCGCTGCTCTCGAGTTCAGCTTCCTGTTGTCAATTCCCGTGATGTTCGCCGCCACCGGATATGAGTTCTTCCGGACAGTTCATCCCAAGCACGTGGCGGGTGGCGACACGATCGTGCCCCTGGTGATGAACACGCATGGGTGGATAGTACTCGCCATCGGCTTTATCGTTTCCTTCGCCGTCGCTTTGGGTGTGGTCGAGTGGTTTCTGCTCTGGGTGCGTCGCCACGGCTTTGTGGTCTTTGCTCTTTACCGCATCATCCTGGGATCGTTTTTACTGGCATTTGGCGCCAGGCTTCTGGGTGCTTGAAAAACAATGACCTATTTGCTGTGCCCTGGCATCGCACTACGGGCGGCCAGGGCTCGTTACGGTCACATTGGCTACGTGGCTCTGAAAGCGACATCGCTTCGTCTATCCACGCAACCGAGACTAGTTAGCCTGGATTTCTCACCACGACTGTCTGGAGACAACCACAATGCCCCCACCC
>CAZZVD010000331.1:0-4967 GCA_964657465.1 uncultured Acetobacteraceae bacterium | reverse complement strand
CGGAGATTGTTGTGGGTGGGGCCGGTGAGGATCGTGTTCCCTAAGGATTCGAAGAATGGGTAGGTGTTGAACCCACTCAAAGTCGCGACAGGGTCCAGACCCTGGGCCCGGGCTCGGGCCAACGTCGTGGAGTCCACCAGGGCGCCGGCCACAGGGCTGTTGCCGTCAATCCCGTCACTGCCGGCGCTCAATACGACCTCTCCCTCCTGTATCCCGGCAAGCGCACAGGCCAACACGAATTGCTGGTTGCGGCCGCCCTCGCCAGGGCGCGGGCCTAACTTCACCGTGACCTCGCCGGCAGAAAGCAGGCAAACCCTGCCACCCGGCAGCGCACGGAAACGTCGCAGTAAATGTCCGGCCGCTTCGGCGTAGTCCCAATCGTCACAATCATTGTCAATCACCACCGCGTAGCCCAGCCGCTCCGCTTCCGCCCTGGCCGCAGCCAGCAAGTCCTCACTCGACAACAACGTCTCTACCGGCGCGGCCTCAAGCTGCGGCGTCTCTGCTAAACCCGGATCGGTGAAGAAGGTGCGTACCGCCAGCGGCATGTGCTCCAGCAGATCGTAGCGGGCAAGGATCGCACGGCAGGCCTCGACGGTTGAGGAATCCGGCAGCGTCGGTCCCGAGGCCAGCGCATCGAGATACCGGGGAGCGACGTCCGATACCAATAACGTCACACGGGCCGCGTCCCCAGCCGCCGCCGCCAGCCGCCCACCCTTGACCGCGGAGAAATGTTTCCGCACCGTGTTGATCTCGGCAATGGTGGCGCCGCAGCCCACCAGGGCGCGGTAGAGCCCACGCGTCTCCTCTAGCGAGATGCGCGGGTCGAGCGGCAACTCGCACATGGCAGAGCCGCCTCCGCTCATCAGGAACAACACCAGATCCTGCGGGCCCAGGGTGCGCAACAGGGCGAGCGATGCGCGGGCGGTGGCGAAGGAATCCTCGTTGGGCAAAGGATGACCGCCGGTGAAGTACTGCACGCCGGGAAGAGGCTCCGCTGGCAGTGTGGGCGCGCAGCAGACACCACCCGTTAACGGATGTGGCAGGGCGGCCAGCATGGGCAGCGCGGCCTTGCCGATGGCGATGGCGTAGACCCGGGCGTACCCCGCAGTATCTATCGAAAAGCGCCGCGCCATCGCCTCGGAGATACTGCAGGCCGCGAGCGCACGCTGGAAAATGTGGCGAGCGACATCTTCCGGGCTCAAGGCTGCACGCGGGCTCATAACGAGAACTGCTCGTGCAGCCAGGCATGCAGCGCCGCCTGCACCTGGTCCAGCTTGCCGACAAAAAAGTGATCCGCCTGCGGCACCAGCACCAGCTTCGCCGGGGGCGCCGCCGTGGCCATCACTGCTTCCACTTCGGCAACCGGCGCGTACTGATCCGCCGAGCCGTTGATCACCAGCTTGGGCTGACGGCACTCCGCGAGGAATCGATAGTGATACGACCGGCCCTCGGCCAGCACCGGCAAACCCAGCGACGCAATCCCCTGCACCCGCGCGTCGCCGCAACTGGTACGCAGGCTGACGCTGGCGCCGAACGAAAACCCCGCCACCAGCAGCGGCCGGGCATACTGCTGCGTGAGCCAGGCCAACGCGGCGCGCACATCGTCCTTCTCCCCGCGCCCTTCATCGTGGGTGCCTTCACTCAGCCCGGCGCCACGGAAATTAAATCGCAGCACCGGCAGCCCATGCGCGTGAAACGCTTTCATTGCGTGGTAAACGACCTTGTTATGCATGGTGCCGCCAAACAGCGGATGGGGATGGCAGACCAGCACCGCATACGGCGCCTGCGGGTCGCCTTCGTTCAGCAGTGCTTCCAGGCGGCCGGCCGGCCCGCGGAGATCGTCGATGGTGCGCAGGACAGGGTTCGGCGTCGTCACTCTTCGTATCCTAATAGTTCCTGCAGGGAAGTATGGCTAGAATGAACTTCCATGAAGCCGCCCCGCTCTGCGATCGCCCCGCTGGACCCGTTGGACCTGACCCGCCGCCTGGTGGAGATTGAATCGACCACCTACAACGAAGCCGCGGTGGGCGCATACCTGCACGAGTTTCTGCAGACCCGCGGCTTTCTCGTGGAACGCACCGCCGTCAGCCAACCCCCGAACAGCCGCTACACCGGCGAACGCTTCAACGTGTATGGGGGCGATGGCCAACGGCCGGATGTGGTGCTCTCCACCCACATGGATACGGTGCCTCCCTACGTGCCTTTCAAGGAGGACGACCTCTACCTCTACGGTCGCGGTTCGTGCGATGCCAAGGGAATTATCGCGGCGCAGGTGGCGGCAGCGGAGCGGCTGCGCGCAGCCGGCGTGGCGGTGGGCCTGTTGTTTGTGGTGGGCGAAGAGCGCGACTCCGCCGGCGCCCGCGCGGCGAACCTCGCGCCCAAGGGGAGCCGCTTCCTGATCAATGGCGAGCCTACCGATAACCGTTTAGCGCTGGCGTCGAAGGGCGTGTTGCGCGCCGAGGTGCAGGCGCATGGCGTGATGGCCCACTCCGCCTACCCGGAGCTGGGAGAGAGCGCGGTGCACAAGCTGGTGGAGGCGCTGCAGCGCTTGCTGAAAATCGAGCTGCCGGTGGTTGAGGATGTGGGCCCCAGCACGCTGAACATCGGCGTCATCGAAGGAGGCCGCGCGCCGAACGTGATCGCGGATGCCGCGGCCGCGCAGGTGCTGGTCCGCCTGGTCGGCTCGAGTGACACGACGCGCACCGCGATTCAACAGGCCGTGGCGGGCCTGGCCGACGTAGACTTCACTCTCGAGATCCCGTTTATCCGCATGCGCAAGCTGGAGGGATTGGAAACCATGATTGCGGCATTTACCACGGACATCCCGGCGTTGACCAACTGGGGAGAGCCCCTGTTGCTGGGCCCGGGGTCGATTCACGTGGCGCATACGCCCTTTGAAAAGATTGCCAAGCAGGAGCTGCTGGCGGCCGTCGACCTGTACTACGAGATTGCCCGCCGGCTGGTGGCATGATTTCATCTCCCCCGCCTTTTGCCCCGCCGTTTCCCCCGTCATTCCCCTGGACATTGCGGCTGCGCTATGGCGCCCTGGCGGGGCTGTTCGCGTGGGCAGCCGGGTGGCTCCTCACCATCCCGTTCGAAGTGGCCATCGCCTGGCGCTATGTGGATGGGCAGGCGCGACTGTTGCCATTGGCGTTGGCCGAGGGCTTGCTGGTGTGGGCGGCGTTCAGCCTGTTCATGGCGGTTGCCGGCCTGGTGCCTGCGGTGCTGCCGCTGGTGCTGCTGCTGCCGCCGCGCTGGCTGGTGCGCTCGCGCGGGTGGCTCATTCCCCTGGCCGGGCTCGCCGCGCTGTTGGCCATTTACAGCCGCATGCATATCCTCACGCTGTACTACGTACACCATTGGGAAGTATTGCGTGGTTTCTTTTTCTCTGGTCCCAACTTTTTTGTGGTCACGTTTGCTGTGGTGGTGACGTGGCGCTATACCGCGCTGGCCAGGCGCCGGCTGGCCGCCTCGCCTCTCTCCCGCTGAAGAGCCGGTAAACTGAAGAAGATGACCACGAACGCGCTCGCCCAGGCTTCTTCTTCGTATCTGCGCTCTGCCATGCATCAGCCCGTCGATTGGCAGGAGTGGGGCGGGGACGCCTTCGCCCGGGCTGTGGCGGAAGATAAACCCATCCTGCTGGATATCGGCGCGGTGTGGTGCCACTGGTGCCACGTGATGGATCGCGAAAGCTACGAAGACCCGGCGCTGGCGGCGTGGATCAACCAGCACTTTGTGGCGGTGAAGGTCGATCGCGATGAACGGCCCGATGTGGATACGCGCTACCAGGCGGCCGTCGCCGCCATCAGTGGGCAGAATGGATGGCCGCTCACTGCTGTGCTGACTCCGCAGGGCCAGCCTTACTTTGGCGGCACGTACTTTCCTCGCGATGACCGGTATGGGCGGCCGGGGTTTGCCCGCGTGCTGCAAACCATGGCCGACGCGTGGAAGACCCAGCGGGCAGAGGTGCTGGAGTCGGCCGGGAGCGTGGTCGAAGCCATCGAATACAACGAGAACTTTGCTGGCGGACCGGGCGCGCTTCATTTGGATTTGGTGGCTCACATGATCACCTCGGCGCTGGAGAAGTTTGATCGTCACCATGGCGGTTTCGGATCGCAGCCCAAGTTCGCGCACCCCCCGGCGCTCGATCTGCTGCTCGATGTGGCCGGGCGCACGCAGCAGCAGGAGCCGCGCGAGGCGGCCGTGGTGACGCTGACGAAGATGGCCCACGGCGGGGTGTATGACCAGTTGGCTGGGGGGTTCCATCGCTACTCCGTCGATGAGCGGTGGGTGGTGCCGCACTTCGAGAAAATGTTGTATGACAATGCCGGGCTGTTGCTGAACTACGTGCATGCGTTCCAGAGTTTTGTGGATCCGGCGATGGCAGCGGTGGCGCGGGACCTTCTGCATTGGATGGATACCACGCTTACCGACCGCGTGCGCGGCGGGTTCTATGCCTCGCAGGATGCGGATATTTCGCTAGAAGATGACGGCGATTACTTTACCTGGACGCGGGCGGAGGCAGCGGCCGTGCTGACGCCCGAAGAGATGGCGCTGGCTGGCCCGTACTACGACATTGGCGACCTGGGCGATATGCGCCATGACCCTGCGCGCAATGTGCTGCACGTGCAGCAGCCGCTGGCGGTGGTGGCGGCGCGCGTGGGCACGCCCATCGATCAGGCGGAGGCCCTGTTGCAGTCTGCGCGGGCAAAGCTGCTGGCGGCGCGGGCCTTGCGGCCCACGCCGTTTATTGACACCACGGTGTATACGAATTGGAATGCGCTGGCGGTCTCCGCCTACCTCGAAGCCGCGCAGGTGCTGCGCTTGCCGGAGGCTAAAGCGTTTGCCCTGCAAACGCTGGACCGGCTGCTGCGGGAAGGCCAGGACGCCGAAGGCGCCCTGGCCCATGTGATTGCCTACGAGGGCGGCGCACCCACCAAGTGGGTCGCCGGTCTGTTGGAGGA
>CAZZVD010000330.1:0-4995 GCA_964657465.1 uncultured Acetobacteraceae bacterium | reverse complement strand
ATCACATCCAACGGCTACCCGCAACTCATCGAGAAGCTGCTTGAAATTCTCTAGCTCCAGCACCGGGCTCCAGCCGGCAGCGCCGCGGCAACGCGCGGCCGCGGGCTACCAGGACCAGCTGGTTTCCCTTTTGTGGACAAGGCCGGTCCAGCTCAGTCTGCACCTGGCCAAGGTCACGCTCTAAGCGGGCCGCCTGGTCATCCGCGCAAAGAGTTCTACAACCAAGCTTCGCCACCCCGCTTCAACCATCATTCAGTCCTGGCATGCAGCTCCGGCCGCGGGATGGTCATTCCCTGGCGGTTAAACCGCTATGCATCAACAATCTCAGTCCTGGTTTATGATTAAGCGGCTGCAAGGCCACCCGCCCGAGGACAAAACCCATGGTCAATTATCTTGAACTCCCCGTCGGGGACAAGTCTCCCGAGGTCATCAACGCTGTCATTGAAATCCCCGGAGAGGGCATTAACAAATACGAGTACGACAAGACGCTGCACGTTTTTCGCCTTGACCGCAACCTGTACTCCCCGGTGCACTATCCCGGTGATTACGGATTTATCCCCTCTACGCTGAGCGAAGACGGCGATCCTCTCGATGTGTTGGTACTGGTCGATGCACCCAGTTTCCCTGGTTGCGTGATGCAGGTGCGACCGATCGGCCTGCTGGAAATGCTCGACCAGGGTGTGCCCGACGAGAAGGTGCTGGCGGTGGGCAAGAACAACCCGCGCTACGCGGATGTCTGGAACTACTCAGAAATCTACCCCCACCTGCTGAAGGAAATGACTCACTTCTTCGCCATCTACAAGGATCTCGAAGGGAAGCGAGTGGAAGTAAAAGGATGGCACGACGCCGCATTTGCCCGGAACAAAGTGATCGAGGCGGTCAATCGCTTTAAAGAAAATAAGGAAAGCTCGATCCCGAGCGGGAATCGCTGAATTCTTCCAATGGGCTGCTTCGGGATATAATCCGGGGAGCAAAGCCTGGAGAGTTGGCCGAGTGGCTGAAGGCGGCGGTTTGCTAAACCGTTGTAGGGGCTAACACCTCTACCGGGGGTTCGAATCCCCCACTCTCCGCCATTTCTTTCTGGAACTGGCGCCTGCTTCCGGCTCTTTCTCTCTAAAGTCCTTCATGATCCTCTTTCGCCTCAGAGCAGTCGCGTTCGCCATGGCATGGCTGACGCTGGCGGTGGCTCCTGCGCTTGCCGCGCTGAAGCCAGAAACCAGGGCTGCTTACCAAACGTACATCTCAGCCCTCGAAACGCAACTGACGGCACAGAACCACGCCGCTCGCGGCTTCCTGTGGATCGATGGTGACCCCGCGCGGCAGCAGGCTGTTCGCCAAGGCGAGATCGTCACCCAGCGCGTGAAAGCTGTCACCGTGCCGGGCGGCATGATTCAGCACTGGATCGGTGGCGTGTTCCTGCCGGGAGCGAGCATCGCGCACGTCGTGAAAGTGGACCAGGACTATGCAGACTACCCGAAGTTCTACGCGCCCGACATCAGCAACGTAAAGCTCCTGTCTCACGATGGCGATCATTTTGTGGTGGCCTATCGCATCACAAAAACCAAGGTGCTGACGGCCGTGCTCGACACTGTGCACGCCGTTGATTACCAGCCCCTCACGCCAGGCAGGCTGGCGGTCCGCTCACGCAGCCAGTCCGTCCGGCAGGTGGAGAACGCCGGGAAGCAGGACGAGCACGACCTGCCGGAAGGGGAAGGTACCGGTTTTCTATGGGCCATGGACTCCTTTTGGCGCATGGAGCAGCGCGATGGAGGTGTGTATATGGAATGTGAGGCGATCACCCTGAGCCGGGATGTTCCCTTTGGACTGGGCGGAATGATCGAGCCCATTCTGCAATCGTTCGCGGAAGAGTCGTTGAAGAAGACCATTTCCGCTAAGAAGCAGGCGGTCGCGGCTGCGCGTTAGCCCTGTGCAGGCAGTTTATAATCCGCCTTATGAAGGCGCATGTGTACGTCACGCTGAAGCGTACGGTTCTGGATCCGCAGGGGCAAACCATTCACGGCGCGCTCAAACGCATGCAATACACGGGAGTGGAAGACGTGCGTCAGGGAAAATACTTCCAGCTGACGCTGGGCGCAATGAAGACCGCGGACGCCCAGGCCGAGGTCGAGCGCATCGCACGTGAAGTATTGACCAACCCGGTGATTGAAGAGTTTACCTATCGCCTGGAAGAGTAGGCAGCGACCGTACAATAGGACCCTATGTGCGGAATCGTTGGGTATGTCGGGCCGAAGGACGTCGTTTCAGTCATCATCGAAGGTTTGCGCCGGTTGGAATACCGCGGGTATGACTCCGCCGGGATAGCAGTAGGGGCGTACGACAAGGACCTGCAACTGCGGCGAGCGCCGGGTAAGCTACGCAATCTGGAAGAAGTGATTCGGCAACATCCGCTGCAGGGCACGTATGGCATCGGGCACACACGCTGGGCCACCCACGGCAGGCCCACTGAAGAAAACGCGCATCCTCATCGGGATTGCAGCGGCCGCATCGTCGTGGTGCATAACGGGATCGTGGAGAACTACCTCGATCTGAAACGTGAGCTCGCTGAGGAAGGCCACGTTTTCGTCACAGAAACCGATACCGAAGTCATCGCCCACATGATCGAGCAGGAGCAGCGCTCGGCAGAAGACTCCGGCAAGACCATGCTTCTGGAGGAGGCGGTGCGCCGTGCCGCGCGGCGGTTGACTGGCGCCTACGCCATCAGCGTGATCTCCGCAGATCAGCCAGACACGATTGTGAGCGCACGTAATGGTCCGCCCGTAGTCGTAGGGGTGGGTGAAGGTGAGTCGTTCGTTGCCTCAGACGTTCCCGGCATCCTGCACCACACGCGCATGATGTACTTTTTGGCGGATGGCGATGTGGCCATCCTCACGCCGGAGAAGGTGAAGTTCACCAACCTGGAAGGTGAGCACGTTGACCGCAAAGTAGAGAAGATCCTGTGGGACCCCATCCAGGCGGAGAAGGGTGGCTACAAGCACTTCATGCTCAAGGAAATATTTGAGCAACCGCGTGCCGTGCGCGACACCACACTGAGTCGCATCTCCATGGAAACGGGCGGCGTGTTTCTCGGCGAAATGAAGATCACCGACGACCAGTTTCGCGCGGTGACCCAGGTAAACATCGCGGCCTGCGGGACCAGTTGGCATTCTGCCCTGGCTGGTAAGTACATGATCGAGCGATTGGCGCGCGTGCCGGTTGAAGTGGATTACGCCAGCGAGTACCGGTACCGCGATCCGATCGCCGATCCGCGAGCTCTTGGTGTGTTGATTACGCAGTCAGGCGAAACCGCGGATACGCTGGCAGCGCAACGAGAGATGATCGCAAAAGGGTCCATGACGGTTGCCATTTGCAACGTGGTGGGTTCGATGATTGCTCGCGAAGCGCACGGCACGATCTACACTCATGCCGGGCCGGAGATTGGCGTTGCTTCCACCAAGGCATTCACCGCGCAATTGACGGCGCTCTTTCTATTTGCCTTGTTCCTGGCCCAGAAGCGCGGGACGATTCAGGAGGCAGAGAGCATCGCACTGGTGGATGCGTTGAGTCGCATTCCAGGGAAGATCGAGGAGGTATTGCGCCAGCGCGATGGCCAGTGCCGGCTACTTGCGAAAGCGTACTCATCTGCGGCTAACTTCCTCTTCCTCGGCCGCGGCATCCACTTCCCGATTGCGCTCGAAGGCGCGCTCAAGCTGAAAGAGATTTCCTACATTCACGCCGAAGGCTACCCCGCAGGGGAGATGAAACACGGCCCCAATGCACTCATCGACGAATCTTTGCCGGTCGTGGTGTTGGCGACCTGCGACGTCCGCAGCCCCGAGTCTGTCCTGCGCTATGACAAGACGCTCTCGAATATTCAGGAAGTGACTGCACGCTCCGGCCGGGTGCTGGCGGTGGCCACGGAAGGCAACAAGCAAATCCGCGACTTGGTTGAGCACGTGATCTACGTGCCGGATGCGCCTGAACTGCTGGCTCCGCTGATCGAGATCGTCCCTCTGCAGTTGCTGGCATACTACATCGCTGTTCGTCGCGGCTGCGATGTGGATCAACCACGCAACCTGGCCAAATCCGTCACGGTCGAGTAGCCGCCTGCCATAATAATAAAAACAAAGCATCGATGCACGAGGTGACAAAGCTTGGCACGGCAAATCTATACTGCGCGGCTTTCGCGCAAGACTCTGCTATCGGAACGCGCAGCCTGTTTTCATCTTGAATTTACCGTCGACGAACTGAGCACCTTCGATTTCGAGCCTGGGCAATTCGTCTCCTTCCTGGCTCCCGACCCCAACGGCAAACAACAGACCCGGGCTTATTCCTTGGCCTCGGCGCCGCGGGGAAATCAGTTTGATGTGTGTGTCAATCGCGTAGAGGAAGGTTTCTTTTCAAACCTGTTGTGCGATTTGGAGCTGGGCCAAAGCCTTCCTTTTCACGGCGCGCACGGCTTGTTTTTGTTACGAACGCCCCTGACGGACAGCATCCTGATCGCCACCGGGACTGGCATCGCCCCCATGCGCGGCTTTGTCGAACACCTATTTCCTGAAAGTGGCGAGGACCGCAGCCACGGGCGAAAGATCTGGCTGGTGTATGGAACGCGCTACGCCACTGAGCTTTACTACCAGGACTACTTTGAGAGGGTAGCGGCGAGCCGGCCCAACTTTTTCTACCACACGACGCTCAGCCGATCGCATGACGAATGGGAAGGCGCCCGCGGCTATGTACAGGAGTTGGTAGGGCAAATTGCGGCCGACCACGCGCGCGAGGTCGGCCCCCCTCACAGCGATGCGGTTTACAACATCCACGCTTACATTTGCGGGTTGAATGAAATGGTTTCCGCAAACCGGGAAACGCTGACTGCGCTCGGTTGGCAGCGTAAACAAATCATCTTCGAACGATACGATTGAGTGGGCAGTCTGCGCGGAGAACGGACCGGGGTGCCCCATATCTCACGACGTTTTCCAGTCGGGAGATGTGGGAATTCAC
>CAZZVD010000329.1:0-4998 GCA_964657465.1 uncultured Acetobacteraceae bacterium | reverse complement strand
GTGCCGTCGGCAAGTACGATCGTCATCCCGATGATCAGGTCGCGCAGTCCACCGTAGCGCAGACGAAGTACGCCGGAATCGTTACTCGCGACGATGCCGCCAACGGTCGCCCGGTCTGGCCAAAGCGGATCGAGCGCTACAAACTGTCCGTGTTGCGCCAGAGTGGCCTGCAGAGTAGACCAGGTGCAGCCTGCTTCGACCGTGCAGGTCATATCCTGCCAGGTATGTTCCCTGACCGACTGCAACCGTAACAGGTCGATAATGATTGACGGGGCCACTGGATTGCCCCAGCCTTGCTTGGTGCCGCCGCCGCGCGGCACCACTGGGAGGCGCTGCTCATTGGCAAAGCGAAGGATGGCAGCGACTTCTTCCGTAGCAGCCGGCGCCACTACGACCGCCGCCCCCTCCTCTGCGACAAACGCAGGAGCTGTGATCGCCGCCATGGCAGTAACGAGGTCACGCGCGTTGGCAGAGGTGGTCGTCATGAATGGTGGGTAACCGTGGCAGACACAAACTTCCTAAAAGAACTCCGCGACGCCTGCCGTCTCCAGAGGGTGTGGGGTATATCTGCCAGTCTTCTCGCCGCAAAGTCGCGGCCGCGGGAAAAGCTTATCCGGGTTCGCAATATTCTCCGGGTCAAAGCTGCAGCGCACCCGTTGCATGGTATCGAGATCGGGCTCGGAGTACATGTAGCCCATGGCTTGCTGCTTTTCCCGGCCCACCCCGTGTTCGCCGGTAATGGATCCGCCATGATCGACGCAAAGGTGCAGAATGCGCATGGAAAGATCGATGGCCACTACTTCCTGCCCCGGAACCGCCCGATCGTAAAGCACCAGCGGATGCAGGTTACCGTCGCCTGCATGGAACACATTGGAAACCCGCAGGCCGGTAGCGGCGGCCATCTCAGCAATCTGTTCGAGCACGATTGGCAATTTGGTACGAGGAATCACGCCATCCTGCACAATGTAATCCGGCGAAAGCCGGCCGGCCGCGGCGAAGGCTGCTTTGCGCCCCTTCCACACCAGCATCCGTTCCTGCTCGCTTTGCGCCAGCCGGTCTTCCCAGGCTCCGTTCGCTTTGCACAGCTCGCGAATCTGCTGCATGTGCAGATTTACTTCGGCCACCGGTCCATCCACCTCAACCAGCAAAAGCGCTTCGCACTCAGGGTAGTGGGGGTGCACAGCCGCTTCCGCGGCTCGGATCGAAAGCCTGTCCATGATTTCCATGGCAGCCGGCAGGATGGCGGCCGCAATGATGTCTGAAACCGTCTGGCCCGCGGCAGAAATCGAGTCGAACGCCGCCAGCAACACCTGCACGCTCTCTGGACGGCGCACAATGCGCAGCGTCATGGAACTGGCCACCCCCAGCGTCCCCTCCGAGCCGACAAACACTCCGGCGAGATCGTAGCCAGGCGCATCCAGCGTGGGCGAACCCAGGTGCACCAGGTCGCCGGTCGGCAAAACCACTTCCAGCTCCAGCACGTGCGTCGTGGTGAACCCGTACTTCAGGCAATGCGCTCCACCGGAGTTTTCTGCCACATTGCCGCCGATCGTGCAGACTGTCTGTGATGACGGGTCGGGTGCGTAGAAGTAGCCAGCCCCCGCCACCCGTTGCGTCACGTGTGCATTGATCACGCCTGCTTCTACCGTGATGCGCTGGTTCGCAATATCGGTCGCCAGCACCTTCGTCATGCGCGCAAAGCTGATCACAATCCCACGGTCATCGGGCAGCGCACCGCCCGACAATCCCGTCCCCGCACCCCGGCCGACAAAAGGGATGTGGTGGCGGGCGCAAACCGCGACCACACTTTGCAGCTGCCCAGTGGAGCGCGGCAAAACAACAGCCGCAGGCAGGCTGCGCAGTACCGCAAGTCCATCGCACTCGTAGGTCTGTAGTTGATTGCGCTCAACAATCAGGCCGTCAGCCCCCACGGCCTGGCGCAACTCATCGAGGATTGCCGCAGAAAGCATGCGGCTACGATTCTAATTCAGGGAAGGGGGAGTTGCTGATGTTGCCCTGCAGTGGCGGAGAAGCTGCGCCTCCTCTCCGAGCAAATCTTAAGGTAAACCACAAAGCCTTAAATCCGGACCGGTCCAGGGGTTAGGGTTCTTTGGTCAACGCTGAAGTGAGCGGGCGAGACTGGCATCGTGGCGAAGGCCCACGCTGGCGAAAGAATGCGGCGCCACCCTCCTCGGTTAGACTGGCCCTTGCTGCCGTCGTAGAATTCCATCTAATTTTGAGGAAGCTGCCCGGATGACCCCAGTTTGGTCCCAAAGCTACACCCTGTTCGGTCGCGGACTGGGCTTTTCCTCAATCATCGCTTCTTTGCCGATCCTGACCCTGCTTTTCTTGTTAGGCGCCCGCCGCAAACCAGCCTGGATCGCCTCCCTTGCCGCCTTGGGCGTAGCCCTGGCTATCGCTCTTTTTGCCTACAAACTGCCGCCAACACTCACCCTCAGCGCTGCCGCCTATGGCGCTGGGTTTGGCTTGTTCCCCATCTCCTGGATCGTGTTCTGGGCCATCACGCTCTATCGGGTCACCGTCGAGACCGGCAAATTCGAGATCATTAAATCTTCTCTGGGCAATCTCACAAGCGATGCACGGCTCCAGGCGCTCCTGATTGCTTTTGCCTTCGGCGCCTTCGTCGAGGGCGCAGCCGGTTTCGGCACCCCCGTTGCGGTTGCTGCCGCCATGCTCGTCGGCCTGGGCTTCTCGCCCTTTTATGCCTCCGCACTCTGCCTGGTGGCCAATACCGCCCCGGTAGCTTTTGGCTCCATCGGGATCCCGGTCGTCACCCTTGCCGGCATCACCGGCCTGCCTCTCGATAAGCTGAGTGGCGCGGTAGGCCGCCTCTGCGCTCCCCTATCCATGCTGGTGCCCGCCTACCTCATCTGCATCATGGTGGGCTGGCGCGGCATGCTTGAGGTTTGGCCGGCGGTCCTGGTGGTCGGCGGGGTCTTCGCTTCCGTTCAGTTCCTGATGTCAAACTTCGTCGGTCCGCAGCTTACAGACATTATGAGTTCCCTCTGTGCCCTGGCCTCCCTTTTGCTACTGCTGCGTTTCTGGCGGCCAGCCAAATTGTGGGATAGGGAACTCGAACCGGTGCTGCCCCAGGGAGCGCCGCGCCCCGAAAGTAAATTCTCCACCCTCGCCACCGCCTCCGGACGATCCAACACCGGTGGCGAAATCCTTCAGGCCTGGATGCCGTACGGCTTGCTGGTCATCCTGGTGCTCCTGTGGGGGTTTAAACCATTTCAGGCGCACCTGAATGTCGCAACCATCAGCTTCGGTTGGCCGGGGCTACACAACATGGTCATGATGATGCCGCCGGTCGTGGCCAGGCCCACCCTCTACAAAGCCATGTACCAGCTCAACCTGCTTTCGGCATCAGGCACATCGTGCATGTTCGCGACGCTGCTATCGGCACTGCTGCTGGGCATGAAGCCCGGGGCGTTCGGGCGCTTGCTGCTTTCCGTATGCCGCCAGCTCTTTCTGCCGACGGTGACCGTGACCGCCGTGCTGGCGATGGCATTTGTCATGAACTACAGCGGCGCCACCGCAACCCTCGGGCTGGCTTTCGCCGCATCCGGCATGCTCTTTCCCTTCTTCAGCCCATTGCTGGGTTGGCTGGGGGTCTTTCTCACTGGGTCGGATACTTCGGCGAACGCGCTGTTCGGCAACCTGCAGGTTGTCACCGCCAGCCGCCTCGGCTTCGACACCACGCTCATGGCCGCCGCCAACTCAGCCGGGGGCGTGGTTGGCAAAATGATCAGCGTGCAAAATATCGCGGTTGCGGCAGCAGCCACCGCGATGTCCGTCGCCGACCAGGCAAAACTCTTTCGCTTTACCCTGCGTCACAGCATCGTCATGGCCACCGCCATCGGCATCGAAGTAATGCTGTACGCCTACGTCTTTCACGCGCATTAGCCAAATTTATTCAGGAGAGACACCTCGTGGCAAAGCTAGGATTCTTAGGGCTCGGCATTATGGGCGGGCCCATGGCTCATCACCTCATTACGGGCGGGCACACCGTAGCCGTCTGGTCCCACAATCAGAAAAAGGCGAAGGCCTTCGCCGACTCGCATGGCGCGCTCTACTGCGCCGCGCCGGCAGAGGTCGCGCAGAACAGTGAGTGTGCGTTCCTTTGTGTTGGCGATACGGCCATGTCTCGCGAGGTCATTCTCGGCCAGGCGGGCCTGGCCAGCGGCGCCAGTAAGGGCTTTGTCATCGCCGACTGCAGCACCGTATCCCCACTCGAGAGCAGCCGCATGGCAACTGAATTGGAAGCGCTGGGCATGGAGTTTCTCGATGCCCCCTGCACCGGATCGAAAGGCGGCGCGGAAGGCGGCACCCTCACCTTCATGGTTGGCGGGAAAGAAGAAGTCTTCCAACACGTCAAGCCGTTCTTTGAAGCGATGGGCAAAAACCTCTACTACTGTGGCAAATCCGGTATGGGCCTGCGCGCCAAGCTTACGCAGAACCTGATCCTGGGCAACCTGCTGCAAGCCTTCAACGAGGGGTTGGTGCTGAGCACCAAAGCCGGCGTGGACCCTGAGCTCATGCTCGACATCCTGAACAACAGCGCAGCCCGCTCGGGCGTGGTTTCCATCAAAGCGCCCATGGTATTCAAGCGCGACTTTTCTACCAACTTCTCCGTCAAGTGGCTGGAGAAGGATATCGGTTTAGCCATGGATCTCGGCGCCGAACTCAATGTTCCCCTCATGCTCACCGGCCTCACCAGGCAGCTCTACCAGGCGGCCATGGCTAAAGGCTACGGGGAAGAAGACATCTGCGGTTCCATTCGCGTGCTCGAAGAACTTGCAGACTGCGAAGTGACGAACGTAAAGCACCCCAAGGTTGCCGGCTTCGCCCAGGCGTAGTGCCTGCGTTCTTAAGAAGCCTGAATCAGTAACAACCTGGGGTGCCCCATATCTCACGCCGTCTTCCAGTCGGGAGATGTGGGAATTCACAGGACCCAACCGGCGACTCTCCGGTGCT
>CAZZVD010000328.1:0-5087 GCA_964657465.1 uncultured Acetobacteraceae bacterium | reverse complement strand
CATACACCCTCCACGCTCAGAGGCAGAGGTTCAGGGAATCCCACATCTCGCGAAATACGAGCGAGATGTGGGGCACCCGTCATTGGTTACGGAATAGGCGGTGAGAAATGCGGGCTAGAAAAGGGCTAAGCTGACCCGCAAAACAGGTCGTCGCACACCAAAAATTAGCCTAACGCAAGGCCACAAGCCAGAACACAGCAACAGGCTCACCGCTACCTTCAACCTGTCACACCAATCAGTACTGGTGAGAAATCCGGTTAGATCACTAGTTAGGGCCTGCAGCAATCTCCAAACCTCAGTGCTGCGTCTGTAACGGAGTAGTTATGAGCTGAAAGATTGGCCGCCTCTTCTTTAATTCCATGGACTCTGCCGCAAACTTTGACGGCAAGCATTATTTGCAAGCACGAGGGAAGTATTCGATTACGCAGCAAAGAGACTCCCACGGTATTCTCCCTTATTCCTGCCGTACCGCGGCGCCGGGCCAGACAGCCGGCTTTCAGGATGCCGCCTGAGCAAACAATTCATCTTTCGGCCGCCAGGCAGGCGGAAGGCCCCTCCTGCGCATCTACCTCTATGGAGACAACGTATGAGCATGCCAAAACCTGCTGTCAAGATCGATGACTGGGCAGTCGTACCGAATCCAAATACGGGTAACTTCCGCGAGCTGAGCCCAGGTAACCTGCTGGTGGGGGGTCTTCGGGCACCCGAGGATCAAGGAAGGCGCCTTCATATTCACCTCGCCCGTAATCAGCATCGATCCATCCCGCCAACTCGTTGAGACGAGGAACACCGCCTACGTCCTTGGGACGGTAAACTCCGATTACCAGCAATGGAGCCGTGAACAGGGGATCGCCGCGTAGAGCGGCGAGCCTTTCCCGTGACTATCCAGGCGCCCTGTACCGCTCCGCAAGGCGAGGCAGTACTTCCGTCGCCGTGCCAGTCAGCACTTCATCAAACGCCGGCGCGTTGAGTGGCTCCTCTGGTCCCACGTAGACCGTGCGAATTCCGCGCTGCTGGGCTACTTGTGCAAAGCCTGCTGCGGGATAGACTGCGCCTGACGTGCCTACCACCAGCAACTGTGTCGCCCGGCTGAGTTCCTGGTAAATGCGATCGATCTCTAGCGGGATTTCCCCAAACCAAACGATGTGCGGCCGGATGGGCGCGCCGCACATTCCGCACAACGGGAGCTCGTCGTCATAGGCCCGCCGATCGACGAACGGCAGGTTGCAGGCAACGCACCGTGAAGCGAAGAGGCTGCCATGCATGTGGTGCACACGTACCGACCCAGCTCGCTCATGCAGGTCATCGACATTCTGGGTACACAAAAAGAAACGATTGCCCAGGGCCTGCTCCATGCGTGCGAGGGCAAGGTGCGCGGCGTTTGGCTGCGCCGCAAGGGCGTCGCGGCGGCGCATGGAGTAGAACCGCCAAACTAACCCAGGATCGTTCTCCCAGGCCTCGGGCGTCGCCACTTGTTCCACCCGATACCCATTCCACAACCCGCCCGAGCCGCGAAAGGTAGCCAACCCGCTTTCCGCAGAGATGCCTGCTCCGGTCAGCACGAACAGGCGCTCCTGTGGCAAAGCATTCATCGATTGCTACGACACTCCACGGTGGTATTGCGACGAGCCTGTTCAGCGAACAGTTGCCGGAACGGTAGCCGCTGTGGCAGCAGTCTTGCTGTTGCCGTGCCTGGACTGCGCCTCTTGCATGCGCGGACCGGCCGCGCGACAGACCGAAGGCACGTTCTTCATCTGCTGCGCGAACACTTTGTAGCTTGGCCGGGAAGGTCGCAGGGTGACCCAGTAACTCACCGGGCTGAGCAATGGCCGTCTCTGCGTGACCATCTGATTTTCCAAAATCTTCACGCCGCATATGAGGTTGTTCCTGGGCTGCAGAATGGTTTTGGCTGGGTCCTTTTCCGGCAGCGACTTATCGCGCTTCCAGTCGAAGTCGCACCCGTAGCGGGTGGCATCCATGTACGTAAGCTGCAGCAGTCCCTCACTTCTCACCATGCGTTTGGTTACCGTATCCACTTTGGCGACTTCCGGTTCCGTGTGTCGTACATCGGTGGTGGGTGTGAGTCCAGCCTCAGCCGCGGCCAACGCCTGAAACGTGTAAGCCCAGAACGCACGTTTGTCGGCTTCGCTCAGCGAGGCAAACCTGGGGCAGAACGTTCTTACCCCGCGAGCCGCAGCTGGCGACAACATCGCAGGCGACAACGCCTCCTCCACAATCCGGTCCCACTGTGGATCCCAGGACGGTTGACCCAATTCCTCTTTTTTCTCGGCGATGGGCGTAGGCGGCGCGATTTTGATAGCAGGCTTTGGCGCGGGTGGCGGCGGCTGTTCATGACGGCGCTCGCAACCGGAGACAAGCAGTACACAAAACAGGGGCAGCAGCGCCGCCCGCACAGAACACTTCCAATCGCACATAGACTGTCTCGCTAGGATGCACCTTCGTTCCGCCAGGATGTAGATCGAGGCAGATCCCCAGGCTGTTTACGGTTCGTGGGGAACTGTCGGACCCTTCGATGGACTGGGGTGCGTTCCCCATATCTCACGACGTTTTCCAGTCGGGGGATGTGGGAAGTCACTAAACCCGATGAGCAACTCTCACCTCACCAGAAATTCGACAAGTGCCAACTGTTCACCCAGGCGCCTGATGAGCAATGACGGGGATGCCGCTTCTGCAAGCACCCAGTTGGCACCCGCACTTCAATCCTCTTCCTGCCCGTGCCGGAACCTTGACTCGACCTCATCAAGCCCGCTCACGACAGAAAGTGTTAGACGAATCCAGAGATGCTGCGGTAAGCTGGAGTTACCAACGAAGGACGTGTGCCATGTTAAGCAACCTACTTATCCAACCCGTAGCAGACCCCATCCAGCTTAAGGCTGTATTGGGTGTTTCCGGCTTCAAGGATGTAGAGCGCGCCTAGCGTACTTCGTAGCAGATCACGAAGGCCCTAAGGCGCAGCCTTAGGGCCTTTTTCATTTCCCGTACCGGGAAGGCACGCAAGGCACATCCTTACCTGACTTATCCAACCGTCTCTTGCAGAGGCGCGCAACCGGTCTACCTGGACGAGTACCTTATGCGTGTTCTAAAACCCACTCCGAATGTCATGCGAGCTGTACTCGCCTTTCATTTCCGCCACTGGCGCCGCGAAGCCTGGCTAGTGTTTGTCGTCGCCTCTTCGATGATCGTCGCCACCATCGCCGACCTGTTTATGCCAGTGTTCGCCGGCCGCATGGTCGATGCGATCGCCAGCCCCGCCGGTACTCACGTGCAGGCCTGGCACAAAGCATTGTCCGCATTGGTCTCGATGCTGGTGCTTGGCGGCGTCCTGGTCACGGGGCGTCACGTGTCTCTGATGAATATCAGCCGCCTCACGGTGCGCTTGATGGCGCGTCTGGCGGCAGACGCATTCATTCGGGTACAGCGTTTCTCGTCCGACTGGCATGCCAACAATTTCGCCGGCTCCATCGTGCGCCGCGTAACCCGCGGTATGTGGGCGGTCGATCTGATGAATGACACCCTGTTGCTGGCCTTACTGCCGGCCTCGCTGGTGTTGATTGGCAGTGCGCTGCTGCTGGGCGCGCACTGGCCATCGATGGGGCTGATCGTGGCCATTGGAGCGACGCTGTACGTCAGCCTTTCTATCGCGTTGTCGCTTAACTACGTCTCGCCGGCCGCACGTTTGTCTAACGCGCAAGACACGCTGGTTGGCGGGGCCATGGCGGATGCCGTCACGTGCAACGCAGTCGTCAAATCGTTCGCAGCCGAAGCGCGGGAGGATGCGCGTCTTGGGCGAGTGCTGAGTAAGTGGCAGCGGCGCACGCTCCGCCACTGGATGAACGGCACCCGCAGCGGCACCTTGCAAATGCTGGTACTGCTCGCTCTGCGTGGCTCGGTCACAGCCTATGCCCTCTGGTTGTGGTGGCAGGGCCGCGCCACGCCGGGCGGGGTCACGTTTGTGCTCACCAGCTACTTCATCGTGCACGGCTACCTGCGCGATGTGGGCCAGCACGTGGCTAACCTGCAGCGCAGCGTGAATGAGATGGAAGACCTGGTCGAAATGCACGAGCTGCCGATGGGCGTGGCTGACCGCAAAGACGCAGAGCCGATTGAAATCACCCGGGGCGACGTGTTCTTCGATGCCGTCACTTTCCGCTATGGTGCGCAGGTAGACCCGCTCTTCCGTGACTTCACTCTGCGGATTAAGGCTGGGGAACGCGTGGGCCTGGTCGGCCATTCGGGTTCCGGCAAGACCACATTTGTGAAGCTGCTGCAGCGGCTCTATGACTTGAACGACGGCCGCATCCTCATCGACGGGCAAGACATTGCACGTGCGTCGCAGGTATCGCTGCGCTCGCAACTTGCACTCGTGCCGCAGGAGCCGTTGCTGTTCCATCGTTCGCTGGCAGAAAACATCGCCTACGCGCGTCCGGAAGCCACCCTTGCGGAAATTGAGCATGCGGCCCAACTGGCCAATGCACATGCCTTCATCATGCGCCAGCCGAAGGGCTATGCCACCCTGGTTGGGGAGCGGGGCGTCAAGCTTTCAGGTGGCGAACGTCAGCGTGTTGCCCTGGCCCGTGCGTTCCTGGCGGATGCGCCCATTCTGATCTTGGACGAGGCCACCTCGAGTCTCGATTCAGAGTCAGAAGCCCTCATTCAGGAAGCCATGGCGCGCTTGATCGTTGGCCGTACGGCGATTGTCATCGCCCACCGTCTGTCGACCGTGCGCATGCTCGATCGCATTCTCGTTTTCGATCAGGGACAAGTGATCGAAGAGGGCACGCACATCGCACTGGTGCGCAAAACCGAAGGCACTTACAAGCGGCTCTTCGAAAGGCAAGCTCTTGGCCTCGTAGTCGACGACAAAGCCATCGCGGATGAAGAACTCGACGAAGCCGCAGAACTAATGGCCTAAGCCCCACTGTGCACACATGCCCAGTGGGGCCTGTCCCAAAACGCGGCTCAAGTCGTAGTCTGCCTGAGATGCCAGAATGGCTTCTTCAACCACCAGCTCGGGTGCCCCATATCTCACGACGTTTTCCAGTCGGGAGATGTGGGAATTCACAGCT
>CAZZVD010000327.1:0-5096 GCA_964657465.1 uncultured Acetobacteraceae bacterium | reverse complement strand
AGGTTCAGGGAATCCCACATCTCGCGAAAAACGAGCGAGATGTGGGGCACCCATCACTCGTTACGGAATAGGTCGTGAGGGTTGGTCGTGCCGCAAACGATCGAGCTAGCGAATGCTGATGAGGCCTTCCTCGGCCAGCTGGGTAAGCATCTGCAACACATCCCGCTCAATCACGCCGGGCGGCGCGTCGTACTGTTCGCTAAGCGTGCTGACCAGGGTACCCACCTGGATGGGCGCGGCCAGCCTGCTCCACAGGTCGCTGCCGATGCTGCCCAGTCCGTAACAGCGGCTGCGCTCCAGGCTCATCAGCACCGTCTCGCCGGCCACATCCGCCGCAACCGGGTGGGGCATATGGCACACCGTGGAATCAAGACTCACTGCCGTCATCCCCCCAGCATACCGTCTCCGCCCGGGGTACGACTGGGCGTCGCCCCACACCAGCGTGCCCACGTCGCCAATCGGCAACCCCACCCGCCTCTGCTATCGTTTTTCCATGCTGGACCAGCGCAGCGAAACCCCTGCCGCCCCACCCCGGCAGACGCTTTCCCGGCACTCCACGCGGCAATACATCACCAGCCTCTTTACCACCGTCCGCTGGCAACTACTCACCGCCGTTCTGCTCATGACGGTCACGTCGCTCACTGAAGGCCTGGGCGTCGCACTCCTCTTCCCGATCCTGCAGGTCGCCGGCTTCAACCTGGCCAACCAGGGCCACGTGGGCCACTACACAGGAGAAGTACGCGACCTGCTGCTCCACAGCCGCCTGCCGCCGCACCTCTGGCTCGCCACCCTGTTACTCATGTTCATGCTCCTGATGGCGCTGCGCTCGCTCTTCAGCCGCATGCAATCCGTCCTCACCTTCCGCACCTCGCTCAGTTACGAACTCAGCCTGAGCCGCCAGCTCTACGGGGCCATCATCCACGCGGACTGGCTCTTCCTCGTCCGCCGCCGCTCGTCTGACTTCACCCACGCCCTCACCGCGGAACTCACCCGGGTCGCCAACTGCACCTACCTGTTCATCGGCACGCTCTCCAACGCGATCCTGGCCCTGGTCTACATCGGCCTGGCCATCAAGCTTTCCGCCCAGATGACCCTGCTGGTGCTGGCTGCCGGCGCCCTCCTGCTGCTGGTCGCGCGCCGCTGGATGCGGGCAATCCACCAGACCGGCACGGCCGTCTCAGAAAGCGTCAGCGAGGTCTACGCGGCCGCAACCGAGCACCTGCAGAACCTCAAAGCGATGAAGTTCTCCGACGCACAACGCACCGACCTGGCCATGTTCACGTCGCTGCAGGCCTCGGCCCTGCAGCAAGGCCTGAACAGCACACGCAGTCAGGCCGCAGCCGCTTTCTGGTTTGAAGCCGGCTCCCTGATGGTGCTGGCCGCCATCATCTTCGCCTCGCTGCAACTGCTGAACGTGGCCCCCGCGTCCATCCTGCTCCTGCTGGCGATCTTCACCCGGCTGATCCCGCGACTGACGGCCGGGCAAAGCCAGCTGCAGGCCTTCCTCGGCGAGCTGCCGGCGTTCGAAAACCTGATGAGCCTTTACCACGACTGCCTGGCCAACGCAGAAACCCCGGGCGCCCCCGGCGAGGACCCCGTCTGCGCCTACGAGATTCGCCTGGAGCACATCCACTTCCGCTATACCCCGGAGCGCGTTCCGGTGCTCGACGATGTCTCGCTGACCATCGCCGCCGGCCGGGTGACCGCCATCGCCGGCGCCTCCGGTGCGGGTAAAAGCACTGCCGCTGATCTGGTCGATGGCCTGCTGGCGCCGCTCGCCGGTCGCGTCCTGGTGAATGGAGCAGAGCTCACCCCGCCCCAGGCCCGCGCCTGGCGGCGCCACGTCGGCTACGTTGCGCAGGATACCGTGCTCTTCCACGACACCGTGCGCCGCAACCTGCAGTGGGCCATGCCCGAGGCCACGGAGCAAGCCATGCGCGACTGCCTCACCCTGGCCGCCGCTGAATTTGTGTTTGATTTACCGCAGGGTTTAGACACCACAGTCGGTGACCGGGGCGTGCTGTTATCGCACGGCCAGCGCCAGCGGATCGCCCTCGCGCGCGCCCTGCTGCGTCAACCCGGGCTGCTCATCCTGGATGAAGCCACCAGCAGCCTCGACCTCGAGAACGAACAACGCGTCCTCGACGCCATCCGCCGCCTGCAGGGCAAAACCACCGTCCTGCTGATCGCGCACCGCATCTCTGCCATCCAGCGCGCCGACATGATCTACGTGCTGGAGAACGGCCGCATCGTGGAGTCGGGTGGCTGGGAACAGCTCAGCCAAACACCGCAAAGCCGCGTAGGCTCCCTCTTCCGCCTGCAAGCCGCCCTCGCCTGAACAGCCCTATTTAGGATCGGACCAGCCGCCGGTGGACGCCACCAGCTTCTCCGCTTCGTCCGGTCCCCACCCACCCGGCTCGTACGGATACAACACCTTACAGTCGAGGATCGGGTCCACGATCCGCCAGGCCTCTTCCACGTAATCTTCGCGGGCAAACCAGGTCTGGTTGCCGGCCATGGCGTCGCCCAGCAGCTCTTCGTACGGCAGCATGTCGTCCTCACCACATTCCTGGTCGGCGATCAACTCGATCGCGCAGCCACGCAACTGGTCCCCCGCCGTTTTGATGGAAGCACCAATCGCAATCACCGGGTCGCCACTGATGCGGAAGCGCACGTAATTGGCCGGCGGCGGCTCTGTCGAAAAGATCGCGCAGGGCGGCCGCAGCCTGGCCACCACTTCCGTCTCCGTTATCTTCAACGACTTGCCGGAACGGATAAAGAACGGAACACCCTTCCACCGCCACGAATTGATCGCCAGCCGCAGGGCCACATAGGTCTCAGTGTTTGAGTCCGGCTTCACCCCGGGCGTTTCCAGGTACCCGGCATACTGGCCCCGCACCACGTCGTCGGTATGCAGCGGTTGCACACTCTTCAGCACCTTGACCCGCTCATCGCGCAGGCTCTCGATACTGAGCGTCGGCGGCGGCTCCATCGCGATGTTGCTCAGTAGCTGTAGCAAATGGTTCTGCACCACGTCGCGCACCGTGCCAACCGCGTCGTAAAAGCTGCCCCTGCCCTGCACGTTGAACTGCTCAGCCATGGTGATCTGCACGCTTTCCACGTAGAGATTGTTCCAGATCGGCTCGAGAAAGGAGTTCGCAAAACGGAAGAAGATCACGTTCTGCACCGTGTTCTTGCCCAGGTAGTGATCGATGCGAAACACGTTCTCCTCAGGAAACGTATCGTGCACAACCTTATTGAGGGCGATCGCCGACGGCAGATCGTTGCCGAACGGCTTTTCGATCACCACCCGTGCACCCTCGGCCGACCCGGTCTCTTTGAGCCGGGTCATGACTTCGCCAAACAGAAAGGGTGGGATCGCCAGGTAGTGAATGGGGTGTTTCGCCTCGCCCAGCTCCTGGCGGACATGTTCAAACGTCTGCGGATCCTTGTAGTCTCCGTCGACATACCGCAGCTTGCTCATGAGGACGTCAAAACCGACAGGGTCCAGGCCGCCGTGGGTTTCCAGGCTGTCTTTGGCACGGGCCTTGAGCTGATCCAGGTTCCAGCCGGCCTTCGCGACGCCGATGACCGGCCCGGCGAGTTTGCCGCGCTTGGCGAGCCGCTGCAGTGAAGGAAAAATTTGTTTGTATGCCAGGTCGCCGGTTGCGCCAAAGAAGACCAGCGCGTCGGAATAGGGTTGGGTCGCCGAAATTTCTTCCGCCATGCCTCTACTCTATCGCCTTCCCGGCAGGCTTAGGCCGGAGGAAGGGGAGCCACCGAACGGTTACGATGGGTTACTAAGGTTTGCAAATCTAGAAACCCATTTCCTGTACAGTGTGGCCCAACGGTGGTCTTCCACAAATTGACCAGTCTGGAACCTCGGGGGAGGGCCCCAGAACGGCGGTCCTGGAATATCACCGTTTAATTTCTTCCAGCGCGCCGGTCGCTAGATGACTTTAAGCAGCAACAACACGATCACAATCAGAAGAATCAGGCTAATGCCACCACCGCCGTAGTAGCCCAACCCAGGGCCAAGACTGTAACCGCCAAACCCAAACACCAACAACAAGATAATCAGGACAATCAACATACGTTCTCCTTGCGGCGAGGTTTTCCGCTTACTACCTCGTGGGCCCACCCATGTGTGAAAGGCTCAAAGCAACCGAATCGCTGAAGGTCTGCCATGCGCCCGCCTTGTTAAGAAACAGTGATAATGAAGATTCATCCTGACCCGCTTTGGATGTATGCCGCTAAGAAGAAGCTGCATGGAAAGGTACCCATTTGCCCACAGAAACCAAAGTAGCTCTGATTACCGGCGCTGGCAGTGGCATTGGCCGCGGTGTCGCCCTGGCCCTTGCATCGGCAGGTTACTCGCTTGCGCTCGCCGGCCGCCGTCTCACGGAACTGGAACACACGGCGGCCCTGACGCATGATGTCCCCGTGCTGCCCGTATCCACCGATGTAAGCAAGCCCGCATCGATCGATGCGTTGTTCGATAAGGTGCAGAAACAATACGGCCGCCTCGACGTGCTGTTTAACAACGCAGGCATCAATGTGCCCGGGGTCGCCTTTGAGGATCTGACTTATGAGCAATGGTCGAACGTGGTGAGCGTGAACCTGACCGGCGCCTTTCTTTGCGCCCAGCATGCCTTCCGGCAGATGCAATCGCAAACCCCGCAGGGTGGGCGCATTATCAACAACGGTTCTATCTCCGCCCATGTGCCTCGGCCGCATTCCGCCCCGTATACGGCGACCAAGCACGCGATCACGGGTCTTACCAGGTCCATCTCACTCGATGGCCGCCCCTATCGCATCGCCTGCAGCCAAATCGATATCGGCAATGCCGGCATGATGGCCGGCAGCAGCGCGGGCGCCGGATCTCTGCAACCCAACGGCGCTATGGTGCAGGAGCCGATGATGGAGATAAAGCACGTTGCCGACGCTGTCGCCTACATGGCCAGCCTGCCGCTTGAGGCGAATGTCCAATTTATGACAGTGATGGCGACGAATATGCCGTTTATCGGCCGGGGGTAAAGGAACTAGCCCGGATTTCTCACCACGACTGTCCGGAGACAACCACAATGCCCCCACCC
>CAZZVD010000326.1:0-5205 GCA_964657465.1 uncultured Acetobacteraceae bacterium | reverse complement strand
CGGTGGAGGGTGGAGAACATGGGAAGAACTTCATGTTTCATCCATCCAGGCCGGGGACTTGTGGATGTAGGATGCGCCCATGGTGGAAAGGCTGGAGCGGTGGCAACAGGACGGCGATTTGCATTTCGTTACGTTCAGTTGCTGGCACCGGATGGGGTTTCTGGCGCAGAGTGAAGCGCGCGATTTGTTTGAGCGGTCACTGGAAACTACGCGAGCGCGCTTTAAGTTCGCCGTTGTGGGCTATGTTGTTATGCCGGAGCATGTGCACTTGCTTCTCAGTGAGCCGGCTGCGGCTACGCTCTCCCTCGGATTACAGTCTTTGAAACAGATGGTCACGCGGCGGAGCCAGCGGAGACCCTTCTGGCAGCCTCGGTACTACGACTTCAATGTGCGTACGGATATGAAGCGTATCGAGAAGCTGAACTACATCCATTGGAATCCGGCTAAGCGCGGATTAGTGCATCGGCCCGAGGAGTGGCGCTGGTCCAGTTGTCAGTACTACCAGACCGGTCGCAAAGGGAACGTCAGCCTTGCTGAGTGATCGTCTAACCTACTGTTGCAAACGGCTATCCGCTTTACTGGGGGAAGCAGTCACCTGCGACGGAGTAGGCAGCTGCGAGCGATCCCAGCCGCCGCCCAGCGCCTCGACCAGCGCTATCGCGCCGGTCATCTGCTCAATCTGTAGGCTGGCCAGGGCCGATTGGCTGCTGAACAGGGTGTTCTGCAACTGCACCACGTTCAAATAAGGATCGATGCCGGTCTGATACCGCACCATCTCCAGATCGAGCGAGGCCTGGGCCGAAGCCACCACGCGCCGCTGTTGCTGTATTTGCGTGGAAAGTATCCGTGTCTGTGCCAGATAATCTTCCACCTGCTGAAAGGCCGTCAATACCGTCTGGCGATAGGTCGCTAAATTAGCGTTGTAGATGGCAGTGTACTGATGCAGCTCCGCCGAGAGCGCTGCGTTGAAAATGGGTTGCGCGATCGAAGGGCCCACCGACCAGACGCGGCTGGGCCAGTCAGCTAGATTCCTGATAAAAGAGCTCTGCAGGCCGCCACCCACCGAGAGCGTTACCGCGGGATAGAAGGCCGTGTAGGCCACCCCCAGGGCGGCGTTGGCGGATGCCATGTTGCGCTCAGCCGCCGCGACATCAGGGCGGCGCTGCAACAATAGCGACGGCATCCCGATCGGAATCGGCGGCGGTGCGGTGGTAATCTCGCGTACCGGCAAGGTGAATCCAGAGGCCTGCCGGCCAATCAGCGTGGCAATCGCATGTTCATACTGCGCGCGCAGAATGCTGAGATTGGTGAGCGAGGCCTGGGCGCTCTCCAGCGTGGTCTGTGATTCCAGCACCGCCAGTTGATCGCCAATGCCGGTTTGATACTGTGCCTGCGTCAGTTCTACGGATTGCTGATACGAAGCGACCGTCTGCCGGTAGAGCTTGATCAGTGCGTCCTGTCCGCGTACCTCGAAAAAGTAAGTCGCCAGGTCGGCCTGCTCGATCAGGCGCTCGTTCTCCAGGTCGGCAGCGCTTACCTGAGCCGTGTATTGCGCTTCGCGCACCTGGTTGCGGATGCGGCCGAATAAATCGGGGGTCCAGGAGACCTCCAGCGGCAAAGAGTAGATCTGGCTGGTTCGGCCGGTGTTCGCCGAGGTTGTATTACTGAGATTGCCCGAGGTTTTCTGGCGGGTGTACGCGGGGGTGGCGTTGATGGTGGGAAAGTACTGCGCACGGGCCACCCGCACCAGGGAGCGCGACTGCATGTAGTTCTCAAACGAGACCTTGATGGTCTGGTTGTTGATGTTGAGCTGGCTTTCCAGTTCGTTCAGCTCAGGATCGTTGAAGATACTCCACCAGTCGCCGCGTATCTTGGCATCGGCTGGTTGCGCGACCGTCCAGTTGGCAGCGTCGGCCTGGTTATCGTTAGCCGGGGTAGTGGGGGTTTGCGGCGTAGCGGCATCGGCCGCGGGCGGCGCTTCCTTAAACGCAGGCGCGGTCTGGGTCACGGGCGGATGATACTTGGGGCCCACGGTGCAGCCGGCCAGGGCGGCGCAGAGCAGGCTGGTAGCCCATGTTGTCTTCTGCATGCGTCGTTTCATGGTATCTCTTTCTCTGCGCAGTCCCAGTCGCATCAGGCCATCTCTCCGGATGCGTCAAAGTTGTCGTGATGCTTGCCTAATGCGCGCAGTCGCAGCCTATCCATATAGAGGTAGATCACGGGTGTGGTGTAGAGGGTCAGCATCTGGCTGACGATCAGTCCGCCGACGATGGTGATGCCCAGGGGACGTCGCAGTTCGGAGCCGGTGCCGGTACCGAAGGCCAGCGGCAGGGCGCCGAAGAGGGCCGCCATGGTGGTCATCATGATGGGGCGGAAGCGCAGCATGCAGGCTTCGAAAATCGCATCCTGCGTGCTCTTGCCGTGGATGCGCTCGGCGGCCAGCGCGAAGTCGATCATCATGATGGCGTTCTTCTTCACCAGCCCGATCAGCAGCACGATCCCGATGATCGAGATGACGTTGAGATCGTTCTTGAATACCAGCAAGGCCAGCATGGCTCCGACGCTGGCCGGGGGCAGGGTGGAGATGATGGTCAGCGGATGGACCAGGCTTTCATACAACACGCCCAGCACGATGTAGACGGTCAGCAGCGCGGTGAATACCAGGATGGGCTCTGAGCTGAGCGATTGCTGATAGGCCTGCAGCGTGCCGGCAAAGAAGCCGTGGATGGTCGAGGGCATGCCCAGCCGGGTCTGCATCTGGTTGATGAGCAGGGTGGCGTCGCTGAGCGAAAGGCCGGGCGCCAGGTTAAACGACACCGTCACTGAAGGGAATACGCCGGTGTGCGCCACCTGCAGCGGCGTGGTGCCGGGCTTGGCGGTGCTGACCGCGCGCAGGGGGACCACCCCGTTGCCATTGGCCGAGGGATAGATCGCGTTGAGCCCGGCCGGCGATTGCCAGTAATGGGGCGCGACTTCAAGGATCACGTAGTACTGGTTGAGCTGGGTGTAGATGACTGAGACCTGCGACTGGCCGAAGGCGCTGTACAGGGAAGCATCGAGCGAACTTGGAGTAAGGCCGAGGCGCGCCGCGGTTACGCGATCGTAGTTCAGCACCTCCTGCAGGCCGCCGTTTTGCTGATCGCTGTTCACGTCCTGCAGGGCGGGAATCTTTTTCATGTTGGCCAGCAGGATGGGTCCCCACTTGGAGAGGTCAGCGAAGTTATCGGCCTGCAGGGTGTATTGATAAAGCGCGTTGCCGCCGCGGCCACCGATGCGCAGATCCTGCGCGGCTTGCAGAAAGGCGGTGGCGACCGGCAGGCGGTTCATTTTGGGGCGCAGGCGCGCGATGATCTCCTGCACGCCGACCTTGCGCTCTTCCAGCGGCTTGAGCGCGACATACATGAAGCCGCCGTTGCTGCCGCCTCCGCCGCCCCCGACATAGGCGTTCACGTTGGCCACCGCCGGGTCTGACTTGACCACCTTGACCAGCGCCTTGATGGAATCGTTCATCACGCCGAAGGAGGCATCCTGCGGGCCCTGCACGCCGCCCACCATGGCACCCGTGTCCTGTTGGGGAAAGAAGCCTTTGGGGATCTTGATGATCAGCACGACGTTCAACACGATGGTCAGCAGCAACACCACCAGCATCAGGCCGGAGTTGTCCAGCACCCACGAGAGCGAATACTTGTAGGTGTTGAGCATGCCGTCGAAGAAGCGCTCGCTGGCGCGGTAGATGCGGCCGTGTTGCGCGTTGTGCTGCGGCTTGAGCAGGTAGGCGCACATCATGGGCGTGGTGGTGAGCGAGATCACCATCGACACGATCAGCGCGGTCGACAGCACCACGGCAAACTCGCGGAACAGGCGGCCGACGATGCCGCCCATCAGCAGCAGCGGGATGAAGACCGCGATCAGCGAGGTGGTCATGGTGAGCACGGTGAAGCCGATTTCCTGCGCGCCTTTGAGCGCGGCTTCGATCGGCCGCATGCCCATTTCGAGGTAGCGGGATATGTTTTCCATCACCACGATCGCGTCATCCACCACGAAGCCGGTCGAGATGGTGAGCGCCATCAGGGAAAGATTGTCGAGCGAGTAGTTCAGCAGGTACATCACGGCAAAAGTGCCGATGAGCGAGACCGGGACCGCGACGCTGGGGATGAGGGTGGCGCGGGCGTTGCGCAGGAACACAAACACCACCAGGATGACCAGGACGACGGAGAGGATCAGCGAGGTTTCCACGTCGTGCAGTGAGGCCTTGATGGTGGTGGTGCGGTCGAGCACCACGGTCATCCTGATTCCCTTGGGCATGACCGCCTGCAGGAAAGGCAACTGGTCGCGGATGCGCTGGTTGGTCTGGATAATGTTGGCGCCCGGCTGACGGGTAATGATGACTGTGACCGAAGGGATGCCGTCAAGATAACCAGCGGTGCGGATGCTCTGGGCGGAGTCGGTCACATCGGCGACGTCGGAGAGATGGACGGCCAGTCCGTTGTGGTAGCCGATGACCAGTGGTTTGTATTCGTCGGCGTGTGAGATCTGGCCGTTGGTCACGATGTCGGCAGTGGTTTTGTCGTTGCTGATCTGGCCGCGGGCGAGGTCGGTGTTTTGCAGGCTCAGCAGGCGTTGGATGGTGGACATGGTGAGGCCGTAGTGGTTCAACTGCGGCGGGTTCACATCGACGCGCACCGAGGGGTAGGAAGCGCCGCCCACGAATACCTGGCCGACGCCCTGTATTTGTGAGAGTTTCTGTTCCATGATGGTCGACGCGGCGTCGTACATCGCTTCTTTGTCGTACTTGTCCGAGGTGAGGCCGATGATCATGATCGGCGAGTCGGCGGGATTGATCTTGCGGTAACTGGGGTTGGAGGGCAGGTTGGCCGGCAGGTAAGTGCGGGCGGCGTTGATGCCGGCTTCGACGTCGCGGGCGGCGGCGTCGATGTTGCGGCTCAGGTCGAATTGCAGGGTGACGTTGGTGCTGCCCAGTCCGCTGGAGGAGGTCATCTCCGTCACGCCGGCGATGTGGCCGAACTGGCGCTCGAGGGGTGTGGCGACGGAGGAGGCCATGATCTCGGCGCTGGCGCCGGGTAAGCCTGCAGAGACGGAGATGGTGGGGAAGTCTACCTGGGGGAGCGGCGAGACGGGGAGTACGTTGAACGCGATGCCGCCGGCAATGGCGATGGCGACCGTGAGCAGGGTCGTGGCGACAGG
>CAZZVD010000325.1:0-5210 GCA_964657465.1 uncultured Acetobacteraceae bacterium | reverse complement strand
ACCAAATGTATCTCGCTGGAAGGCCGGCCAGCGCGTGGGCGTAGGGTGGAACGGGGGCTACTGCGGGTACTGCGATAACTGCCGAAGAGGCGACTTCTTTGCCTGCGAAACCAGCACGGATGTCACCGGCGTCACCCGCAATGGGGGCTATGCCGAATACATGGTTGCGCCCGCCTCGGCCCTGGCCCTGGTGCCCGAAGAGCTATCGTCCGTAGAAGCCGCCCCGCTCATGTGCGCTGGCGTCACCACCTTCAACTGCCTGCGCAACAGCGGCGCGAGGCCTGGCGAGGTGGTGGCCGTGATCGGTCTCGGTGGCCTGGGCCATCTCGGTGTCCAGTTTGCGGCCAAATGCGGATACAACACCGTGGCCATCGCCCGGGGCAGCGAAAAGGAAGCTTTCGCCAGAAAGCTCGGCGCGGCACACTACATCGACTCAGCAGCCCAGGATCCGGCAGCCGAACTGTTGAAGCTGGGCGGAGCCAAAGTAGTTCTTGCCACTGTGACGAGTGCCGATGCCATGAAAGCCGTGATCGGCGGCTTGGCGCCGAAGGGCACGTTGATGATTATCGGTGCTGTTCCGTCACTCGAAGTGCCGGCGTTGCAGCTTCTTTTAAAATCGCAGCAAGTGAAGGGGTGGTATTCCGGAACATCGCTGGACTCGCAGGACACCTTGGCCTTCAGCGTCCTTGCCGGCGTGCGCTCCATGAATGAGAGCTATCCCTTGGAGAAGGCGCAGGAAGCCTATGAACGCATGGAGCAGGGCAAGGCCAGGTTCCGGGTAGTACTCACGATGGAGTAACTGTCTAGCGCATCGCGCCTGGATTTACTATTTCCTGGTGATCAAAAACATAGATCGCTGTGCGGTTGGGTTCCTGCTGTATTTCCTGGTTACGGCCGCTCATGCTGAGCAAACACCCGGGTTCGGCAACATCAACTGGTCGCCGGCCCGGGTGTCAAGCGGCTCACCATTACTCTTTCGCATCGAGCTCGAAAAGCCGGTTTCCGTTCTGCAGGGCACATGGCTCAAGCACCCGGTCACCTTCACCCGCGCCGAGGGGAACACCTGGTACGCCCTTGCCGGCGTCGACGTCGAGCAGGCTGCGGGTACTTACACGCTCGAGCTCACCGCCACTGAACCCGGCGGCCATACACTGCATGCGCAGCGGCCACTCGTCGTCATGCCGGCGCAGTACAAAACCACTTCCTTACACGTGCTGGAAAATTTCGTGGCGCCCGATCCCGCTACCCTGCAGCGAATCGCTCAGGAAAAAACAATCAAAGATGCTGCCTATGCGCGGCAGAGCGATCAGCCCTTGTGGAGCGGTAGCTTTCGCTCACCCGTTCCTTTTTCTCCAACAGATTCGTTCGGTACCCGGCGCATGTTCAACGGAGAACTAGCGAGTATCCATCGCGGAACAGACTTTCATGCACCTTCAGGGACCCCCGTGCACGCGGCGAACGACGGCTTGGTCATCATTGCGCAGCCCATGTTTTACGAGGGCAACCTGGTGGTGATTGATCACGGCCAGCAGTTCGCTACGCAATACATGCACTTCTCTAAAATCGAAGTAACGGTAGGCCAGCATGTGCACAAAGGCCAGATCATCGGCTTGAGCGGGGCCACAGGCCGCGTCACCGGCCCCCACCTGCACTTCGGCGCTCGCTGGCAGGGACTGTATGTCGACCCTGTCCTGCTGTTGCGCCTCAAACTGCCGGAATAGCCCGGGCGAGGGTCAAGGAGCTTACGTTATCGGTCTGTACTTAGGTAGAGGTTTGCAGTTGTGAGAGTGGGGGACCGGAGATCGTTTTGTAATCCGGCCTCAACCTGCCGCACTAGCTTCACACTTACCCAGTAACCGCATCGGGTGCCCCATATCTACCGACGTTTTCCAGTCGGGAGATGTGGGATTAGACTGCTGCCGGTCCGCAACCCTCCACCGGCAACCCCCCCGGCTACTTACCAATGTCTTCGAAGGCGAACTTACCCAACTCAAAAGGCCGCGACACCGGTGGTTTGTTCTGCAACCCGGCGCTGGGGTACGACTGCGGAGCCAGCGTCGGAAAGCCCCACACCTTACCCGTCCGCATATCCACCACAACCTTGCCGTAAACCTGGGTGGTGCCGTCGGGCGAACGCAGCAATTCAGAACCCGGCTCAATGTAGAACGGGTACACCGTGCCTGACTGCGCGTCTGCGGCTGGTGGCACAAACAACGGTCGCACCGCGATGGCCACCAGGGCCACCGCAATCACCAACAGCAATGCGACGGAGAGGTTTTCTTTCCGCATGGGTCTTCCTCCTGGAGTGGAAGACCCAGTGTAGGCCACAACTCCCGTTAGGGCGTGGGATTGGTCGAGGGCGCCGTTGCGGGTGGTGGCGTCGCCGCGGCCGGTGGTGGCGTTGCAGGAGGATCAAGGGCAGGCGCAGCCGCCGGAGGATTCTTGTCCTGAATGGAAAGCAACTCGACGTCAAAGATCAGCGTCGCATTGGGTCCGATCGGTCCCTGGCCGTGGTCCCCGTAAGCCAGATCCGCTGGCACAAACAACTGCCACTTCGATCCGGTTGGCATCAATTGCAACGCCTCTGTCCACCCGCGGATCACACCGCTTACCGGAAAGGTCGCTGGCTGTCCCCGCTTGTACGAGCTATCGAACTCCGTGCCATCCAGTAAGGTTCCGCGATAGTTGCAGACTACGGAGTCGGTCGCGGTAGGCTTGGGCCCTGTGCCTGCGGTCAACACCTTGTACTCCAGCCCACTCGGCAGCTTGGTCACGCCAGGCTTGGTTGCATTCTCCGCCAGGAATGCCGTCCCTTCCTTCTTGTTGGTCTCGATCTGCGCCTGTCGCTTGGCTTCCTGCTTGGCGCGCACCTGCGTTTGCAGGCCCATCATGACGGTCTTGATCTGATCGTCGGTGAGCAGCACTTTGCCGTCCGCCAGCGCGTCCTTCAGTCCCTGGAGAAAATACTCAGGCGCCACGTCGATGGAGTCGCGGTGCAGACCCTTGCCCACGCTCAGGCCGATGGCGTAGCTTGCCTTCTCCTGCTCGGTTGTGAGCACCATCGTCTTTGGCTTGGCAGCGGTGGTGCCGGGTGTGGCTTTGCGCCGCGCGCCGGCGGCCGTCGTGGTGCTTTGCCGCGGCTTGGCAGCTGTCGTGGAGGTGGTGCCGGTCGTCTGTTGGGCGGTAGCGCTCCCCAGGAGCACACCAGCAACCAACAGATTTAATGTTGTTTCACAAAATCTTTGCATTCTGACATTGTCGCATCGCGAGTTTAAGGCTGTGCGACAGAATGCGGAATAATGGAAGGAATGCAGCCCTCGCCAGCATCCGCCGTCGGCATTGATTTCGGCACCACCAACAGCACGGTTGCGCGCGCCCTCAATGACCACGAGGTGGAACTAGTCGCGTACTCCACCAGCCATGGCGAAACTTTCTCTTTTCGCTCCATCCTCTATCTCGAGCAAATCAAGCAAGGCACACGTTCGCAGATACACACGTGGGCCGGCCCAGCTGCTATTGAGCATTACCTCGCCGCCGAGAATAAGGGCCGCCTCATTCAGTCGCTGAAGTCGTATCTGTCAGATCGCAATCTCACCGGCACAGCCGTGTTCGGCCGTCATCGCACCATTGAAGATTTGATCTCCCGCATCCTCGCCGACCTGCGCCGCCATGCGGAACAGCAGTTCCCGGGACCCATAGGCTTCGCGATGGTGGGTCGACCGGTACGCTTCGTCGGCGCAGAGACCGAGGCGGATGAGGCCTACGCCCTGGGTCGCTTGCGAGAAGCCTTCGCGCTCGCCGGCTTTCCCCACATCGAGTTCGAATTGGAACCGGTGGCTGCGGCATACGCCTACGAATCGACCCTTGATCACGATGAGCTCATTCTCATCGGCGACTTCGGCGGCGGTACCAGCGACTTTTCTCTGCTGCATGTCGGGCCGGGTGTCCGCAAGCGCGGCCGCAAGCCGCAAGACCTGCTGGGCAACAGCGGCGTTGGCCTTGCCGGAGACGCCTTCGACGCCCGGATCGTTCGCAAACTGGTCTCGCCTGCATTGGGCTCAGACTCTTTCGCCCGTTCGCTCAACCGCGTGTTACCCGCGGTCCCGGCCTGGATCTATGCCAACCTCGAGCATTGGCATTACCTGTCATTTCTGCGGACCGCGAATGTGGTGGAGATTTTAAAAAGCGCCCGCCTGCGCGCTCTCGAGCCGGAGAAAATCGAAGCCCTGATCACCCTCATCGATGAAGATCTTGGCTATCACCTGCACCAGGCGGTGCAGCGCGTGAAGTTCGAGCTTTCGCGGGCAGAGACCGCCGAATTCCACTTTCGCGAGGGCAGCCTCGATCTGCGCATCGCAGTAACCCGTGCGGCATTCGAAAGCTGGATTGCCGACGATCTGCGAACCATCGAGCAGTGCGTGGATGCGCTGCTGCAGACGGCAAACATCAGTCGTGGTGACGTAGACCGCGTGTTTCTCACGGGTGGCACGTCACTCGTGCCCGCGGTCCGTCGCATCTTCACTGAGCGGTTCGGGGAGAACCGCATCCGCACAGGCAACGAATTCATCTCCGTTGCCCGTGGCCTGGCGCTGCGCGCAGAAGAAGCCCTGGCCGTTGCGCGTTAGGGTTAGTTTTGGTGTGCGACGACATGTTTTGCGGGTTAGCTAGCCCCCCGATTTGTCGACCGCTCGGGATGACAAAGTGGGGGCTGACCCGGATTTCTCAACAGTCCTGATTGGTGCGATAGGTTGGAGGGAGCGGTGAGCCCGTTGCTGTGTTTTGGCTTGTGGCCGTTGCGCGTTAGTTTAATTTTGGTGTGCGATGACATGTTTTGCGGGTCAGCTAGCCCCCCCTTTTGTCATCCCGAGCGCAGTCGAGGGATCTGCTCCCTCCACAAATTTCTACATAGCTCCAGCATCGGACACGCAGAGGAACCATTCTTTCAGCAGCAATGCAGGAAAGTAGGTCCTGGCAGCGAAGCGGCTGCTATTGAGACCCACGTTCCTGTGCGTATCCGAGTGCTGGAGCTCTGTACAAATTTGTGGAGGGAGAAAGGCGCGCAGCAGATCCCTCGACTGCGCTCGGGATGACAAAGTGGGGGCTAGTTCGATCTGCATGCGGTTTCCCCAATGAAAACCGCATGCAGATGTGTCCGGAGAACAGGTGAGAAGCCGGTTAGCCCTGTTTGTGACAGCAACTGGCCGCATTCT
>CAZZVD010000324.1:0-5213 GCA_964657465.1 uncultured Acetobacteraceae bacterium | reverse complement strand
GGGGTGGGGGCATTGTGGTTGTCTCCAGACAGTCGTGGTGAGAAATCCAGGTTAGGGACAAGGTTACCTGCTCAGTAAGCCTTTAAGTCGTGCGAGGTATCTGTGCAGGGTTGAATTTGCTATTCTATTGGTGACGACTTTGTGCGTCTGGAGAAGCGACTTTTGAATACCAAAGAGATCTTAGATCACATCAATGATGAAATTTCACGGCTGCAGCAGGTGAAGTCTTTGTTGCAGGGCGCTTCGAATGGTTACAGCAAGGGTGCATCGAGCTCGTCGGGCCTGTCCAACGGAACGGCTCCCAAGGTAAAGGGCAAGCGCGTGCTGAGTGTGGAAGCGCGCAAGAAGATTGCTGCGGCGCAACGCAAGCGCTGGGCCAAGGCACGCAAAGCGCAGGCGTAAGTTAACGCCGCGCTGGTGCGAAGCCATCCTATGCATGGCTTCGCCCTCGCTGTTCTCGCGTACGGCCCTCTGCTCACAGCCCCTCAGATATTCCATCCGCCGTCGATGACGTGCGTTTGCCCGGTGGTAAAGCTGGCTTCGTCTGAGGCCAGGTAGACGGCGAGCGCGGCCACTTCTTCGGGGCGGCCCAGCCGTCCCATGGGTTGGCGCGCAATAAACTCCCTGCGCACCTGCTCCACATCGCCCTGCGCCGCAATCCGTCCTTCGAGCGACGGCGACTGCACGGTGCCAGGGCAAATCGCATTGCAGCGAATACCCTGCCGCACAAAGTCAATCGCAATCGCCTTGGTCAGACCCACCACCGCTGCCTTTGAACTGGTATAGACAAAACGATTCGCGACCCCGCGCACGCTGGATGCAATCGAAGAAACGTTGACGATGCTGCCCCGCCCGGCGCGCAGCATGCCCGGCAGAAACGCACGGCAGGTGCGATACATCGAGCGCACGTTGAGATCGAAGGAGAGATCCCAATCCTCTTCACTGCAATCGAGAATGGTGCCGTGATGCACGAAGCCGACACAGTTGAACAGGATGTGCGGTTCGGGAAGTTCTTGCGCGAGCGCACGTATCTCCGCGGGTGCGCGCACGTCGAGCCGGCGAATGGTGATGCCGGCGTGTTCGGTGGCGAGCGTGTCGAGTGCGGGTTGATTGATGTCGGTCGCCCACACCGCTGCGCCTTGTTGCGCGAAGGCGAGTGCAGTGGCTCGTCCTATGCCTTGCCCTGCGGCTGTGACTACGGCGATCTTGCCGGCCAGTCGTTCCGTCATGCGTTTCCCTTCAGACATCTTTCAGACTTCCGTCTGAGATAAGGTCTGATTCTAACCTGTGGGGAAATCGGGTGCCCCTATCTCGCCGGGATTCGTGGTATCCCACATCTCGCGAAAAACGAGCGAGATATGGGGCACCCGGGTTCGTCAACGGGTCCAATCGAAAAGACCGGGCTGCTCTACTGACTCGTGGTATCCCGGGTTCGTCAACTGGTCCAATCCAAAAGACCGGGCTGCTCTACCGACTCGTGGTATCCCGGGTCCGTCAACTGGTCCAATCCAAAAGACCGGGCTGCTCTACTGACATGGGTGCCCCACATCTCGCTGGTTTTTCGCGAGATGTGGGATACCACCGCTCCTAACCGGAAATGTCTGACTTACTCCGCCCTTACTCCAACCCAACCGCGACACACAGGGCGGCGATGTCCCCGATGGATTCACCCAGCGCGGCGGGGACAATCTCACAGGCACGCAACGTTTGCGGGAGCGCTTCGCGTTCCAGGGTGTGGCGCATGGGAGCCATCAGCGGCTCGCCCATCCGCCAGGCTAATCCCCCCAGCACGATGCGCTGCGGGTTCAGCACGTCCACCAGCATGGCCAGTGCCTGTCCCAGGCGATGGCCGGAGGCACGCAGAATGCTCAGCGCCACGGCATCGCCTGCGGCGGCGGCCTCGCCGATGGCGCGCGCGGTCAATCCCTCGGCCGGCAAGGTGCTGGCCTGCCCGCGCCGCCTGGCCTGCGCCAGCATGCTCACCCCCAGCAGCGCGATGCCACCGCCACTCGACCAGCCTTCAATGGACCCGGCTTTGTGGTAGCCAACCGGCCCGGTGGGGCTTAGCCGCACATGGCCGATTTCCCCCGCGTCGCCACCCGCGCCCAGGTATAAATGGCCGGCCGCGATAATGCCCGCTCCTAACCCCGTGCCCAGGGTGAGAAAGAGCATGTGGTCCGCACCCACACCGGCGCCGTAGCGGTGTTCCGCCACCGCGCCCGCGTTGGCGTCATTCTCCAAACGGCAGGGCACGGCAAATGCCTCGCCCAGCACACGGACGATCGGTACATCGATCCAGGTGGTCAGGTTAGGCGGCGCCTGCACGATGCCGCGCACGCGATCGAGCGGGCTGCCGCAACTGACGCCGATAGCCGCTATGTCTTCCGGCCGGGCGTCCCTCTGCCGCAGAAGCTCATGAATGGCGGCGATGATGCGGTCCAGCGCTGGCTGCGGACCGGCGGAGGGCTCGGTGGCAAACACCACGCGCCCCAGTGGAGTGGGCGGCTGCTCGGCAATCACCACGGCGGTCTTGGTGCCGCCCACATCTACCCCTACCAGGAGTTTTCCGGTATCGTTACCCGTCAATGGCCCATGCCCCTTCAGTACTCGTCACTGTGACTTGATGTGCTCGCTCAGCTTCTTGGCAAGTTTGGCGATCTCATCCACGTCTTTTAGTTCGGTGGGCGTGGCGGTCGCGCCTTTGTCTGTTTCCGCCTTGAGCGCGGTCGCCAGTTGCAGCAGGCGCGCGCTGTCGGCCACTACCTGTTTCTGATGCTCTTCCCGCATGTGCCGTATCTGGCGGGCCTGGAGTTCGCGGGTACCGAAGGGGATGTCCTCCGGCCCGTGCCCCGCGCCCAGGCCGGGCACGGTCTCGGCCGTGGGCCGGCCAATGCTGTTGTTGCCGTACTGCGGTGGCATGGCCAGGGCGGCAGTTGTTAGCCAAAGGGCGGTGGCAAGCGTCAGGGCTCCCCCGTAGCGGCCAGGGGAGCGACCTGGTTTCGCCTCAACCGCTTTGTGTTGTGGCAATGGTTGCGTCATTTGCCGGCCGTCCCTTGCTCCTGCTGGCTCATTTCCTGCTTCAGGTCTTTTGACATTTTCTGGATCTGGTCTGCCTTGCGCAGCGCCACCACCGACAGGGTGTTGCCGCCGGCCTTTTCAATCTCGGCCTTCAGGTCCTGGGCCAGCTGCAGCAGGATGGCGGTTTCTTTTTGCAGGCGGCGGCCTTCGGGTGTTTTGGCCGGCACTGGCGGCGGGGCTGGGGGTGGCGTGGGCGCAGAGACGGTTTGTATCGGGGAGGGGGGCGTCGCGGCCAGAGGAGGGTCGGTCACCGGCGTGGTCGCTTCTGGCGTGGGTGCTGGTTCCGGTGCTGGTTCTGGGGCTGGTTGCGGGGCTGGTTCCGCCGGGGGCGGCGGGTCGGGAAACTGTTCCTGCGGCCCTGCCGGCACTTGGCTCGACACATCCGGAACCACCGCCTGGTCGGGCGCCGGGCCCTGCGCTGGCTGCACCGCTTTGGCCCGGTGCGCGGCCCTGGGTTTGGGCGACGGGGGCGCTTGCTGACCGCGTGCAGGAGCGGCCAGCCCCAGCCCCAATCCGAGCCCCAGCGCCGCTGCAAGGAGCCGTCGGTCGCGTACCATCATAGGGTGACAGTGTACGCCAGCCTTTTCTCCCTCGCCTCCGTACTTTTTTGGTCCGATCCAAGCCCGTCGTGGCTGGGAAGGCTTGACCAGGAGTGGCTCCACGACATACAGGAATTTGTCCGCGACGGCCTGCCCAAACTGCTGGTCATCGCCCTGTACACCGTGGGGCTGATCGTGCTGGTGAACTTTGTGACCACCCGGGTGATCCGCCTGGCCGAGCGCAACGACACCATCGGCGCAGCCCGCGGCGCCCAGGTGCGCACCCTGGCCACGGTGGTCCGGGCCACCGGCATCAGCATTGTGGCCTTCATCGCCTTTCTCCAGGTGATGGAGAATGTGCTGCACTTCAACCTGGGCCCGCTGCTGGCCGGCGCTGGCTTTGCCGGCGTAGCCGTCGGCCTGGCCGCGCAGACCATCGTCAAAGACGTGCTCAACGGCATCCTGATCCTGATTGAGGATCAATACAACGTGGGCGACGTGGTGACGCTGGCGGGCATGACCGGCACTGTCGAATCCATGACACTGCGCAAGACGACGGTGCGCGGGTTTGATGGCACTTTGTACATCGTCCCCAACAGCCAGGTAACGAATGTCGCCAACCAGACGCGCGGGTTTTCCGTCTCGACTTTGAATGTGTCGGTCGATTTCTCTGCCAATCCGGACGAGGTGATTCCGCTGCTCAAGAAGATTGCGCTGGAGGTGCGACGTGAGCCGGCCTTCCAGAACATCTTCCTGGAAGACCCGCAGGTCTTCGGGGTGGATTCGATCAAGGGCACCGAAGTGATTTACCCCATCCAGCTGCGCACGCTGGCCAGGAAGCAGTACGACGCGATGCGCGAGATGCAGCGGCGGATACGGTTGGCGCTGGAGGAGAACAATATGTTGCCGGGGAGTCCTTACCGCGTGTTGCAGGCGGGTACCCCGGTGGCCGCTTCGGGCAAAGCCGAGGCTGCGGCGCCGGACCCCACGGCAGCCAAGCCCAACGAGAGCAGTCTGTTTGGTACGGAGTAGGTGCACGCCCCGGTTTTACGGGTGATGGTTGCGTGTCACCAACGACTTACTCCGATCACCTAGCGTGGAGGGAAGAAGAGGGTAAGAGCCCGCAGGTGTGGTCAATGCAAATATAAGTGGTTGTAAACAAGAGACATACAAGCTCCACCATTCACTCGCGTGGGAATTCACGTCACCCACGCACAACTTACTCCCATCACTACCGTGGAGAGAAAAAGAGGGTAAAAACCCTCCCACATCTCCCCGGATTTCCTGTTGAAGGTGGTGGCCCTGGCGATCTGCATGCGGTTTTCCTCAATGAAAACCGCACACGTAGATGTATCCGGCGCAGCGTAACAGGAAATCCGGTCCCGGCTGAAAAGCGCCGTGAGATATGGGGCACCCGCATGGGTGGTGAACGCAAGTGTAAATGGTGGTGGTAAATCACATCAAGATGGGAAGTTACCCTCTTGTTCCCCCAACGTAAGATCACGGAATTCTCCTTGTGTTCCCACTTATGGTGGAGTTAACCACCCATGCGGGTGCCCCATATCTCACGACGTTTTCCAGTCGGGAGATGTGGGA
>CAZZVD010000323.1:0-5242 GCA_964657465.1 uncultured Acetobacteraceae bacterium | reverse complement strand
CCCATGTTATTCTCAATCAGACACTTAGAGAGTGGACTCGATTTAACGTAGAGGAGTAAAGCGCTGCCGTGCTGGCAACTGCAAAGAAGACCGATGTTATTACGCGCTTTCGCACCCATGACAGTGACACGGGTAGCCCGGAAGTGCAGATTGCGATCCTCAGCGAACGTATTGGCGAGCTGACCGAACACTTCAAGCTTCACAAGAAAGATCACGCCTCCAGGCGCGGTCTGTTGATGCTGGTAAGCAAACGCCGCCGTCTGCTGGACTATCTCAAGACGAATAATTCTGACCGCTACCGTGACGTGATCGGTAAGCTGGGTATCCGCAAGTAAAGCAAGCGAGTCACTTGTACCCCACCTTAAGGCGAAGAGACTGGATCGGGCAGTACGCGCTCATGGCTGGTGCACATGTATGTGTACCAGCTTTGGTACGTGCGCCTGCTGACCGGTGCGAGCCGGTAACCTGGCCGCGCGCCCGTGGAGGCGAGTAGCGTGCAAAACACGACTATTTTCTTTCCTGTCTCCGCGCACCCCTACCTGCCAGACGATCTGCCGCATCCCGCCCGCTCCGCCCCTACGTGCACATTGGAAATGAGGAAATTATGAAACAGGAAGTAACTGTCGAGCTTGCCGGTGGCAAGCGACTGACTATGGAAACAGGCCGCCTGGCCAAGCAGGCTTCAGGCGCCGTCGTGATTACGCAGGGAGACAACGTTGTTCTGGCCACTGCTGTGGCTGCTCCCGAACCCAAGGAAGGATTGGATTTCTTCCCCCTCACGGTTGACTATCGTGAGTACGCTTACGCCGGCGGACGCATTCCCGGTGGCTTCATCAAGCGCGAAGGCCGCCCCAGCGAGCGCGAAGTGCTCACCTGCCGCCAGATTGACCGTCCCATCCGCCCCATGTTCCCGAAAAACTTCCGTAACGAGACCCAGGTCATTGCGCTGGTTCTTTCGGCGGATAAAGAGAACGACCCCGACGTCATCGGCATCAACGCAGCCGGCGCAGCCCTGGCGTTGTCCGACATTCCCTTCGGAGGCCCGATTGGCGCCGTCCGCGTGGGCCAGGTGAACGGCCAGTTCATCGTGAACCCCTCCTATGCCGAGCGCATGGAAAGCACGCTGAACATTACCGTCGTCGCCACCAAAGACGGCGTTGTGATGATTGAGAGCGGTGCGACTGGCGTCAGCGAGAACGTGGTGGTCGATGCCATCGAGTTCGGCCATGCAGAAGCGAAGAAGATTTGCGCGGCGGTTGAGGAATTGACTGCAAAGGCAGGCAAGAAGAAGCGCGTCGTAGCCCCGCTCGAGTTTGACGAAGCATACTTCGCAGCCCTCGAGAGCAAGGCCGGCGATCGTTTGAAAGATGCGCTGGATACGAAGACCCACGCCAAGACGGAAAGCTATGCCCTGGTCAAGCAGTTGAAAGACGAACTGGTCAAGGAACTGCCCGAAGGCGATGCCGACGCCAAGAAGAAATTCAGCAAGTACTTCGAAAGCCTGCGCGAGCGCATTTTCCGCCAGCAGGTCACGAAGGATCGCATCCGGCCCGATCGCCGCAGTTTCGATGAGATCCGCGAGATCTCGATTGAGGTCGGCGTATTGCCCCGGGTGCACGGTTCCGCCCTGTTTACCCGCGGCGAGACCCAGGCCCTGGTCACGGCCACTCTCGGCACCACCGACGACAGCCAGCGCCTCGAAACCTATCAAGGCGAACAGCGTAAGCGGTTCATGCTGCACTACAACTTCCCGCCGTTTTCGGTTGGCGAAGTGGGCCGCATGACCGGCACCGGACGGCGTGAAGTCGGCCACGGAGCGCTGGCAGAGCGTGCCATCGCGGCCGTGCTGCCCAGTGAAGAAGAATCCCCCTACACCCTGCGTGTGGTCTCCGACATCCTGGAGTCGAACGGTTCCTCCTCGATGGCCAGCGTGTGCGGCGCCAGCCTGGCCCTGATGCATGCCGGGATTCCCCTCAAGGGATCGGTTGCCGGTGTGGCCATGGGCCTGGTGAAGGAAGGCGACGAATACGCCATTCTGACCGACATCGCCGGCGCGGAAGATCACTACGGCGACATGGACTTCAAGGTAGCCGGCACCCGCGAAGGCATCACGGCCTTGCAGATGGATATCAAGATCAGCGGCGTGACCGGGCAGATCATGCGCGAAGCCCTCGAACAAGCGCGGCGCGGCCGGCTCTTCCTGCTGGACAAGATGGACGCCGTACTAGCCAGCGCCAGCACGGAGAAGTCGCAATTCGCTCCGCAGATCCACACGCTGCAGATTCCGACCGACAAGATCCGCGACCTCATCGGACCGGGTGGCAAGACCATCCGCGGGATCATTGAGGCGACTGGCGTGAAGATCGACGTGGACGATACCGGCCGCGTCAATGTTGCGTCCAGCGATCAGGATGGTCTGAAGAAGGCCATTGAAATGATCAGCAATCTTACCGCCGTGCCCGAAGTAGGAAAAACCTATCTCGGCAAGGTAGTGCGTCTTGCTGAGTTCGGCGCGTTTGTCGAGATCTTCCCTGGCACCGATGGCTTGCTGCACATCAGCGAGATCGCCGAGCATCGCGTCAAGGATGTAAAGGACGAGCTGCGCGAAGGGGATCAGGTTCTGGTCAAGGTCCTGGGCATTGAAGGCAACCGGATCAAATTGTCGCGCAAGTCACTGCTCAAGGAACAGCGTGAGAAGCTCGGTTTGCCTGAGCCATCCCGCGGTGGTTCCGGGTCTGACAACGGTGGCGGCGAAGCGCCGGCTCCTCGTGCACCGCGTCCGCAGGCGCCGGTGGAACGGCAGCCTTCTTCGAACGCCAGTACCATTACCATCGAGGGCGGGGAAGAGTTCGACGACGAAGAACCGTTCGTCGAGGGCGAAGAGCCTAACTTCAACCGTGCCGACGGAACGTCGGAGGCAGTGCCCGCTGGGGAAGCCCGCAGGCCGTCGCCGGTGGGTGGTGGTGCAGCAGGCGGTGCCGCAGGGCAGCGTCGCCGGCGTCATCGCGGCCGTGGGCGTGGACCCGGCGGTGGCCCAGGCGGCGGTGCGGGCGGCGGTAGCCGCGGACCGCAGTAATTCAAGCCTGGTCAGTACACAGAGGAGGGTTGCGCCCAGCGCAACCCTCCTCTTTTTTGCTAACTGCAGGCTGTTTGGATAGGGCGTTGTCGTGGATGAAGCCTTGTTGTGGAGTGGGGAGCACTGAAAATCCATCCGCCAACGCGCACCCGTAGTCTCTGGCTTACGTTCGCCGCCCTGGGTTTTGTCTGGGGAACTACCTGGATCCCAGCCGGCACACTGGCTGAGCAGGTACCGCCGCTGCTGGCGAGCGCCGTCCGACTCCTGCTATCGGCTGGGCTCTTCGTGCCTGTCTTTCTCTTCAGGCCCATGCGCTTGCCGGCCCCGCGCATACTGGGGGTGGTACTGCTGCTATCTGTCACCATGATTGTGCTGCCGACAGGCTTACTGCTTTGGGCCCGCCCGCAGCTGCCTTCTGCAACCGTAACGGTACTGTATGCGGCGATGCCACTGGTCGCCATTCTGCTCACTCCGCTTGTCACTGGCGGTGACGTACCCGCGGGCGCCTTGCGGGCTTCCGTCGTGGGGCTGGCCGGGTTGCTGCTGGCAACCAAGGCGTCGTTTTCTGCCGCCCAGGGGGGCGCATCCGCGCTGGTGCTGATCGCGGTGATCGCGACCGCAGTTTCAGCCCTCATGGCAAAGCGCGCATTCTCTGAGGAAAATCCGATGGTGGTGACTGCCTTCCTGCTGGGCGCAGCCGGCATCCTCTTATTACTGGGAAGCTTGCTGTTCGAGCGTGGGCAGCCCGTCCACTGGGACCGCAGTGCGATCGGCTCTCTCCTGCTACTCGCCGCCGTGGGTGGCGCGCCTGCTTACGCCGCATGGTTCTGGCTGCTGCAACGGCTCGAGCCTTACCAGGTGATCACCCTGCAATGGGCGGAGCCAATGATAGCCCTGGTCGAGAGCGCATTGCTGTTGCGCATGGGTTTGTCACTGGCCATGATCGCCGGTTCCCTGATCACCCTGGGGAGCCTGATCGCTGTGCTGGGGGCTCGTGCCGAGGATGACAATACCGTTTCCCTCCTCGGCAATTGATACGGTAAAAGAACAAAAGCGCATCGCAATGTAATAAACTGCAGGCGATGAGTGCGACTTTGTACATCGTCGTCGAAGGCGAGGATCCGGGCTTCGACATCTTCGTAAACGGCAGGGCACTGGCGCGCAACGAAGATGCTTTGGAGAAGATGGCGCAGCGCATCGGCATCAAGCCGCTGTTGGAATTTTTCTCCGCCGATGAAAACTCCATGGCTCTTTTGCTGGAAGAGGGCGCAGGCGACCCGGAATGGGCCAAGACGCTACCGCCACCGCAGTGGTTTTCGCCGGAGGACGGCCTGATCACCGTCTGCACCCTGCTCGACCACCTCAAGTCCTCACCCACCGCACTGGGTACGGAAACTCCAGCCGTGCTGCGCGAGATGGAAGAGTTTGAGCGTGTGCTGCGCAAAACCGCGCAGCGTCAGATGCGTTGGCAGCTCGCCGTCAGCTGGAAGTAACCCGCCTCAGTTCTTCCAGGCTCCCAGGATCCGCCGCAGAAAGATAAGCTCGCCGGCGTGGTAGCTGTTGTGATCAGCGGCCAGCAGGACCTCGCGTAACAGTGTCTGATCCTTTTGCCCCCAGGGGATCTTCGCGAACAAATTGCTCCTGGGATTCTTGACCAGCTTCCCAAAGAGCTGCATATCGCCTTCCAGCGCGCGGACGGAGGTTTGCCAGGCTTCTGGCGACGGTGGTTCCGGGGAGGCAGGCCAATACTCATCCGGCCACTTGCGTTCCATGTACTCGGGGTTGGTGGAAAAATCCCAGAGATCGCGCAGGGCAATCCGCATGTGTTCCAGTAGTTCCCACGCCGAGTGGGGCGCATTCGGCGGCTTTACCCCGTAGAGCTCAGGAGGGAAGTCTTTAAGCGCAGAAAGCACATCCGCGTGAGCGTTGGCCCCGAGGAGCAGCTGAGAAAGTTGTTCGCGCAGTGCAGTGTCGTTGTCTGGCATACACCCTCTTACGTTCGGATGCAGGAATTGGAGTTGCGGCGGGTGAGGGTCGATTGAAGTCGTCGCTACTTTGTCATCGTTATTCGATATTGGTCATGACTATCTGACGTTTGTCATCGCTATCCAGCATTGTCATTGCTATCCAACGTTTGTCACCTTTGTCATCCCGAGCGCAGCCGAG
>CAZZVD010000322.1:0-5288 GCA_964657465.1 uncultured Acetobacteraceae bacterium | reverse complement strand
GGTTCGTGGAATCCCACATCTCGCCAAAAACGAGCGAGATGTGGGGCACCCATCATTTGTTACGGAACAGGACGTGAGAGATGCGAGCTAGTGGAGTTGGCCGACCGCCGCATGTGGCGTTTGAGACTGCCGGGCAACGTCACTAGCCTCCTTATTTGTCATCCCGGGCGCGGAAAAGGGGGGACTCGGATGGCGCGCAACAGCCGCTCACGTCCAACTTCTCCACCACCGCCATCACGGTACCTACCCTATGATGAGAGGCCATCAAATCATCCATGCAATGCGGCAGAAAAGCTGATGACGCACTGCTTTAGGCAGACGCACACCACCCTTCTTCAAACAGTGAAACAAAAAGGTCACAACCCCCGAGGTTTAGGTGTCCCCCACTCAAGCCGGAAAACGGCTTGAATGGGCCACCCTGCAGTTGGTTTCGCTCGACGGTCGAAACGCTTGCTCAACAGCAGAAAGCCCCAGGTCCCTGCCGCTAAAATACAGGTATGAATGATTTGGGCCGATTGCTCATTGGTCTGGGTCTGGTGCTGCTGGTCGCTGGCGGTCTGGTCCTGCTGCTTGGCCGTACGGGGGTTCCGCTGGGGCGTCTTCCGGGAGACATTTCCTTTCGCGGTAAAAACCTTTCGGTCTACTTCCCCCTGGGCACCTCGATCCTGCTCAGTGTCGTGTTATCGCTGGTGTTCTATCTACTCTCCCGCTTTCGCCGGTAAACTGGGACACGACGTTGGCCCGGAGGCAGTCTGCCCAATCCGCAGGAGGAATCTTTGAGTCAGTTGGGGCTGCGCTTCGACGAAGCGCCGGTCAACCCGCGCCGGGTGTGGCGCGTCGGGCAGTTGGTGGGAGAGGTGCGCAACCACATCGAGCGGGAATACGCCGATGTGTGGGTCGAAGGTGAGGTTTCCAATTACCGCCCCGCCCCTTCCGGACATGTGTACTTCACGCTGAAAGATGGCGACGCCCAGCTGCCGGTGGTCATGTTCCGCCGCCAGGCACTGCTGCTGCGTTTCCGACTGGAAGATGGGCTGCAGATTCTGGTGCGTGGGCGCGTCTCCGTTTATGAGCAGCGCGGGCAGATGCAGTTGGTGGCGGAGTTCGTCGAGCCAGTCGGCGCCGGGTCACTGCAGGTCGCCTTTGAACAGCTCAAGGCCAAGTTGCAAAAAGAAGGGCTATTCGATGCCGCGCGCAAGCAGCCGCTGCCCGCCTTCCCACATTGCATCGGCATCATCACCTCGCCCACTGGCGCTGTCATCCGCGACTTTCTGAACGTGGCCGGGCGCAGGCACCTTTCGCTGCATGTGCAAATCTATCCCACCACAGTGCAGGGGGATACGGCGGCCATGGAGATTGCCGCAGGCATCACCTTCTTCAATAAAACGCGAACCGTTGACGTGATCGTGATCGCACGCGGCGGCGGCTCGCTGGAAGATATGGCGCCGTTCAATAGTGAGTTGATGGCCCGCGCCATCAGCCAATCAAAGCTGCCCGTGGTCTCAGCAGTCGGGCACGAAACCGACTTCACCATCGCTGATTTCGTGGCGGACCTTCGTGCGCCTACCCCTTCGGCAGCGGCCGAACTCCTGACGGAAGCCCAGCACAAAATCGAAGAACGGCTGGAGCAGCTACAGCGGCGGCTCATCCAGGCTACCCGCTATCAATTGATGATCGCCCAGGAGCGGTTCTCGCGATTATCTGCGCCAGCCGCGTTCGCGCGTATGCGCAACGCCTGGACTCGCCGCCAGCAGCGCGTGGACGAGTTGCAGTATCAATTGGACGCCGCCTGGCACCGGCATACCCGGCAGATGGCGGAAAAGTTGCAGCGGCTCGAAACGCGCTTGCTGCGTCAGGATGTAAGTCACAAATTGCGGACGGTACGCGAACGGCTCACAGCCCTCGAGGTCCGCATGGGGCGCGCTCAACAGGAGCGCCTGTTGCGCATGAGCGCACAGCATGCCCGGGCCGATGTTCGCCTGCAGACGCTTTCGCCTTTAGCGGTATTGAACCGGGGGTATGCCCTGGTTTTTGATGAACAGGGCGGCTTGATCCGTGAAGCCTCTGCTGCCGAGCAAGGCAGCGTGCTGACCACACGATTCGCGCATAGCTCCTTGACCAGTCGTGTGCTCGAAAGGAAAACCTCACAAACCACTTCATGAGAAAACTCTTTGGAACGGACGGCATCCGTGCAGTTGCCGGAGAACCACCCCTTGATCGGCCAACCATCTTCGCCACCGGCCTCGCCCTGGCGCTGTCGCTGAAAAAATCGAACCCGAGTCCGCGGGTGCTGTTGGGCGCCGATACACGCGAGTCCAGCCCCTGGATTTCTGCCGTCATCGCTGCAGGTTTGCGCAGCGGGGGAGCCGAAGTGTTGCACGCGGGCGTGATCACCACCCCTGGCGTCGCCTACCTCACCCGCAAGCACCAGTTCGCTGCCGGCGTGGTGATCTCGGCTTCGCACAATCCCTGGCAAGACAATGGAATAAAGATCTTTGGCGGTGACGGATATAAACTGCCCGATGCAACGGAGATGCTGATCGAAGAAGAGATTTTCCGTCAGCGCGAGCACCTGGCTGGTACCAGTGAGGAGGCGCTGGCTCCGCCTCCCGTGGATCCTGTGTTTCGCGCTGAGTACGAGGTTTACCTGCGCGGCGCCGTGCCTGGGCTAAACCTGGCCGGGAAAAAGATCGTTATCGATTGTGCCAATGGCGCGGCCGCAGTCATCGCATCCGAACTGTTCGCCTCGCTCGGCGGAGACATTCACTTCACCCACGTGACTCCGAATGGCCGCAACATCAACGAATACTGCGGGGCGCTGCATCCCGAAGTCGTCGCCCGCGAAACGTTGGAAGTGGGCGCGGAAATGGGCATCACCTTCGACGGCGACGCCGATCGGGCTCTCTTTGCCGACGCCCAGGGCCGGGTGGTGAATGGGGACGGCGTACTGCTGGTGGCCGCGCGTGACATGCAGAGCAAAGGAGAACTGGCCGGCGATCTCGTGGTGGCGACTACCATGTCGAACATGGGACTTGAGGCGGCATTGCGCACCAGCGGCATTGCCATGCTGCGCGCTCCAGTGGGCGACAAGTATGTTCTGGAGATGATGCAGAAAAACCACGCCAGCCTGGGCGGCGAGCAGTCGGGGCATATTCTCTTTCCCAGCCGCAGCACTACTGGCGACGGACTGCTTACGGCGCTGGTGCTGCTCGATACCGTTGCGCGCTCCGGCAGACCTCTGCATGCTTTGTTGACGGATCTGAAGGTGTTTCCGCAAGTGATCGTGAATGTGCGGGTGCGTGAGAAGAAGCCGCTCGAACAGATTCCAGCCGTGGTTGAAAGCATCCAGTTGGCGGAGACCGAACTGCATGGCAACGGCCGGGTGGTGGTGCGCTATTCCGGCACGGAAGCTCTGGCCCGGGTGATGATTGAAGCCGAGTCGGAGCAGCAGATGCGTGAGCACGCGGAGCGCATCGCGCAGGCCATCCGCACCGACATAGGGGTTTAGACTTTTGAGTAGTAGGAGATCGCGATGATTACCACCATTCTGTTGCTCGCCTTTCTGCAGCCGCAAGCTCCCGCTCTGAGCGCTGCACCTGCGCCCGAAACCACCATCTCGCCGGAGAGGATTGAGAAGCTTACGCCCGCCGAGTTGAAGTCCATGGCGGACGCAAAGCAAGCCGTCGCCGATGCCCAGGACAAGTTGATCCATGCCAAGGCCGCCCTGCTGGGCACAACCCAGGGCATTGAGCTGGCCCACCATGCCAACACAGACTGTGGCTGTTACGTGGAAAGCACTGGCCGCGACTACGACAAGGTGGAGTTCAAAGACGACACCATCGTCATTCATCACATCCACGAAGCGCCAGGAAGTCTGAGCAGCAAGACCACGCCATAGCAACTGAATGACATTGGCGTGCGTTGCTATTCGGCGGCATCCTATAAAGGTCATCGGCCGTTAGGGGCCATCGATAACAAGCCGAATGAATTCAATGCCAGCGCTTTCCCGGCGCCTTACCCTCTTGCTCGCGGCCGCTTCAGGGGTGGCTGTAGCCAACATCTACTACAACCAGCCCATGCTTGCCGATATAGCGGCCACGCTCCATGTGCCGGTCCACAGAATCGGCTACGTGGCGACCGCCACCCAGATCGGCTACGCCGCCGGCATGCCGCTATTCATTCCTCTGGGTGATTTCGTGGAGCGCCGGCGGCTGGTCGTCTGCCTCTTTCTAGCCGTCTCGCTGGCCCTCGCCGGGGCTGCCCTCTCGCCTAACTTGCTCTCCCTGGTCCTGACCAGCTTTCTGATCGGTGTCAGTACGGTTATTGCCCAGATCCTGATTCCGCTAGCCACAGAACTCTCCACCCCTGAACAGCAGGGGCGGATTATCGGAACGATCATGAGCGGCGTGCTCCTGGGGATTCTCCTGGCCCGCACGCTCAGCGGCTTTGTGGCTGCCCACTTTGGCTGGCGCGCCATGTTCTGGCTGGCCGCAGGCGTCGCCCTGTTCTTCGCAGCCACGCTTCGGTTCGCGCTGCCGCGCATGCCCTCGCATGCGGACGTCAGCTACCGCGAGTTGATGCAATCCATCTGGCAGCTTGCACGAGAGCTTCCGCGACTACGCCAGGTCTCCGTAGTCGCGGCCATGTTTTTCGCCGCCTTCAGCGTCTTCTGGACCACACTTGTGTTCCTGCTCGGCACCCCGCCGTACCACTATGGCGCCCAGGCGGCCGGGCTCTTCGGCCTGGTGGGCGCAGTGGGAGCAGGCGTCGCCCCTATCGCCGGCCGCCTTTCTGATCAGCGCAGCCCCCGCTTTGTGGTGCGCATTGGGATTGCCCTGGTGCTCGCCGCCTTCGCCGCGTTTTGGGCTTTGCCCTTCGATCTATGGGCCCTGGTCCTGGGTGTCATCCTTCTCGATGCCGGCGTGCAGGCGGCCCAGGTTGCCAACCAGACACGCGTGCTGGCACTCAGACCGGAGGCTCGCAACCGCGTGAACACGGTCTATATGATCTGCTATTTCACAGGCGGTTCAGCCGGCTCGCTCGCTGGCGCGGCCGCCTGGAGCATGTACGGGTGGAGCGGGGTGTGCGTCACGGGCATCAGCTTTATGCTCATCAGCATCTTCGTCCTGCTTGCTCGGGGGCCTGATCAACAGAGAGCGCAGGATCTGCAGGCCTGACACATGTTTTGCGGGTTAGCTAGCCCTTCTTTCTCACCGCCTATTCCGTAACCAATGACGGGTGCCCCACATCTCGCTCGTTTTTCGCGAGATGTGGGATTCCCTGAACCT
>CAZZVD010000321.1:0-5301 GCA_964657465.1 uncultured Acetobacteraceae bacterium | reverse complement strand
CGGCGAGCATGGGGCACCCGTCCAGGGAGAAGGGCTTTGCTATTGCATCGGAGATTGATAGTAAGGCACGCATTCCGGGGAGCAGGGCCTTGCGGTTGCAGCGGAGATGGGCGCTGAGACACCCCTCTACAAGCAGCGCCTCCTGTCAACCCTGTCGGCTGCGTGACGACAGACCATCGCCACGAACCAAACCCACTTACTTGAGCGGAAACGGCTCCGGCTTGAGTGACCCATCCCGCTGCTTAAGCAAAATCTGCACCTTGCTTTCAGCACTATCCAACTCCTGCTTACACTGCGACGAGAGTCGCATCCCCTCCTCGAACATCTTTATCGAGTCTTCCAGCGCCAAATCTCCTCGTTCCAGTTGCCCCACGATGGTTTCCAGCTGCTTCAGCGATTCTTCAAATGTTGCCAATGGCGTTTCCTTCACCCTGGGGTAGGACTACCTCAAGAATTTCTACCGCACCCGCATACCGTCCGAACGGGGCACTGACCTGCACGCCCTGAATCATCGGACGTGCCGCCGACAGCATCTCCCGCGCTATCAGGATACCTTCTGCCCGTGCCTGCTCTGGTGATTCAGCTTTCTGCATGCGAGCCATGATCTCGTCAGGCATCGAGACCCGCAAATCGTTCTTCATGAACTCTGCATTGCGCAAACTGGTCAGCGGCCAAATGCCCGCAATCACCGGGATGCGGAACTCCTCAATGCGCTTAAGGAAAACTTCCAGCAGCTTCAGGTCAAATACGGGCTGAGTAATGGCGTACTCGGCGCCCGCCTCCACTTTGTAGGCGAAACGACGAATTTCATTATCCAGATCGGGCAGACCCGGGTTTGCCGCCACACCAATCGTCAAGCCGGCCGATACCCCGACCGGGTTGCTGCCCAAATCGAGCCCATGATTCAAACGACGTACGATATTCACCAGGCCAATCGCATCCACATCGAACACCGCCGTCGCGTCCGGGTAGTTGCCCAACTTGGGCGGGTCACCGGTCAGGCAAAGAATATTTTTGAGGCCGATCGCAGAGGCTCCCAGCAGATCTGACTGGATGCTCAACAAATTGCGATCCCGGCAGGTGTAATGCAGCAATGATTCCATGCCGGTCTGTTGAATCTTGATACACAGGCTCTGCGCACTCATGCGCGGTGCGGCGCGCGAAAGGTCAGGCACGTTGATGATGTGCACGCCGTGCCGCTTCAATAAGCGGGCGCCCTCCAGCTCCTTCTCGCAGGTGATGCCCTTGGGTGGCACCATTTCCACCATGGTCACAAAGGTGTCGCTGGCAATCAGTTTTCCCAGACCCGAGCGTTCGCCCATGGGCGCCGGCTGAATCTCGGAGACGGAAGGAGCCTGTTTCACCTGCGTGTGCGCTCCCGCTTGCGCGTCCATGGCGCGCAGCGATGATTTCATCGAGCGAATGTGGCTGGGCGTGGTTCCGCAACAGCCGCCAATAAACTGCACCCCCGCTTTGATCAGCTTGCGGGCGAAGCTTGCCATGTACTCAGGCGAGGTCAGATAGATGTTGCGGCCTTCCACCGCGCGCGGCATGCCGGCGTTCGGCATGGCAATCAACGGCAGGTTGGTAGCGCTGGCCATGCACTCAATGGCGGTCAACACGGTGGCCGGCCCCACACTGCAGTTGCAGCCGACCGCATCCACTCCCCACGCGGTCAAGCGGGCCGCTGCTGTTTCCGGGGAAGAGCCGTCGAGGCAATTGGCATCCTCATCCACGGTCACCATGACCAGGATCGGCAGGCCGGGGGCGGTTGCCCTGGCCGCGAGGATCGCCTGTTCCGCTTCATTCAGGGCCGACATGGTCTCGATCAGCAACATGTCCACGCCTCCCTCGGCGAGGGCGGCGATTTGCTCGGCAAACGCTGCGCGCGCCTCGTCCAGGCCAATCTTTCCCAGGGGTTCCAGGCGCGCTCCGAGCGGACCAACGGCACCCGCCACGTAGCATTTACCCGCCTGTTTATCGGCGCGCTGGCTCACCGCCTTGCGGGCGATCGCGGCGCCGGCCCGGTTGATGTCCCCCACCCGGTCTGCCAGGCCATACCGCTGCAGACGCAGCGCGTTCGCCCCAAACGTATTCGTTTCAATAATCTCGGCGCCCGCCTGCAAGTATTCCTCATGCACGGTGCGGACCAACTCCGGCTGCGACAGATTCAACTCGTCGTAGCACCGGTTGATGAAAACACCGCGAGCATAGAGGCTCGTGCCCATGGCTCCATCGCACAGCACATTGCGTGTTCCAAAAATCGCGGTAAGCCGATTTTCCATAGGGTAAGTCTAACTATGCTAAGCGACCCATGGCCTGAACGCCAGCGGGCCCTTTGTTATACTTGGCTCTTCCCGCATATCCGCCGCGTGGTGATTTTTTGGTGAGGTCTTAGTTGAAGAAGAGAAGTTTCCGGTCCTTGTGCGCTTTTTCTGCGTTCGCCTGTTTCGTTTCCATACTTTTGGCCGGATGCGGCAAAAGCTACTACTTCGGCGGCCGGGCATTGCCCCCCAGCGGCATTCTGAATCGCGTCCTCATTGCGGTACAGAATCCAGGACCCTTAACCAAGGGCACCCTGCAGATCGTGGACGCGCATTACGACATTCGCCATAGTTTTGACGGCAAAACTTCTTCCTTCACCCTCGCGGGGTACTCGGGCGGACAACCGCAGACCATTCAGAACATGCCGGAAGAGCAGGTGGGCGCGGCCTATGGCGTTGGCGACGGCAGCTATGCCCTGCTGAACTACCAAACCGAAAAGCAGACGACGACTGTTACTCTGCCGGGCGCATCGTCAAGCGTGTTTATCTCCCGCGATCAGCGGTATGTCTTCGCGGCCAACCAGGCGGCGCACACGGTGACGGTGCAGGATCGCATCCAGGGCAGCAGCTACGGCCTGAATCTGCCCAACGTTTACCGGGTTTCTATCAATCCTAGCGGGTCTGCCGCCCTCTTGTTCGTGCAGGATAGCAACCAGGTCTATAGCATTTACAAGCTGCAAACGAACCAACGGGCGCCTTCCAACGCGGTCGATTGCGAACCACAGAACATCCCGGTCTACTGCGTGCTGCCGGTACCCGGTACTTTCGACCGCCCAACCAAGGCAGTCTTTTCTCCCGATGGCTCGACGGCCTACATTCTGAACTGCGGTCCGGAGTGTGGCGGCACGACAGCCAGCGTCAGCTTTCTTCCGGTTGCGGGCATTATCATTCAAAGCGGCGCACCGGTACCTCCGGGAGCACCCACCGCGGTCACAGCCACCGTGCCGGTGCCCGGCGGCGTGACGAATGCGCTGGATAACGGAAATCTGTTGTACCTCGCAGGCCAGCAGTTGCAACCAGACGGCTACTTCTCGGGTGTGCTCTCGATCCTTGACACCAATGCGAAGGCGATCATCGGGAACTACTCCATCAGCGACGGCGCGCACAACAAGATGGCGTTTGCGGACGACAACACGCTTTGGATCGGCTCGACGCTCTGCACGCAGGGCGAACGTTACCACCTGGGCGCCACTACCAATCTAGGCTGCCTCACGATGTTCAATACGTCGACCAGGTCGGTGACCCAGATCGCTTCCTACAAGGGTGATGCCACCGGGATCGCTTCCGTGACGGGGCTGCACAAGATTTACAGTGCCGAGGGCGGGCAGGTGTACATCTACAACACCGTGGATGGCTCCGCGCTTGACAACTCGCAGGTGACCGTGACCGGTACGGCTTCGGATGTGGCGTACATGGACTCTCCCAGTGACGTCGACAACACCACCTATTGAGCCGGTAGACGTGCTGGCCATCGCCGCGCATCGCGACGATGTCGAGCAGACATGCGGGGGCACCTTGCTCAGGATGCACTCGCAGCAACTGCGCACCGCTATCCTGGACCTGACGCAGGGGGAAGCCGGTACCCGGGGTTCTGCGGAGGAGCGGGGCAGGGAAGCCGCCAACGCTGCAGCGATCCTCGGCGTGGCCTGGCGAGGAGCGCTCGATATCCCCGACGGCCGGGTGGAGAACACCTGGGAAAATCGCATCAAGATTGTTCGCAAGCTGCGAAAGCTGCGACCGCGCGTGGTCATTCTCCCCTATTGGCAAGGCCGGCATCCCGACCACTACAACAGCGGCATTCTTGGCTATGAGGCCTGCTTTCTTTCTGGATTGGCGAAGGTGGAGACCGGCGAACCGCCCTTCCGCCCGTTCAAAATCTTGTATGCCACGTTGTATGCCGATGTGCGGCCGAGCTTTGTCGTCGACATCACGCCATTCATCGAGCAGCGCTTTCGCTCTCTCCTCGCGTATACCTCTCAATACGCCGATCAGCCGTCGGGCGGAACGCTGTTTGTGCCGCATGATGAAATACGCGAGCGTACCTTCTCGCTGGCCCGCCACTATGGCCTTTTGGGTGGGGTGCGGTACGCGGAACCTTTCTTGCAGAAAGAAGTGGGCCTGGTCGACGACCTGACCATGCTTCCCGTCGCATCCATTTAGGGCGAATCATGCAGCAAATCTGGAACCCCTCCCTGTATGCCGGCAACGGACGCTTCGTCGCTGTGCTGGCACACTCCTTGCTGGCTGACCTGGAGCCCAAACCTGGCGAGCGCATTCTCGACCTTGGCTGTGGAGATGGCTTCTTCACCCGGCAGATCATGGAGTCGGGGGCTGCGGTGGTAGGGGTCGATGCGTCCTCTCAAATGGTGGCTGCGGCTATGGAGCGGGGCGTCGACGCTCGCTGCATGAGTGGGGAGGCCCTGACCTTTGACCGCGAGTTTGACGCCGTGTTCTCTAATGCCGCCCTCCACTGGATGAGCGATCAGGATGCTGTGCTGGCCGGAGTCTTCCGTGCGCTGAAACCGGGCGGTCGTTTTGTTGCCGAATGTGGAGGCCAGGGAAACATCGCGGCCATTCGGGTGGCGCTGCTGGCCGTGCTGACTTCTCGTGGCATACCGGCGGAGCGCATTGAGAACAATTCTTTCTTCGGCGCAGAGGAGTACCAGGCCCGCCTGCAGGCCCATGGATTTCTGGTTGAGGGCATCACCCTGATCCCGCGCCCCACGCCGCTTCCTTCGGGTATGGCGGACTGGCTTCATACTTTCCGCAGCAGTGTACTGGAAGAATTGCCGGAAGAAGACCGGCCGGCTGCCATCGAAAAAGTGGTCACCCTGTTAAAGCCAGTTCTGTGCGATTCACAGCGGAAGTGGACCGCGGATTACGTGCGCCTGCGCTTTCGTGCCCGCCGGCCACTGCTGTTGGGTAACAAATGATGGGTGCCCCACATCTCGCTCGTTTTTCGCGAGATGTGGGATTC
>CAZZVD010000320.1:0-5301 GCA_964657465.1 uncultured Acetobacteraceae bacterium | reverse complement strand
ATCTGGCCATCACATGATGGCCGAATACCTGGCCAGCCATGACGTCTACGCTTCCCTGTAGAAAAAATTGGCCGAATAGGTTTCCTTTGGGCCGTCGCCGTTCGGCGGCACCGACGTAGTGTTCTGTTCGCGTGCACTGTTTCGCACGTGATGTTTTGGCTACTGATAATCGCCGTTTACCGTTCAGCAATGATCCGCCCGGACTCAGGCCGCTTGGTCCGCGGATGCAATCAGGCGAGCTGGGACAGCACGGCCGAGGCGAGCCGTTCTGTCCCCGCTCATACACTTGTTTACTTCCTGGAAGACTTCTTAGCCCCCGACTTCTTCGCCGGCTTCTTTGAAGAGGACGCTTCTTCTGCACCTTCCTCGTCTTCTTCTTCTTCTGCCTCAGCAATGGCTTCTTCGTTTACCGTCTGGGCCACCGTCGTGAGTTTCTGGTCAGTATCTTTCTCTTCATCAAGCGTCTGCGCCAGCAGCTGCTGAATTTCTGACTGACCCATCGCCTCTGCCAGGGCGACTACCGTGCCGTATGCAGCAATTTCATAATGCTCGACCCGCTGCAGGCCACCAATGAGCGCTGCATCCAGAATCGGTCCGCGCTCGATCTCTTCCACGTCCTGTGCGGCTTCCTCGAGCAAGCCCTTCATCCCTTCGCAGGTTCTGCCACCGGCGCGCTTTTCCAAAATTTCGAAAGCGCGGTCCAGCCTCTCCACCTGCTCCTTCGTCTCTTCCAGATGCTGTTTCAGCGCCTGTTTAAGTTCGTCGGATGCCACTACCTTTGCCAGGCGTGGGTAAGCGCGAATCGCTTGTTTTTCGGCCGAGTAGATGTCCTTCAATTGTTCAAGAAATAGATCGTCTGCGGTTTTGATCGCCATAATTACCTTCTTTTCATGGATTGTGTGCGGGCCAGGATAGCTAAATCGGTCAGACCAGGCCAGCGATGTGGCAACCGATCATGCATGGGCGAGCAAGTGACGTTGAACCGGGCTTGCGGCGAACCCACGGCAAGGAGAGACCGGAGAACTTCCCGAGTCTTCGTTTTGGATGACGGCAGAAAACCGGGCGTTGTGTCGTTGATCCGAGGTATACGTGCACGGGATGAAAGTCCAGAACTGCGGAGGAGTCGCGGGCCTTTAGAAAGCACCGACGGGGATTTGGCTCTACCGTCCCTCGGACCCGGCTCGGAATGTTTTCGCATAGGCCAACAAGGATGCAACAGCTCTCACGACCGCCGCGCCTACCGAACCGGGCATTGGGCCTGGACCGTGTCCGTCGTGGTGGACCGAAGCAGGATTTGCAGGTCACACTCGCCTGCCGGGCAGGCAAAGTGCTCCGGCTCGCTCATGTAGTTCACCGCCGACGGCAGCAAACGATACCGGCCCTTCTCCACCTGGCCAGCGTCGAACCGGCCATACGCGTCCGTCATTACGCTTCGGAGCGAAACCTGCCGTCCTGGCGAAATCCACTTCCGCAACTCAACTCTTGTGTAGCTCGAAGGCCCACCAGCAGGGAGCTCAATATACCCAATGATGTGGGTTCTCGCTTTGAGTACAAGGTTTGGCCTTACTCGATATCCCTTGATGCAATCTTCCGGTGTGCAACAAAGATGAACCGTCTCCGCCGATAGAACGCGAGAAGGACCGGCCGCGATGCCGAAAATGATTACGCCCAAAAGCACCGCGTTCGCGGCCTGTGCACATCCGACGAATGGAATTCTGCTTAAAAGCGACATGGGTTGTGTCACACCTGAACAACAGTTATTGTAGCAGCCCATCGGGAGGTGAGAATGTCAGGGTTTCCGCCCGACCTGTTCCGCTTCCACTAAGGGTGACCGGTCTGCCCACACCTTCGTACGCATTTGCCCAACTACGAAGAAAGCTCTCGGTCACAGCCCGCTTTGCAGAATTTGCCACCCTGCACAGGGTAGCCGCTCCAAACGCGGGCTTGCGATACTGCATCTCACGGCATGATGGGAACGATGGCATCGGGAGCCAAGCGCTTCAACTTCTCAGTAGCTGATTTAATGAATGAATAGGCAGAACCTGTTTCAATGCTTTCTTATGGGAGGCTTCGAATGTGCCACCCATCGCAGAGCCGACGGGCGGCGGCTCGACCTCACGGCTTCGACCCAGCATGACCGCCTGGCGCAGCAGGATTATCGCGCGCTTGCGGAACAACAGATCTTCACCGCGCGTGACGGCCTGCGCTGGCACCTGATCGAAACGCAACCCGGCCGCTACGACTGGTCGAGCGCGCTGCCGATAGTGCGCGCCGCCCGGCGGGCTGGCGTGCAAATTATCTGGGATCTCTGCCACTACGGCTACCCGGACGATCTGGACATCTTCTCCGAAGAGTTCATCGAACGCTTCGCACGCTATGCTGCAGCGGCCGTCACGATGCTGCGCCGCGAAGACGTCACCCACCCCGTTTGTTGCCCGATCAACGAGATGTCGTATTGGGCCTGGGCTGGCGGAGAGGTCGGTCAGATCAACCCGGCACAGCTGCAGAACGGCAACGCCCTGAAACGTCAGCTGGCTCGCGCTTGGATGGCCGCAGTTGAAGCCATCAGGAAAGTAGCGCCGACGACGCGCTTCATCTCGGCAGAGCCGGTTATCCACGTGATGACGCACGCTCAGGATCCTTTCGAACGGGCGGCAGCAGAACGATATCGTTCTTCGCAATTTGAGTCGCTCGACCTGGTTTCGGGCCGGCTCGAGCCGGAACTCGGCGGCCGCGAGCAGTACCTCGACATCGTCGGCGTCAACTTCTATTCGGACAATCAATGGATACACGGCGGGCCCACGATCCCCTTCGGACACCATGACTACCTGCCTCTGGCTGATTTGCTCAGCGAGGTCTATGACCGCTATCGTCGGCCGTTGCTGATCTCTGAAACCGGCGCGGAAGGCAGTGCCCGTGCGGCCTGGCTGCATTACGTGTGTGGAGAAGTGCGTGCTGCCATGGCCGCAGGAGTGCCGGTGCTTGGCCTATGCATCTACCCCATCCTCGATTACCCGGGTTGGGAGAATGATCGCCAGTGTCCCGTTGGGCTGTGGTCGGGACCCGACACGGAAGGAAAGCGCGCGATCTACCAACCACTTCGTGAAGAGATAGCCCTGCAAAACGCCTGGCCCTTCCAGCGCGAGCAACCGTTCCGCATCGGAGGCGATCATGTCAGGGCAAGCGCCTAAATTTTCCTCTCCCCGCATCGGCGGGGCGCCGCAGTCGGATTCAATTCCGCAGAACGCCCCGCGGCTGGACGGGGCAACGCCTGAAAGCTTTCTCACCCACTATGTGGGCCGCTGGCGGTGGTACTTCCTCGCGCTCGGGATCATGGTCATCGGCGCCGCGTCCTGCTCGGTCGCAGTCCAGTACGAAATGAAGCTGCTGATCGATGCCATGACAGGCGGGCCGCATGTGGCGAATCATGCCCGCGTGTGGGGCGTGCTCATGGTGTTCATCGCGCTCATCGCGGTCGAAAGTCTGTTGTGGCGCTTGAGCGGCTGGATCGGCTGTCGAACCACTGTAGGCGCCGGGGTCGATATGCGCCTCGATCTATTCGATCAGCTGAGCGGTCAATCGATGCGCTACTTCACTGAGCACATGGCTGGCTCCCTGGGGCAGCGCATTACTTCGACAGCCGGTAATTTCGGGGCACTCTCCAACACGGTCATCTGGCGCGTGGCGCCTCCTTGCGTCGACTTTCTGGGCGCCATCATCGTTTTCTCGACTATCGACTGGCGCATGGCAGCAGCGCTCGGCGTCTTCGTGGTGCTTATCACGACCGGTCTGGTACTCTTCGGCGAGCGCGGCCGGCCCCTGCACCGTTCCTACGCCGAGCATGCAGGAGAAGCAGCCGGCGAATTGAATGACGTGATCACGAATATGTGGGTCGTGAAGGCCTTTTCCGGTCGACTCCGCGAGCGACGCCGCTTGGCGGAGCGCTTCGGCACAGAAGCCAATGCACAGCGAGCCAGCTGGATGTACATGGAGAAAACCCGTCTGCTTTACGACATCGTATTGTGGGTGATGGCCGGGGGCATGCTGTTCTGGGCACTCACCGCGTGGACTGCCGGACGCGTCACCACCGGCGATGTAGTGCTTGTGAGCTCGTTAACGTTCCGCATTCTTCACGGTGCGCGCGATCTGTCACTGTCACTGGTAGACATGGTGCAGCAGTTTGGCCACATAGAAGACACGCTGAAGGTCATCGGGCAGAAGCCCGCTATCCTCGATGATCCCCAGGCACGAACGCTGCTGGTGGGACGCGGCACCATTCGCTTCCGGAATGTCAGCTTCACCTACGGCAAGGATGATCACAATGCTATTCAGCGTCTCAACCTGGACATCCCCGGCGGTCAGAAGGTAGGCATTGTCGGAGCCTCGGGTGCGGGTAAGTCCACGCTGGTAGCCCTGCTGCAGCGCCTCTACGATGTGCAGGAAGGGCATATATGGATTGACGGTGTTCCCATTCGCAGCGTGACCCAGGATAGCTTGCGCAGCGCCCTTGCGATTGTTCCCCAGGAGATCACCCTGTTTCATCGCGACATTATGGAGAACATCCGGTTCGGCCGTCCCGACGCGACGGATGAAGAAGTCATGGCCGCGGCAGAAGCTGCGTACTGCAGTACCTTCATCGATGCGCTCCCCGACGGCTATCGCACCATTGTTGGAGAGCGTGGCACGAAGCTATCGGGTGGGCAGCGTCAGCGCGTGGGCATCGCACGCGCGTTTCTCAAACGGGCGAACATCCTCATACTCGACGAGGCCACCTCCGCCCTGGATACCCACTCAGAAATCGAAGTGCAAAAGGCCTTGCTGAGCCTGATGAAAGATCGAACGGTCATTGCGGTGGCTCATCGCCTTTCGACAATTTCTGCCTTCGATCGCGTGCTTCTCATGCAAGACGGGCACATCGTGGAAGACGGTGCCGCCGATGTCCTGCGCAGCCGGGGCGGGTTGTTCGAAACCATGTGGCGCCTGCAGGCGGAGGGGCTGACCCGCGACGCCGTCTAGCTAGCCCAATAGCTAGCCCGGATTTCTCACCACAACCCTCAGCTTCCGACCACAATGCCCCAACCCCTGGACGGGTGCATTCTGGTTGTCTCCCGACAGTCGTGATGAGACGGCACACTTGTTGGCAAGTAGCCCACAGTTTCTCGAATTGAGGGAACGAGGCTGCTTTTACCGTCTTCATCCCCAGAACAATGCATCTGCGACCAAGCCAATCAGCCTGGACCCAAGCCTAACGCGGATTTCTCACCACGACTTTCCGGAGACAACCACAATGCCCCCACCCCT
>CAZZVD010000319.1:0-5328 GCA_964657465.1 uncultured Acetobacteraceae bacterium | reverse complement strand
GGGTGGGGGCATTGTGGTTGTCTCCAGACAGTCGTGGTGAGAAATCCAGGCTAGGAGGCTGTTTCGGCTGCTTCCACGTTTGGGTAGGTTTTGATCAGGGTGTGTGTTTGCGTCAACTCGAGCAGCGCGGTCACCCGGTAATTCACTCCCACAAGCCGCAACGAACGTCCGTGACGCTTGCCGGATACGTAGAAATTCAGCAGGATACCCAGGCCTGCCGAATCCATGTAGGGCGATTCCGTGAAATCGATAATGGTGAGATTCGGCGGATTTTCAGCCAGAACCTTTTGCAATTCGAACATGTTACCTATGGTGACGGGTCCGTGCAGGCGCAGGATGCGGGTATCCGCAGAGCTGCTGGGCATGAGTTCGAGCGACAACGGTTCGTTATACATTGCATCGGTGATTGTAGAAAGTACGGGTCCCAACTTGATGACAGTCCGGTAAATACCCGCCGCTCCAGCAGCGCATAGCAGTGTGGATGTGCTCCGCTCAAGCCCGAAAACGGTTGGAGGTTTGCATCAGGACCGCGGCAAATCGCTACCCGGGGGCAACAAATCGCAACCGTTTAGAATGGAAGGGCGAGACAGGACAGGCGCTCCAGAAAGTATCCCCAGAATGCATCGTTGGTCAAAGCTGTTTATTCCTACCCTGCGCGAAGCCCCGGCCGATGCCGAGGTCGCCAGCCACAAGTTCCTTTTACGCGCCGGCTACATCCGGCAGGTAGGCGCCGGAATCTACTCCTACCTGTTCCTTGGTCAGCGCTCCATCAACAAAATCCAGGCGATCGTTCGCCAGGAGATGGATCGCATCGGGCAGGAATTCTACCTGCCCGCGCTGCACCCACGGGAACTGTGGGAGGAGAGCGGCCGCTGGACGACCATGGGGCAGAACCTCTTCAAGCTGCAGGATCGTAAAGGGGCCTGGCTGGCCCTGGGCATGACCGAAGAAGAGGTAATGACCGACATCGCCCGCAAGGAACTGCGCAGCTATAAGCAACTACCCCAGATCTGGTATCAGATTCAGTCAAAGTTTCGCGATGAGCCGCGGCCAAAAGCAGGGCTGCTGCGGGTACGCCAGTTTTTGATGAAGGATAGCTACTCCTTCGACCTGGATGACGCAGGTCTGGACGCCAGCTACCTGAAGCACGATGCCGCTTACCGGGCAATTTTCACCCGCAGCGGTCTTCAGTTTGTCGCGGTACAGGCGGACTCGGGCGCCATGGGTGGCTCGCAGTCACAGGAGTTTATGGTCTACGCCGAGGCCGGCGAAGACCTGATTGCCAGCTGCCCGATCTGCCACTATGCCGCCAACCTCGAGAAAGCCACATCCCGGCTGGCTCCAGTCACCGACCTGTCCGCCACCGGCCAGGGCACGCCAGAACTGGTGCACACACCCGGTCAGCGGACGATCGAAGAAGTAGGCGCTCTGCTGCAACTGGCGCCCGTGCACCAGGTGAAGACGATGGCCTACATGGCCCTGACTGCACCAGCGAAGGCCGGCGGCCCCGAGATCGCCAGCCCCGTCGTGGTGTTGCTGCGCGGGGATCACATGTTGAACCAGGCGAAGCTCGCCAGCCTGTTCCCCGAAGTCCGCGAACTGAGGCCAATGCAACCGGAAGAGATCCTGAGCACGTTCAAGGCGCCGGCCGGCTACCTGGGCCCGATTGGACTGGAGAGCGTGGCTGCCGGGGACTCAGGAACTAAAGGACAAGTCACCCTGATTCTCGATCGCGCGCTCGAAGGCCGGCAAAACCTGGTCGCCGGCGCCAATCGCGAGGAGTATCACCTGCGCAACGTAACCCCGGGCCGAGACTTTGTGCCTACCCGGACGGCCGACGTGCGGAACGTGATCGAGGGGGAAGCGTGCCCGCAGTGCCCGCCGCAAGAGAGCAGCCCCCTCAGAGTGGCCAAAGCCATTGAGGTCGGGCACATCTTCAAGCTGGGTTACCGCTACTCCGACAGCATGGGCGTTCGCATTCTGGACCCCAACGGCAAGGAAGTCACGCCGATCATGGGCTGTTATGGCATCGGGATCGAACGCATCCTGACATCGGCCATCGAGCAGAACAATGACAAGAACGGCTTCTGGCTGGGACCTTCCATCGCGCCCTTCGATGTGGTGGTGACCGTTACCAACATGGGCGATGCCCAGCTCACGGCGACTGCGGAATTGCTGGCAACTCAGCTGGAAGAAGCGGGTTTTGACGTATTGCTGGACGATCGCGACGAGCGCGCGGGGGTCAAGTTCAAGGATGCCGACCTGATTGGCATTCCGTACCGCATCAATGTAGGCAAGAAAACGGCGGAAGGGAAAGTAGAGCTGTTCACCCGCTCGACCGCGAGCAGCCAGGACGTGGTTACTGCGGATGTGCCCCGGCGGCTAAAAGAAGTGGTACAGGAAGCGTCTACGCAGGCCGTGGCTGGCGTCTAATGGCGCAAACGGACTTAGCTGATTGGCAAAAGTGGAGTTATTGACTTGGCAGTGAAAATCAAAATGGCACCCGCGAAGTTGGCGGCGCATCCGGTCCGCAATATCCTTCTGCTCACGGTGGGCGGCCTTTTCCTGCTGGCGTTCGTGATCGGCGAGTCCATCTTCGGCTACTACTACTACCAATCACGACCTATGGTGGAAGAGCGGCTGCAGCGGCCCCTGTTTGAGCAGACGGCCCGGATCTATGCCGCTCCCAAAGAGTTGCGCGTCGGGCAGAAGCTAACGCCCCGCACGATCGCTCTCGAACTGCGAGACGCGGGATATACCGGGGATGAAGATCGTGACAAGTCTCGCCTGGGCACCTACGCTCTGAATGCATCCAGCATTACCATCCAGCCGGGACCACAGTCGTACCACTCCGAGCAGGGTGCGACCGTCACCTTCGATAAAGGTGAAATCAGCAGGATTTCCGGGGATGGCGGCCAATCGCTGGACGCCTATGAATTGGAACCGCAGCTGATCACAGGACTTTCCGAGGGACAGAACCGGACCAAGCGCCGGCTGGTGACGTTCAATGAGCTGCCGCCCAACCTGGTCAACGCGGTCACTTCGATTGAAGATCGCCGCTTTTTTGACCATGGCGGCGTCGACTATATTCGCCTGCTGGGCGCCCTGCGTGACGATCTACGGGCTGGCCGGCGGGGTGAAGGCGGCTCCACGCTGACCATGCAGTTGGCTCGCGGCTTCTTTCTTACCCCGGAGAAGAAGCTGAAGCGCAAGATCATAGAGATCGCCATCGCTTTCCAGCTGGAACACCGCTTCAACAAGCAGCAGATCTTTCAGCTCTATGCCAACCAGATTCCGCTGGGGCAACAGGGCAGCTTTGCCATCAACGGTTTCGGGCAGGCGGCGCAGACCTATTTCGGCCGGGATGTGAAGCAACTCGATCTGCCGGAATGCGCGTTACTGGCTGGTATGATCCAGCGGCCCAGTCACCTCAATCCCTATCGCTACCCGGAACGGGCTACCGCGCGCCGCAACCTGGTGCTCGATGCCATGGTGGAGACGGGCAAGATCACCAAGCAGCAGTCGATCGCGGCCAAGGCGGCTCCACTGCGTCTGGCGCCCATCAATGTGGATGCTGGCGAAGCACCCTACTTTGTTGACCTGGTGCGGGATCGCCTGGTGCAGCGCCTGGGAGAGACAGCCTATAACCGGTCAGGCCTGCGCATTTACACTTCGCTCGATCCGGATCTGCAAAGGGTGTCTACCGAAGCCGTCGCCCGGGGCATGAAAGAGGTCGACGCGCAGGTGGAAAAGCTGCATGCGCGGCGGGTGAAGGCGGGCGATAACTCCCCGATCACGTATCCGCAGGTCGCTTTGGTGGCGCTGAACCCGCATACCGGCCAGGTGCTCGCCCTGGTGGGTGGGCGGAACTATGGCGCGAGCCAGTTTAACCATGCGGTCCGATCGCGGCCAACAGGTTCGATTTTCAAACCGTTTGTCTATGCGGCGGCGTTCAATACCAGCCTCGCCGGCACGGTGCTGACCCAGCCGGTGTGGACTCCGCAGGTGACGGAACAGCTTGTCTCCACGCCAGCGACTGCTCCTGGTGGATCAGCCGATCCGGCTCCGCCCGATCCAGGCAGGCAGAGCGGTATTTTCACAGCGGCGACCTTGCTCAACAACGATCTGAGCACCTTCGAGGGTGGGTACGCTCCGGGCAATTTCCATCATGACAATCGCTATACCGGACAGATCACGGCGCGCACCGCGCTGCAATTCTCAGAGAACAACGCCACCGTGTCGCTGGCGCAGATGGTCGGCTACAACAACGTAGCGGCGCTGGCTCGGGATGCCGGGATCAAATCCGCGCGCGGCACGCCGGCCGTGGCTCTCGGTGCGTATGGGTCCACTCCGTTGGAGATGGCTGGTGCGTACACGGTGTTCGCCAATGGTGGGGTGAAGATCGATCCGTGGTTGCTCGCCTCGATCCGGTCGGCCAATGGGGACGTGCTCAATGACTATCCGCCGAACTCCAAACCGATCCTTGACCCGCGGGTTTCGTATCTGACGCTGTCACTGATGCAGAACGTGATCAACGCGGGGACGGCCGCGCGGGTGCGCTCGCTTGGCTTCACGGCACCGGCAGCGGGAAAAACCGGCACCTCGCACGACGCCTGGTTTGCCGGGTTTACCAGCAATCTCTTATGCGTGGTGTGGATCGGCAATGACGATTACACCGACATTCACCTGGAAGGTGGTAAGTCGGCGGCGATTGTCTGGGCCGACTTCATGAAGCATGCGGTGCAATTGCCGCAATACTCTGACACCAGGCAGTTTCCCACGCCTCCGGGTGTGTCCACGGTTCGCTTGGACAAGGTGACGAATCTGCTAGCGGATGCAAGCTGCCCTCAGGACTACGATGCAGTGTTTTTGGATGGCACCGCGCCCACGCAGACTTGCGACCAGAGCGCGGGTGATCAACGCAATGTGTTCCAGAAGATTTTTGGGATTGGCCGGCCGGAAAATATTGCAGCCCCGGGAACGCCGGTGAATGGGATGCCGGCTATGCCGCCACAACCCGCGGGTAGCCAGGGGGCAGCGGCTCCTGGGCAGGCGGGTCCCGCCCAGCCAGAGCAGCCCCAGCAGAAGAAGAAAAAGGGATTCTTCGGCAGGTTATTCGGCGGGGGCAACAAGAATGACCCAGACAATAACGGAGTTCAGCCAGCCCCGCCTCCACCGCAGTAGTAAGCGGTGGACTGAGCACCACTCTCCCCGGAGCGGGCGGGTTCCGATCCTGTCTAACGCAAGTTGCCGGGAGAGAGGTCGCCCGTCGGGAGCTGTGAATTCCCACATCTCCCGACTGGAAAACGTCGTGAGATATGGGGCACC
>CAZZVD010000318.1:2085-5335 GCA_964657465.1 uncultured Acetobacteraceae bacterium | reverse complement strand
CCCGACCGAAGCGAAGCGAAGTGGAGGGATCTGCTGTGCGCCTTTCTCCCTCCACCCAGTTTCACAATACCTCCAGCGTCGGATAAGCGGAGGAACCCGCAGGTAAATAGCACCCGCTTCTCTGCGAATTATTCGGGGAGTTGTTGCCGCTGAAGGGTGGGTTCCGTTGCTTATCCGACCCCTGGAGGTATTGTCCAGATGGGTGCAGGAGAAAGGCGCAAAGCAGATCCCTCGACTGCGCTCGGGATGACAAGGGGGGCCTGGTGGCTTTCGCGGGTGGTTGCTTATGGCTGAGAGAACAGCTCTCTTTGCTTGACCCGCACATCCTTAGCTGCGCGTCGTGGTGCCTTTCACTAACGCGCCACTCGCGCCACGGGAGAAACCGGTCGCTTGAGCCGTCCGAACCCAACCTGCCCTCAGAACCCCAGGCGCTAGTGAATAGTCTTCATCTTGCGAGACATGTAGTCCATGAGAAGGTATTCACCCAAAGTGTCCGGCGTGGTGAAATAAGCTTTCCCCCGGCACATCTTCGTCATCTTCTGTACAAACTGGACTAACCCCAGGTCGGAGGCAAGCATGAATGTGTTGATCATGATGTTGGAACGCTTGCAGCGGGCCACTTCCTCCAGCGTTTCGCTCACAACCAGCGGATCAAGACCGAAGGCATTCTTGTAAATACGCCCGTCCGGCAAAGTCAATGCCGAAGGTTTGCCATCGGTAATCATCACGATCTGCTTCATGTCTTTCCGCTGCCGTTCGAGAATGCGCTGCGCGACACGCAGGCCTTCCCGCGTATTCGTGTAGTGCGGGCCCACCTTCACCCGCGCAATCTGCGAGATCGGCACTTCTTCCGCGGAGTCGTGAAACAACACCAGCGAAAGCGAATCTCCCGGATACTGCGTGCGAATCAGGTGCGAAAGCGCCATCGCCACTTTCTTGGCAGGCGTAAACCGGTCTTCCCCATAAAGAATCATGGAGTGCGAGCAATCCAACATCACCACCGTGGCGCAGGAGCTTTGATACTCACACTGATGCACATGTAAATCTGAATACTCCAGATTGAGCGGCATCGTGATCCCTTCGCGAGCAATCGCGGAGCTTAACGTAGCCGTGGTATCCAGATTGAGCACATCGCCAAACTCATAAGCCTTCGAAGCCCCGCTGGCCTCAATGCCGGTGGCGAAATGCCGCGTGTCATGCCGCCCGAAGCTTGATTTTCCCAACGACCCGAGCAAATCACGCAGGGTCTTGAACCCCAGAAAATCAAGGCTCTTATCCGTGACTTCAAAGCGGACCTGCCCCTCGGCCATCCCGGCCTGGCCACCAGTGGAGGGCTGGTTCGGGTCCGTCTGCCCCTGCGTGGAGATATAGTTCTCCTGTTCCATGCGCTCGATCAGCTTGTCGATCAACTGATCGAGTTCGCCATTCTGCGCCATCTCCTCGACACGCTGCTGCATATCCTGATCGAACAACTCTCCCGCTTCAAGCGCCTGGCGCAGTGCCTCCTTCAGATTCTCCATCGTGTGCTCGCCGTCCAGTTCGGCGAAGCGCGACCATGGATCCTGAAAGCCGGAGTCGAGCAGATAGTCAGACAACGCCTTGAGCAGGTCGTCCATGCTCATTTCTGAGGCGGGGTCACCGGTGTACTTGGTATAGCGGATGCGTTTCATCAGACCCCTGAGCGGCGGTTACACGGTTCTAGTTGAAGCCGCGGCGCGTGCGCCGTTGCTCCTGAAAGTCGTCACGTTCCCGATCCTGTTCTACCCGCTCCTGCTTCCGCGCGGTTTTTTCCTGGGCGCTAAAGCCACGTTCTTCATTACGGCTCAGGCGTTTGTGGGCGTACATGCCTTCCAGCAGAAATTCCGCACCCGCCACGGCGATCTCGGGCGCATCAGAAACCTTCACCGACAACGGCGACAACTGCGGGAAAAGCCCTTGTATCTGTTTCAATTCTTCCAGGATCGCCTCCGAAGGCTGATCATCATCGATGCGGACCGTGCCCCCGAGATTGAACCACTGCTCGATCTGCTGCGTGTTGGTGGCGGCGAAGTACTTGTCGAAGATCTTGCCAATGGCCGCGCGGATCAATTCGCGTACCACCACGTCGGCACCCTTCATCTCGCCTTCGTACTCGAGTTCAAGCTTGCCGGTGATGCCCGGCAGCGCGGCATATAGATCGCTCACCCGAGGCACCGCCTGCTTCTCTCCATGCATGAGCGCACGACGCTCGGCATTCGAGACCACCAGCTCCATGACCGAGATGGGCAGACGCTGGCTAACACCGCTCCGCTTATCCACCTTCTTGTCTTCCCGCGCCGAGAACGCTACCTGCTCAATAATCTCGCGCAGGTACTGCGGCACAGTGATTTTGCTGCCGCCGCGCTCGCTCCAGGCTTCCTGGGCAGTGATCGCCATGCCTTCTTCCAGCGTAGCGGGGTAGTGAGTGCGAATCTCTGACCCAATGCGGTCTTTCAGCGGGGTCACGATCTTGCCGCGCGCGGTGTAATCTTCCGGGTTAGCGCTGAAGGCCAGAACAATGTCCAGCTCCAGGCGAACCGGGTAGCCCTTAATCTGCACATCACCTTCCTGCATGATGTTGAACAGCGCCACCTGGATCTTGCCGGCAAGGTCAGGTAATTCGTTGATGGCGAAAATGCCGCGATTCGCCCGGGGAAGCAGACCATAGTGAATGGTCAGCTCGTTCGATAAATCCTGGCCAGCACGCGCCGCCTTGATGGGGTCAAGATCGCCAATGAGATCAGCTACCGTTACGTCAGGCGTGGCCAGCTTCTCCACATAGCGATCGTGCCGCGGAAGGTAGGCAATCGGTGTAGCGTCGCCTTCGCTGGCGATCAAATCGCGGCAACGGCGGCAGAGTGGGTTGTAGGGATTATCACGAATCTCGCAGCCCGCGACGTAGGGCATCTGCTCGTCAAGCAGTTCAGTCAGCCCGCGCAGAATGCGGCTTTTCGCCTGACCGCGCAACCCCAGCAGAATAAAGTTCTGCCGGGAGAGCAGTGCGTTCACAATCTGCGGCACAACTGTATCTTCATAGCCCACGATGCCTTGGAAAACGGGCTCTTTTGCCTTCAGTCGGGCCATCAGATTTTCGCGCAACTCGTCTTTCACACTGCGATGGTGCAGTCGTGCGTCGTTGAATTCTTTACTGCTCTTGAGTTCCCCTAGCGTTTGCGGAAGGCGGCTCGACGAAGGCATGTGGTTTGCTCCTTGGAGCGAAAATTCGTGAATC
>CAZZVD010000318.1:0-1985 GCA_964657465.1 uncultured Acetobacteraceae bacterium | reverse complement strand
ACTCCAGGCGGAACGAAAGATCAGTGGGCGATGCCCAGGCGAGCCGGAAAGCGACGGGCTTATCAAGATCGAACGCGCGATGTGTACGCTCGCCACCGGTGAGTTCGAGCACTTCAAAGTGCAGGGCCGTGCACTCTTCCCGCAGCGCGCGCGAAGCAGGCAGCCCCTCATCGTGGAAGTAGTCGACTTCTGCCTGCAGAAAGCTGCGGGAATTGTCCAGGTTTTCAATTTCGAACCGCTGCGTACCCTGGCAAAGAATATCCAGGCGCCCGTCAGGATAGTCCTGCAGGACACGCACCACTTCGGCAACGCAGCCGACGACCGCAAGTCCTTCACGCTGAGCACAAACCACGCCAAAGCCGATTTTCTCGGTCAGGCAAAGGTTCACCAGTTCCTTGTACCGGTCCTCGAAAATGTGGAGCGGTAAGGCCGCTTCGGGAAAGAGCACGACCTCGAGCGGAAACAATGGAATCTTCATTCTTTTGCTATTATGCGCGGTTTTCACCGGCCGCGAACGCATCTGCGAAGGGTGGTTTTGATCCCCTGCGACTCCGCTTGTGCCGGTTGAAGTAGCGCTGGGCGCCACCGTATTTGGCTGTGGCATGTGGGGTGACCAGTGCTGGTCAAAAACCACGCGCATTTACGTCAAATCAGACAGCATAGCCTGCATTTCGCCAAGGGCATGTTGATTTCCGGTGCGTTGCGCGCTCACGATCCCCTGGGCGAGGCGAGCCTTCGCGGCATCGGTGCGGCCCGCTTTTTCCAGGGTCTGGGCAGCCATGAAGTAGCCAGCCGTGTAGTCGGGGTGAGCAGCCAGCAGAAGGTCGAATTCAGACAAAGCAGCGTCTGTATGGCCCTGGTTGGCGTGTTCCATCGCCAGTCCATAGCGCGCGAAGGCGTCGTTTGGATTCTGGCTAAGTATTTCGGTGAGCATTGCAATCTTGTCCATGAGGTTCCTTTTACTTTAAGCCTTCCCGGGAGGATGCATTTGCTTTCGCGAGCGCAATTGTCCAAACTTGAAGCAGGGGACAACCGGCAGCATGACTAAACCAGGTGAGGCACCGCGCGAGGCACGCAAGCCGATGGACTCACGTTCTGAGATGACCGAGTTGATCCTCCCCAACGACACCAACACACTCGGCAACCTCCTGGGTGGCCGATTGATGCACTACATCGACCTGGTAGGCGCGATGGCGGCCTACCGCCATGCGCGGGCACATGTGGTGACGGCATCCATGGATCACATCGACTTTATCGCCCCCGTGCATGTCGGAGATTTGTTGATTCTGAAGTCCACCTTGAACCGTGCCTTCCGCACGTCCATGGAAGTGGGCGTAAAGGTCTGGGTGGAGCACACCATCGATGGCACTATGCGGCACGTCGCCTCAGCGTATCTAACGTTTGTCGCCATCGATCCGCAGGGGCAGCGCGTGCTGGTACCGCCGCTGGCGCCCGAGACAGCGGACGACGAACGCCGGTTCCAGGATGCCGGGCGGCGGCGCGAGCAAGGCATACAGGAGCGGGAGCGCAAGAAAAAAGCGCTCAGTCACGGTGTTTAAGGTCCGCTACCAGCCGCTAATTTGAAGGAGTGACATGGCTAACATGCAAGCGCCCCCGGGCCCGCAGACCATCCCGGGCGTATCCAACATCATCGCAGTCGGTTCCGGCAAGGGTGGCGTAGGCAAGACCACACTGGCTGTCAACCTGGCGACCGCGCTCGTAAAACTGGGCTTCCGCGTGGGGCTGATCGACGCTGACATCTATGGCCCGAATGTGCCGTTGATGATGGGCATCAGCCAGCAGCCGCGCGTGCTTGCAAATAACCAGATCGAGCCACTGGTAGCCCACGGCGTAAAACTCATCTCCGTTGGTTTTCTCTCTCCGGGCGATAAACCGCTGGTGATGCGTGGGCCGATGCTGCACCAGATCATCCGCCAGTTCCTGCAGCAGGTGCAGTGGGGTGAGCTCGATTTCCTGGTGGTCGA
>CAZZVD010000317.1:0-5414 GCA_964657465.1 uncultured Acetobacteraceae bacterium | reverse complement strand
ATATCTCACGACGTTTTCCAGTCGGGAGATGTGGGAGGGCTTTTACCCTCTTGTTCTCTCAACAGAGTCGACCGGGAGAGATGAGTCGCGGAGCAGGATGCGGAGATCGGCGGTAGGTTGACCCGCTCAACCGCGTCACGGCGCCTTCCATCGATTCGCGCGGACCCGACGTTGGACTGCAGAGGGCGTGTGAGAACTACAGAATTGGCCATGCAGCTTTCATGGTCCACTCGTCTGGGAAGTAATTGTTCCCTGAAAGAGCTTACCCTGATCCGGGGTCAGGATCATGAATAGCAGCACCGCGGTCAGGGCCTATCGCGCTTGCACGCGAAATGTATAACTGCCGGCAGGTAACTCGTAGGCTATGTTGCCCTGCTCTTTACTCACCTCGCGCAGCTTCGGGTTCCCCGCCAACGCTTGACCGTCGAGAGTGAAAGTGCCCTGCTGGGCGGCCGTCAACGGCAATTGTGCCGTGGTGTTGGGCGGAATGGTCACCGACCAGGTCACGACCGAGCCCTGCATCGACCACGACGAATGTATTTCACCGTAAGAGGACGCATAGCGAACATCGAGACTGCCCAGCCGGGAATCGAATGTGGGGTGCAGATAAATGGTGTGAAAGCCGGCATCCGCGGACATGGTGTCAATACCGGCGGCATAGCGATAAATCCAATCAGCCACTGCCCCATAGGCATAGTGGTTGTACGAATTCATGCTGGGGTCTCCGCGCATCTGATCGCCATTCCAGCGCTCCCACATGGTGGTTGCGCCGTGATCGACCAGGTAGCCCCATGACGGATAGTCGGTGTTGAGCAGCAACTTGTAAGCAAGATCACTGTGCCCGGTATCCGCCAACACCGCAAGCAGATAAGGCGTGCCCAGAAAACCGGTCGCGAGCCGTCCATGGTTTGCCTCGATTTTGGCGATCAGCCTTTCGGCCGCCTTCGCGCGCAAAGCCTCGGGCACCAGGCCCATGTGCAACGCCAGCACGTATCCGGTTTGTGTATCGCCTCCCTTCGCCCGGGCCTCAGGATTGTTGATCTGCCCGAAAGGCGAAGGACCGTTATCCGCGCCGGGGATTGAGCCATCCTCGTGCACATATGCCTGCTGAAAAGCGGCCTTGATCTTGTCGAACAGCGCGGCATAACGCGCCTCGTCCTCGCTCTTGCCAAGAACGTGGGCCATCTGCTTCATCAGGGTTACGTCGTAGGCCCAATAAGCCGTCGCGACTAAGGGCTCCAGGGTGGGCCCTTCAGGAGAAAGCCAATCACCGAACGGTATCCCGGTGCTGTTCTTCCAAAGGTAATCCGGGTTCGCGCCCTGAATGCCTCCGAGATACTTCTCCATCGATTCCCAGTTCTCTTCAACGACACGCGTGTCTCCCGTCTGTACCCAGGACGTCCACGGAATAATCACTCCGGCATCGCTCCAACCCGCTGCGGATCCGGGGTTTGGTGTATTCGTTCCGGGAGCGAAAATACCGTACGCCCAGGTTCCCGACTGGGTGGTTCGGATGTCGCGAGCAAACTTCTGCGAGAACTGCGTCAGGTCCATATTGAACGAGGCGGCCCGCCAGAACACCTGGGCGTCAGCAGTCCAACCCAACCGCTCATCCCGCTGTGGACAATCCGTCGGTACGCCGACAAAATTCGAACGCTGTCCCCACAGGATGTTGCTCCACAACTGGTTGATCATCGGACTGCCAGACTTTAGCTGCACGGTGATAGGCGCATCGGTATAGAGAGCCACCGCCTTCACTGCGGTCAGGTCAGGCTTGGCCGGTAGCCCCGTCACCTCTACATAGCGAAACCCATGGAAGGTGAAATCAGGCTGGAACGTCTCGCTGCCCTTGCCGGAAAGGATGTAGTGATCGGTGGCCTTCGCGGTGCGCAGGTTCTCAACATAGAGAGTGCCATCCGGATTCAGCACTTCGCCAAAACGCAAGCGGACATCCGTGCCCGCGGCGCCATGCACCTGCAATCGTGCCACCCCGGCCAGGTTCTGCTTGAAGTCGAAGAGGTAAACCCCCGGTCCAGGGCTGGTGATCGCTGCGGCAGTGAAGACCTCGTGGGCGCGAATCGGTGGGAACTGCTGCGAAACAATCTCCGGTTCGTGTGGCTTCACCAGGTCGACTGGCTTCCACTGCTCGCCGGTAAACTGCGGTGTGTCCCAACCTGGCTGCTCTCTTCGCGCGTCGTAGGTTTCGCCATCGTAGATCTCGGCCTGCGAGACCGGCGAGGTATCCGCCTTCCATAAGGGGCCGGTCGCAATCCATTCCACCGAGCCATCCGCGTGCTCCAGGCGCAACTGCGCCCTTAACGCCGGCGGAGTGTCACCGTAGTTGTATCCCTGGCGAAACCACATGAGCGGCGTCGTGTACCACCCCGGCGCCAGCCATGCCCCCATCACGTTCTGCCCCACCTTCAATTGCCGGGTAACGTCGTAGACCTGGTAGGGCACGTGACTGCGAAAGTCGTCCCATCCGGGCGCCAACACCTCGTCGCCAATACGCATTCCGTTGATCTGGAACCGATATGCGCCCAACGCGGTGACATATAGGCGTGCCGCAATAACCGGTGTCTGCACGGCAAAGCTGTGGCGTAAAAGCTCCACCGGACCAGTCGGCCAGGGCTCGCCCACCGCCTCCTGCCCCATGGGCGTCGCGGGCGGCACGTAAGGGATGGCAGGCTGCCATGCGGCATCGTCAAACTCCGGCGCATACCAGCCTTGCCTGGGGTTGAGAGCTGCTTTCCAACCTGTTCCGCTGGCGATCACCTTTGTCGATCCATCGGCCATCTCGAGATAAAGGCTTGCACTCATCGGCGTCTGGTCGTCATCGGGCGAGCCCATACCGTTGGCGGAGGGAGTTCCGTATAGCGTAACGCCGACCGCCAACAGGTTGTCGCCGGAATGCAGGTCCGCGGTAACGTCCTGCTTCAGATAAGTCTTCCAGGGCGCCTGCTTCCACGGAGGCAGCGGCTGCGCCTGCAGTACCTGCTTGCCATTCACCCATGCAGCAGCAGTATCCTTGCCGGCGACAAACACGTCCGCATGCTTCACCTGCCCCGGGATGGAGAATCTCAGGCGGAAGTCGTGCTGCGTGTCGCCCCCCTTCGCACCCTTGTCGCTATTCGTAATCCACTGCGCACCAGACTGGCGGATGGCGCGGTGCTCAGGCTCCTCGTAGCCAATCCACTGCGCCTTCCATTCCTCCTTGAGCAGGCCTGTCTCCCACCAGGTGGCATCGCTCATGGGGTAAGGCTTTCCATCCTTGTCCCAGAGCGCAACGCGCCAGTAGTAGCGCGTTTCCGGTTTTAATGCCGGCCCCGCATAGGCGACGGCGATTGACTTCGCAGACTCGATGCGCCCGCTGTCCCAGACATCCGGCTTGTCGAGCAACTTTGGCTGGCTTGCCACCTCGATGCGGTAAGCAGTCTGGCGCGCAGCGAACCGGTCGTCCTGCAATTGCCAGGAAAGCAGCGGTTGCGCGGAATCGACGCCCATCGGCTGCACCGCGGCGTCGCAGGCCAGATGTGCTGGCTGGCGGGTCACGGGGGCCGCAATCGCCAGGCAGACCGGCATATACAAAGCCAGTGCCGTGTAGCTCAGGAGGGGTGAGATGTGGGTGAGCATTCGGCTCAAACTATCCGGTTGGGGATGCGCGAATGTCAATAGGAAAGTGCTGTACCAATCGAAATCGGGTTCTGTATGATGGGGGCGGTTTTGGCGAGGGTACCCATGCGCATCTCCGGATTAAAACTTGTTCTTTTAGTTGTCTTCAGCGGATCTGCGGCATTGGCACAATCGGCCGGCAAGCCGAACGAGGTGACCGTCGATTGGAATAAGACGGTCATTGTCTCTAAATCCACACCTACTTTGCAGGTGGTCGTGAACCCGATGTTGCGCCCCGGCTCGCCGATCCACGATGGCGCTTACCAGGCGGTGAAGGATCTGGGTGCGGACTACGTCCGCTATGTCCCATGGCTGCCTTACCCGCGGCTCGGTGTCGCCGAACTGGAGCCACCTTCCAAAGAGAAGACCTCCTGGGACTTCTCTCTAATCGACCCCATGACCAAGGACTTTCTCGCAGCCACCGAAGGTCACAGCACGGTAATGAACTTCAGCACCATTCCTGCCTGGCTATGGAAAACGGACAAGCCAATCACGTACCCTGCCGATCCCAACCAGGTCTATTGGGATTACACCCAGGGAACAGAAATGAACGATCCCTCAGGCAAACAGGTAGGCGAGTACTATGCCCGGCTTGTGAGCTGGTATACCAAGGGCGGCTTTACCGACGAGAACGGCAAAGTACACACCTCGAATTACCACTACAACTTCCCCATCTGGGAGGTGCTCAACGAGGTGGATTTCGAGCATAAGATGACGCCAAAGCAATACACGATTATTTACGACGCCGTCGTCGCCGCCATTCACCAGGTGAGCCCGGATACTAAATTCATGGCGCTGGCGTTGGCCGATCCTTCCGCCAATCCGCAAATGTTCGAGTACTTTCTCAATCCTGCCAACCACAAGCCGGGTATCCCTCTCGATTACGTCTCCTATCATTTCTATGCCAGCCCCAAAGCGACGGAAGACATCAACAACTGGCAATACACCTTCTTCGACCAGGCGGACCGCTTTCTGGCTTCCGTGCGGTACATCGACGCGATTCGGCAGCGGCTATCTCCGCAGACCAAAACGGATACTGACGAACTCGGGGTCATCCTGACGACCGACGAAGACGAAATCCACGACAAGAAAGCGCATCCCGACAAGATCCCCGCACTCTATTGGAATGCCGCGGGCTCGCTGTACGCTTATCTCTACGCCGAGTTGGCCAGGCAGGGAATCGACGTGATTGGCGAGTCACAATTGGTGGGCTATCCCTCCCAATTTCCCAGTGTCTCGATGATTGACTGGAACAACAGCAAACCGAATGCGCGCTATTGGGTCCTCCGCTTGCTAAAGGATAATTTCCATCCCGGCGATCAATTGGTCACCACCACAGCCACGAATGGAAAAGACGTCACTGCCCAGGCATTTGTTACCGCGACCGGAAAAAAGCTGCTGCTGCTCAACAAGAGAAATCGCAGCATCGATATGACGCTGCCCGCGGGTGCGGAGAACGGCCAGCTACTGACGGTGGACCAGGCGAGCGGTGAAGGCGCCGCAAGAACCGGAAAACAGCAAGGCAATCAACTGACTCTGGCGCCCTTTGCGGTAACGATCGTCACCTTTCCCTAGCACGCCAAAAATCAAACCGTAACCCGTAACAGCCTGGGGTGCCCCATATCTCCCGACGTTTTCCAGTCGGGAGATGTGGGAATTCACAGAACCCCCACCGGCAACTCTCCCATGTCAACCAAGCCCCACCCATGTCATCCAGCCTCCCCCCCTTTTGTCATCCCGAG
>CAZZVD010000316.1:0-5457 GCA_964657465.1 uncultured Acetobacteraceae bacterium | reverse complement strand
CGGGTGACAAACTTGCTCGGGATGACAAGGAGGGGGTAGGGATAGATTGGACGAGGGCTTGTGGTTGAAAAAAAACTCATTTCTGGGTGGCCCAAGTCTCCTGACAAAAACGTCGTGAGACATGGGCCACCCAGGTTGTTACTGATCGGTCAAATGAACTTCTGAGTCGACTAGCTTTTAACAGCAGTGAAGGTTGCGGCGCCGTACTCGCCCAACTTCACGTCTCCTGAGAAGTTGTTGCCGGTCACTACACCGCTGAAGACGAAGTTCACTTCATACCCGTTCGCGGGCATCATGCTGGTCAGCACCACGTGGTCTGCGTCGACATGGCCGTCAAACTTCGCATCGAAGATTTCCCCCTTCTGCTCGCCGCTGACTTTGTTGCCTTGCTGCTGGAGTATGAATTGCTGCTCGCCTACACCGCGCACATATTGGATGGTTGCCTTCCAGGTACCCGAGACATCTACCGGAGATCCCGTGTACACGGGCGGATTTTCGAAGTGTCCTGGATTGCGCATGTACTTCGCAATCGTTTCTGCGACGATTTTGTGATCGCCGGGCAGCATCATGTAAGGCATGATGCCGATGGAGGATTCCATCTTGTCGGGCCGGCTGCCCCGGCCACCCACCACCAGGATGCGGGGCGTGCCCTTATCCAGCCTGGCTACCAACTCGGTGCCGGTTATGCCTACCTTGGTGGCGTCCCATTGAATGTCGAGTGTTGAGGAGCGATTGGAGAGGTCCTCCTCGGGCGGATTTATCTTGGTCGTTACGGAAGGAATCCCCTTCAGGGCGTCGGCTATGTAGTTGTTCCAGGCCAGCCATTGTTTCTGCTCCGCATCGTGGTCGCGCTTGTACCATTGCCGCACGGCCGCTAACATGCCCATCGCTTCTTCCTTGCCTACCTTCAGTGCTCGTCCCCAGTTGTGGTGGGGCGCCGCATTCCAGAAGGCGGCGGCGCAGAGGTCCCTGGGGCCAAGCAACACGCCGGCTGCTTGCGGTCCGCGCATGCATTTGCCGCCGGAGTAGGCGACGAACGTCGCCCCAGCTGCCAGGTGAATGTTTGGGGCCAGCGGTTCCTCGGCCGCGGCATCCACGAATACGGGGATGTTTTTTTCTTTTCCGATGGCACAGATGGTTTTGATGGAGAGCGGCTCCTGGAAGGAGCGCGGCTGGGAAAGCATGTAGATCATGGCGGTTTGATCGGTTATCCGGGAACGAAGCTCCTCGTCAGTCTCCACTTCAACGATTTCCGGCCCAGACATGCGGACGCCGAAGTCGTAAGGGTTGCGCGAGTGCTTGGGGATGATGACCTGGTTACGCGCCTTCTCGTACGGCATTGCCTGTGCCCGCTCCGGGTCGGTGCCGCAGATGCATGCAACCGTGGCGAGTGCAATTGCGGCCTCACAGCCGGTGGTGACGATGGCGCTGGGCGCACCCATGTGGCTGGCGATTTCTGCCCCGACGGCGGCCATCAGTTCGTCCATCTGCACATAATGGTGCGATGCCTCGAACATGGCTTGCTTTACTTCTGGCAAGGATTGCGAGCCGGAGATAATGGTGAAAGTTCCGCGGGCATTCACGATCGGACGGACGCCGATGCGGGTGTAGATGTTATCTGCTGGTGTTCCAGAATCGACGAGCGACGGTGTGGTTTCGGGTCCGCTCGCGGCCGTAGATGCGGATGCCAGTGGCCCGGCGGCGGTCATAGCGGTTAGCACACCGGCTTGCTTGAGCAGATCGCGCCGCGTCACCAGTCCATTCTGCTTGTCTTCTACTTCAGGCATTTGCTTTTTCAACGGAACACTCCTCGTGTCTAGGACTTTTCGCTACGCGTAAGCACTTCATGCAGGCGGCGAGCCACAATGGCGTCTTCTCCCGGCTGCAGCATCCATACTCCAACCACCAGAGTGTTGGCGTTCGACGGGATGCCCTGGTTGGGAGGCTGGCCACTGTTCGGGTTCAGTTCGATGGAGGGCTTCCCCGCGCGCAATGCCGCCAGAATCTCTGGCGTCGTTACGCCACGGACGGATGGATCGAAGCGTACTAACAAATGGGGTACATGGTTGGCGATGCGCGGCACTACGGTTTCGGTGGTCACCGAAGGTATGCCTTTGAGCGCGGCGGCGATCAGGTCGGCCCGCTTTTGATAGTCGCCCTGCATCGATTCCTCGGTGTGCGAGAGCACCCAGTCCACCGCAGCCACCATGCCGACGATCTGTTCCTTGGCCACTTTCATGCCGCGGCCTACGCCTTCGTTAGGGTTGTTGCTGTCCTGGGCGAGATCGGTCAGGTGCTTCTTGCCCAGCAACAAACCGGCATTTTGCGGTCCGCGCATGCCTTTGCCACCGGAGAAGCAAACGAGATCGAACCCCATCCCCGTGTATTTCCAGAGGTTGGCGATTGGGGGCATGTCGGCTGCGGCATCGAGGTGGCAGGGAATGTTGTGCTCATGCGCAACGCGGAGCCACTCTTCCCGGCCTATCTGCGCCGTGCCGGCCTCGCCGTCCTCTTCCTCAGCTGCGTTGAAGAAGTTGGTCATGATGGCGTTGCCCGCAGCGCAGGCGCGCTTGTAATCTTCCAGGGTAACGACCTCAGTGATGCGTGCACCGCAGAGGAAGATGGCGTGATCGTAACCATAGCGGTGTGCCTTTTGTACGATCACCTGGTTCTTCATTCCCTCGATCGACTGGGGCATGGCCATGGGCGAGCAGTTGTTGGCGTACTGCAGGCAGGCGGCTGTGGCCAGGGTAATGGCGCCGGCCGCGCCTGAGGTCACCACTGCGCCTTCGCACTTCAGACGCCTGGCGATGTACTCTCCTGACTTGATCTGCAGATCATGCAGACGCACAGGATGGAGTGCTGCTTTGTGCACGGCTTCCACCACTACAGGAGGCATGCAGGCTGCTGTCAGGGTGGTGTAGGTACCGGCTGCATTGATGATGGTGGGAACGCCTAGTTTCTGGTAGTAGTCTTCCCCATCTGCTTTCGACTCGGCTTGCGCCGGTCGCGACCAGTCTGGAAGACCCAGGCCGGCGGCCACGGCGGTTGTCCAGCGAAAAAAGCGGCGGCGAGAGAGAGGAGTATCTGCGATTCGATTCTGTTCTGGCATTGTGGTGGCGCGGTGTGCTCTTCATTATCGCGCAGATCATTCGGATGAGCGCAGCCGGTTCACATTTTCAAGGGAAAAATCGGTAGGTCCGAGCTCGTGTTGGTTGCAGGAAACACGCCGCCTAGGAGAATTGGCTGCCGGGCTGATGCACCACCACCCCGGCGTCAATAACCGCATAGCGCTCCAGGTATAGCGAGCTGATGTGCATGCCGGCGATCGGTGTTTGCTGCATACGCGTTAGTTGGGACGGATGGTCTTGCAGATGGGCAGCGGTATGGGCTCACGCGCGAGTTCATCCGCACGTATCGCCGCACGAGGCCGACTGGGCAGGGTCTTCTGCAGACGAAAATTTCGCTTATGCCAACTACGGCCTGAGCGATCTTCGGGAGCATTCCGCCACGATCAGTCCAAACGCACAACAGTTTTGCGGCTGAAAGTCTCCCTGTCGGAACCGGGCCTTTCGCTGGCGCAACAATGCACGCGCGGCAGGATGCGCCTGCTCAGTCCGCCCTACTCAGAGTACGAGCGAACGATTCACGAACAAACCAGCGCCCCGTGAGCTGATGCGGCGCTCCGTTCGGCAAGAGCGTTGGCTAACTCCGATCTCTCGGGCATCATGGATCGCCGCGCGTCGATTGCCGAGTGAGACCGTGCGGTAAACCAGCGGCTGACGTGATTGCTACGCGGCAAATGCCCCCTTGCAAGCCAAGGCATTCGGCCCAGCTTCCTTTAGCGATGGGCACGCTGCTAACCTGAGATGCAATCGTGGTACCAGCCTCCTGTATCGTTTGGGGTCAGTGGTTGGGCCAGACGAGCTTCGGGTTTGACGGCTCATTTGCTGGTGTCGTCGATTCAAGAACGCTACTTGAACAACCAAATTACAAACTTTCGGGGCGGAACAGATTGACTACGCATCGCATCGGCATCATCATGCATGGCATCACGGGCCGCATGGGTTACAACCAACACCTGGTGCGCTCCATACTGGCTATCCGGGAACAGGGCGGGGTAGCTCTCGCCAACGGCGATCGCGCCATGCCCGATCCCATCCTGGTCGGGCGCAACCTGGAGAAAGTCTCGGCCATCGCCAAGCGGCACGGCATCGAGCGCGTTGCCAAAGATATTGCGTCCGCGCTTGCCGATCCGCAGGGCGCCATTTTTTTTGATGCAGGCTCGACTCAAATGCGGGTGCCCCTCCTCAAGAGGGCCATCGAGGCCGGCAAGCACGTGTATTGCGAGAAGCCGCTTTCTGAAACTCTGGAAGAGTCTCTTACCCTGGCGCGACTAGCGGCGGCTCATGGCGTCAAGAGCGGAGTTGTGCAGGACAAGCTTTATCTGCCGGGGCTGCGCAAGCTGCGCATGCTGAAGGATGCGGGTTATTTTGGGCGGATACTTTCCGTTCGCGGCGAATTTGGATATTGGGTGTTCGAGGGTGATTTGCAGCCCACGCAACGACCTTCCTGGAACTATCGCAAGGCAGAAGGCGGAGGCATCATCCTGGACATGCTGCCGCATTGGCGATACGTGCTCGACAACCTGTTCGGTGCAGTGGAAGCGGTTAGCTGTCTCGGCGCTACCCACATAACGGACCGATTCGATGAAAACGGAAAGCCCTACAAAGCCGATGCTGACGACTCGGCGTATGCCACGTTTCAGCTGCAAGGCGGCATCATTGCGCATATCAACTCTTCCTGGACGGTGCGTGTGAAGCGCGACGACCTGGTGACTTTCCAGGTGGATGGTACCCACGGTTCGGCGGTTGCGGGCCTTACCCACTGCTACACGCAGCACCGTGTGAACACGCCGCGGCCGGTGTGGAACCCGGACGTGCCGCAGACCATGCAATTCAACCAGCAATGGGATGCGGTACCCGATACGCAGGTGTTTGAGAACGGGTTCAAGCTGCAGTGGGAAGATTTCATCCGTCACGTGGTTGAGAACAAGCCCTGGCAATTCGATCTGCTGGAAGGCGCAAAGGGCGTCCAGTTGGCCGAGCTCGGTTTGCAGAGTTGGGCTGAACGCCGATGGGTTGATGTGCCTGCACTGACTTTAGACGGCCCGCTCAAAGCAAAATAGGGTTCTGCGGTGAAGGTAAAACCTATGGCATTTGAGTCGATCAATCCAGCTTACCGGCGGACGTATCTAGCTTTACCCGGAGCACAGCACGAGTGAAACCGAGCGTCGGTTGCAGCTTGCCTGGGACGGCTGTTGCAGCTGGTCGCTCCCAATAGATTTGATCGCCCCAGAGATATTCGATCATTCGGCGAAGCGGGAACCCCTGGCACAGAGCGTTCTTCGCACCTCCGCGGAGATACTGGCGTATGCGATCTACAATCTTGCCGTGA
>CAZZVD010000315.1:0-5510 GCA_964657465.1 uncultured Acetobacteraceae bacterium | reverse complement strand
ACCTTGTCATCCCTCGACTGCGCTCGGGATGACAAGGTGGGGGCCAACTGGTGAGCAATCCGGGCTAAGCTGTTTTAAAGGGAAGCAAGCAGCTCTAAATGTCATCCGCACGGCTTCACTCCTCTTGGACAAACTGGAAAGGGCTCTGGACGAGAGGGTTCATGTCCCCTATTCAAGCCGCGTTTGGCTTGAATGGGGGACATGGACCTCCGCTCGCTCAGCCAGACCGATCCGTCTCGCACCCGGTTCACTGCTTCCGCCCCAACGTATGGGAAGTGCCCGGGAACGCAGGCCGCGGCGATTGCACTCCGGTCGCCCCTGAGATAGCTTCAAAAGGGAATGAGTCTGCTCTGTCATCGATGTGGTGCGACCCTGGGCGCATCAGAACTGTTTTGCCCCGTCTGCGGTTCCCCGCAACTCAAGTTTGCGCAGCAGGACGAGACCGAGGGCGAACACCAGGGCGGGCCCTCCGCGGGCACGATGCCACGGGCCCAGGGTATCTCCTGGAAAGACGCCATACTGGCGGCCCTGGTGGTGGCGGTCCCGGCCGGGCTGCTAAGCGCTGTGTCTGTCCTGTCCTGGGGCTGCTGCTTGTGGGTTGTGGGCGGAGCTGTCCTGGCGATCGTCCTTTATCACCGGCGCGCCCCCGCCTTCATTCTGGAAACCCGTTCCGGCGTGCGCATCGGCGCCATCACCGGCCTGATCGCCGCATACAGCTCCGTGATTGCCACCGCCATCTGGCGTGTCATCGAACGCTACGTGCTGCACCAGGGCACGGCCATCGACCAGTTCTATGACGCGGTGATCCAGCAATCCACTGCGTTGGTGCAGACCAACCCGGACGCCCAGGCGCAGTGGCAAGCCTATGTGCACTTCCTGATGTCGCCGGATGGCCGCGCAGCCTATACCCTCTTGAACGCGGCCACCACGTCGGTGGGCATCATCCTGTTTTCGGCCATTGGCGGAGCCCTGGGCGTACGGCTGCTCAATCCCCGCAAGACCCCCGTCAGCAACGGATAATGGCAAAATCCCGCTAACCCTCGTATCATCCGGCCAGAGCAATTATGAGCAAAGCAAACGTGAGCGCGACCCCTGAGCTGCGGGAAAAAACCCGCCTCATGTCAGCATCGGAAATTGAGCGCACGCTCATTCGGCTGGCGCATCAGATCATCGAAAAAAACAACGGTGGCCAGAACATAGGCCTGGTTGGCATCAAGCGCCGCGGCGTGCCGCTGGCTGAGCGATTAGGCCACATGATCGGTGGGATCGAGAAATCACCGGTCAACACCGGTGTACTGGATATCAACTTTTACCGTGATGATCTGTCCACCCGTGACGTTCGCCCCGTGGTGGTGCCTGGCGCCATCGGCTTCGACATCGCCGGCCGCGATATCATCCTCGTCGACGATGTTCTCTACACTGGCCGAACCATCCGCGCGGCTCTCGATGCACTCTTCGATCACGGCCGCCCCCGGCGTGTTCAGTTGCTGGTGCTGATCGATCGCGGCCATCGTGAGCTACCCATCGAGGCGACCTTCGTGGGCCGCCACGTGCAAACCACGGCGCGCGAAATCGTAGAAGTCAAGCTGCAGGAAATCGATGGTGAAGAAAAGGTTCTGCTGGTGGAACGCGTAGATTAGTCGGAAACCGGATCCAGCAGCCTGCCGCATGCCCACTCCCACTGCCATCCCGAAGCCATCCCTTGCCGCGTCGGCACCGGACTCAACGAGCGCCCACCGGTCCCTGCTCTCGGTCACTGCCTTGACCGTGCAGGATGTCTCGAACATTCTTTCGCTGGCCACCCTGCTCGAAGGGGAACCGCCGCTGGCCCGAGCAACGCGTCTGGCGCACCGCCGCGTCGCCCTGCTCTTCTACGAATCCAGCACCCGGACCCGCACTTCGTTCGAGTTGGCAGCCAAGGGCCTGGGCGCGGACACGGCATTGATCAGCTCCCAGTCCTCATCTATTGAAAAGGGCGAATCGCTCAAAGACACTGGCATCACCCTGCGTGGCCTGGGCGCGGAATGCATCATCCTGCGCCACCCTTCCTCGGGTGCACCCTACCTGCTCGAACAGGTGACCGGCCTGCCCGTGCTGAATGCCGGCGACGGCATGCACGAGCATCCCTCGCAGGCTCTGCTGGACGTAAGAACCATGCTGGCGGCCCTCGGCCGCGACCAGCAAGCTCCTGGTGAGACCCTGTTGGCCGGCATCACGGTGTGCATCGTCGGGGATATTTTGCATTCCCGCGTAGCTCGCTCGAACGCACTCCTGTTACCCCGCCTGGGCGCAAAGGTTATCTTGTGCGGACCGCCTGCACTGCTGCCAGACTTCGCGCTGGAGCTCGGTCCTGGCATTACGATCGACAGAGACTTCGATCGCGCGCTCGCGCAGGCAAACATCGTCATGATGTTGCGCATTCAGAAGGAACGGCTCACCGGCGTGCACATAGACCTCGAGGAATATACAAACCGCTACCAGTTACACCAACAAAGACTGCGCGACCGTGCCCCGGAAGCCATTGTCATGCATCCCGGCCCCATGATTCGCGGGCTTGAGATCACCAGCAGTGTGGCCGATGGTCCGCAGTCAGTGATCGAGAAGCAGGTGCGCAATGGCTTGAGCATCCGCCTGGCGCTCATTCATCGTGCTCTTTCCCCGGAAGCGCCTGCTGCGCCTTTCCCTGCTGCGAAGTCTGCGGCAAAGAAAAAGAGTGGCGCGTGAAAGCAATCCTCATTCGCGGTGGCCGCCTGGTTGACCCGTCCGCCGGAATCGACTCTCCCCGCGACCTTCTCCTGAAAGATGGACGGGTGGCTGCGATCGAGCCTCCAGGCAAGTTGGCGGGCGCGGCCAAGCAGGCCGATGCTGAAATTCTGGAAGCGAACGGACTGGTGGTCGCCCCTGGTCTTGTCGATATTCACGTTCATCTGCGCGAGCCGGGTCAGGGTTACAAAGAGACGATTGCCAGCGGGACTGCCGCAGCTGCCGCCGGGGGCTTTACCACCGTCTGCGCAATGCCCAATACCATCCCGGTGAATGATTCCGTCGAGACGACACGCTGGATGCAGAGCGCTGAGCGTAATCCCAGTGCGCGCGTGTTTCCCATCGCCGCCGCCACTCGCGGCAGCATGGGCGAGCAGCTCACCGAGTATGGCTCGCTGAAAGCGGCAGGGGCCGTCGGTGTCAGCGATGATGGCAAACCGATTCTTGGCGAAGCGATCATGCACCAGGCGCTGGCCGCGGCCGCGCGCGCCGGACTGCCCGTCATTCAGCACGCAGAAGATACGCGGATGACAGGCGGCTGTTCCATGAATGCCGGCGCTCTCGCCTTCCGCCTGGGCCTGCGTGGCATGCCCGTAGCCGCGGAAGCCGGCCTGGTGGAGCGGGATATCCGCCTTCTCTCTGAGCTCAAAGGTGCACGCGCCCACCTGCACGTGGCCCATCTATCCACCGCGGCCGCGCTCGACGCGGTGCGCCGCGCCCGCCGCAACGGCCTCCACGTGACCTGCGAGGTGGCCCCCCATCACTTCATCCTGACCGAGAACGCGGTCGGCGAATACAACACCAATGCCAAGATGAATCCGCCACTGCGCGCTGAGCAGGATCGCCGCGCCATGCTTGAGGGCCTGCTCGATGGATCCATCGATTGCATCGCCACCGATCATGCTCCCCACGCTGCGCATGAAAAAGAGCAGGAGTTCGAGCGCGCCCCCAACGGCATCACTGGGCTTGAATCGGCCCTGGGTTTAACCATGGAGGTGCTGCATCGCAAGCACAAGGTTTCGCTCAGCCGGCTCATCACCCTGCTCAGCGCGCAGCCGGCAAATCTGCTCAACCTGCGCGGCCGGGGCACGCTGGCGGTAGGCGCCTTCGCAGACGTTGTGATTCTGGATCCTGCGGCGGAGTGGATTTTCCGTGCTGCCGTGACAAAATCCAGGTCCTGCAACACGCCCTTCGATGGCTGGACCATGCTTGGCCGTGTGAAGAAAACGATCAGTGAAGGCCGGGTCGTCTACCAGGGGGACTAAGCGCAGTCAGCCCAGGCGTGGGTTGATATGCTGCCGCAGGTCGGCGAGGTAAGGCGCGATTTCGAAACTTGCCGCGCCAGACAACACCGCGCCGGCTCCTACACCCAACAGCCATCCTAAAGAGAACCGTAACAGCGTCAAATTGCCGTGCCAGTGAACCGTGGCTGTGACAACATCCAATAAGTTAAGCAGCAGGGCCAGCGGCAACCATCGTGCAGCCAGCGCGCGGCCGGCCGGCAGCATAGCGCCCAGCGCCACCCCAACATAGATACCCAGGCAACGCACGCACACGCTCGCCGGCTTGCCGTAGACCAGGAAGCTGCGCGCCGGGTTCTGATGGCACAGCCCGGAAAAGAAATCGCGTAACAGCAACGCAACCAGCGGATGACTGCCCGCCAGTACCGGTGCTGCCAGTGGGGCTACCGCCAGCGCCACCATCCCCAGCGAAAGACCAGCTTTCAACAACTTAGACATCCAGACCCTCGCCTCATTGCCAACCGCCGTGCCGCATGTTGGTCCCCTTCTGTCACTAAAGTACTGCATCCTGTTTCAGCGATTCGCTGTACCGTGGGCTGAAGAGGCGCTCCCAAATGAACGCAAATCCCCGCGCTTGGCGAAACTCCGCTGCTGTCACTATCCTCGCTGCCGGAATGTTGGCAACCGTGGCCGGCTGCAGCAGCAATCGAAACGCTGAACAAGCCAAAGGCTCGTCCGGGGCAGCGAGTGCGCCGGCTGTGGCGGCGCCAGGTCTACCCGCGGCGCCGGCCCACGAGGTCAACCTGACTCTCCCTCGTGGCACACGGCTGCAGGTTCGGCTGAACCAGACGATCGACGTCAAGCACGTAAGTTCGGGTGAACGCTTTACCGGCACCCTTGCGCAGCCGGTGATGGCCGGCGACAGCGTTGCTATTCCGGCCGGGTCCCTGGCCACCGGCGAAGTGCTGGTCGCGCACAAACGCGGTCTGTTCAAAGGGCGTTCGATGATGGCTTTGACGCTCACACGCCTTGAAGTGAACGGGACTTCTTATCGCATCGACACCGCCAACCTTTCCCGTACCAAGAAAGGGAAAGGCAAGCGCAGCGCGGCCCTGATCGGCGGTGGCGCCGGTATGGGTATGTTGATCGGCGGCGTGGCCACCGGAGGCGTCGGCTTGCTGGTGGGCGGTCTTGCCGGGGGAGGAGCGGGTGTTCTGGGAGCCGCTTTCACCGGCAACCGCGACCTCTCGATCCCGGTGGAGTCGGTCGTCAGCTTTCGTTTGCAGAATGAGCTGACGCTCATGCCCGAACTGCAGGCGAACCTGGCCCACTAGCCTGCAACCTCCATCCAGGAATTTTTACAGAGGTGACTAGCCCCCAACTTGTCATCCCGCCCTTAACTTGCACTGCAAGCAGATTGCTCGGGATTACAAATTGGGGGTTAGCCTAGGGTTAGCCTGGATTTCTCACCACGACTGTCTGGAGACAACCACAATGCCCCCACCC
>CAZZVD010000314.1:0-5525 GCA_964657465.1 uncultured Acetobacteraceae bacterium | reverse complement strand
TATGGCAACCAGGCTGGGCGACAACTGGAAATAGGCCTGCGCCTGATGTTCTGACCGTCGGGTTAGACGGGTGCCCCACATCTCGCTCGTTTTTCGCGAGATGTGGGATTCCACGACATTAGCTAGCCCGGCTAGCCCGGATTTCTCACCACAACTGTCCGGAGACAACCACAATGCCCCCACCCCTGGACGGGTGCCCCATGTTCGCCGACTCCGGCGTACGTGGGTTGAAGATGACGGGCGAAGCCCTTCAAACGTTCTCACTCCACTTACTAAAAACCTCGGACAAAACGTCATCTTCAACCCATGTACGCCGGGGTCGGCGAAGATGGGGCGGATACCGCAAATCAAGGTAACTGACCTGGCGGACTCGGGACCCGCAATGGGGCACCCGTTCAGGGAGTAGGGCATTGTGGTCGGAAGCTGACAGTTGTGGTGAAAAATTCGGGCTAGAGGTTGAATGGGCCACCCGGTTTCTTCTTCCAGCCGATATTCTCCGAACCACTCTCGTGCCTGCACTGGTACAAATAGAGGTTCCTGGATTGCCGGGAACCGGCCCCTTTAATGCTGAATCGTAGAAAGTTCATCCAAGCCGCTGCCCTGGCTGTCGCCGCGCACCGCAACTCCGTCTTCGCGCAAACAGCCCCCTCCGCGCCTTCGCACGCGAACGAAGGCATGGCTTCCCGTGGAGTGAAAGCCGGCCCGCATCTCAAGGGATCGGGCCTTCCGTTCCGGTCCCGCCTGACCGATGTTTCCGCCAAGGCAGGCTTGCACGCCGTCACGGTGTCCGGACACCCCAACCATGCTGATTACGTGATCGAGGCCATGGGCTGTGGTTGTGCCTTTCTCGATTACGACAACGACGGCTGGATGGACATCCTGGTGCTTACCGGTTCCCGCTATGGCGATCCAGCCGCGGATGCCTCGAACCGCCTTTACAGGAACAATCGCGATGGCACGTTTACCGACGTGACGCCTCAATCGGGTTTGTTTCGCAACGGATACTGGTACGGAATAGCGGTGGGCGATTACAACAACGACGGCCTGGAAGACCTGTTCCTGACTGGCTACCCGAATAACGCTCTGTACCGGAATAACGGTGACGGCACATTCACCGATGTGACCAAGGAAGCGGGTCTGTTGAATGCGGAACCCCGCTTCGGATCGGGGTGCACGTTCGTGGACTACGATCGTGACGGGCACCTGGATCTGTTTGTGTCGAACTACGTGCTGTTCGACACCAAGTCTGTGCCGCGCGGCGGCGAACTCTCCAGTTGCAATGCTGAGAAGGTGTTCTGCGGACCGCGCGGTCTGCAATATGGCCGCCACTCGCTATATCGCAACAATGGCGATGGCACATTCCGGGACGTGAGCAGCACGGCAGGCATTGAGAAGGCGAGTTCCGGTTACGGGCTCACCGTGGTTGCCGCTGATTTCGACAATGACGGATGGCCTGATATCTACGTCGCGTCTGATTCCACGCCGAGCCTGCTTTTCCGCAACCAGCACGATGGCACATTCGCAGAAGAGGCCCTGGATCGCGGAGTGGCCTTGAGTGAAGACGGGATGGAGCAGGCAGGGATGGGCGTGGGGGTTGGCGATTTGGCGTGCGCCGGCGCCCTGGATATCGTGAAGACCCACTTCGCCGCGGATACAACGGCCGTCTACACCAATGACGGAAAAGGCGAGTTTCACGACGATACGTTTCGCTCAGGGCTGGGGAGCGAAACACGCTACATCAGCTGGGGCGTTGGCATTGAGGACCTGGACAATGACGGTAACCCGGATGTGTTTTGGGTGACTGGCGGCATCTATCCTGAGCTGCAAGGCAGACCAGACCAACCTTACCGGGGCCCGCGGGTGGTATTTCGCGGCCTGGGTAAGGGGCGCTTCGAACAAATCACGGCCGAAGCGGGGCCGGGCGCCCTGGCGCAACACTGCAGCCGTGGCTGCGCCTTTGGTGATTTTGATAACGATGGTGACATAGACATTCTCACAGTAAACCTGTACGAGCCGCCATCGCTTCTCCGCAATGATGTTTCCAGCCGGGATCACTGGATCAAGTGCAAGCTGACGGGAACCAAATCGAATCGAAGTGCGATCGGGGCGAGAGTGACTGTCCGCTATGGTGGCAAGGTGCAGGTGCGTGAGTTATTGAGCCAGTCTTCGTACCTGTCGTCGAATGATCCGCGCATGCATTTCGGCCTCGGCAGCGCGACTTCCGTGGATTTGGAAGTGCGCTGGCCGCTCGGTTTGGTGGAGCGATTGACAAATGTTGCCGTCGACCAGCTGGTGTTTTTGGTCGAAGGGTCGGGCGTGCAAAAGACGCAGAAGTTCCGTTGACCGGTATGCGCATCCTCGTTCTGGCGATTCTCTCCGCAGCGTTGCTCCATGCCCAGCAGCCCACCGCGGGTCCCACCCTCGACCAGGCCTGGCAGCTGACCGCCCATGGTGAACGGGGTGAGGCCATTCATCTACTGGAAACGTTGATTGTTACAAATCCCCGGAACACGGACGCCCGGTTACTTCTGGGTAGTCTCTTCATGGAAGAAGGGGATAAGGCGGCTTCGCTTGCTCAATTGAAGATCGCGGTCGATCAGCGGCCGCACTCCGCTGTCGCCCAGAACGCACTCGGCGAGGCTTACAACAAGTTCGGCGAAACCGCCGCCGCCAAAGCAGCTTTCGAGAAAGTGGTCGCGATCAAGCCTGACTACGGAGTAGGGCAACTGAACCTGGGGCAGGTGCTCGTAGCTCAGGGAGACATGATTCTTGCAGCCCGGCACCTGGAGCGAGCGATTGCTTTGATCGGCAAAGGTGATGACGCGGCAGATGCGCACTATTTTCTTGGACGGGCTTACCTGGCGCAAAGCCGCTTGCGCGCCGCGGCCGCGCAATTCGAAATGGCGGTTCGCCTACGCCCCAACTTTGCCGGCGCCTGGTCTGACCTTGGACAGGTTCGGGCGCAGCTGTTGGATAAGCCTGGCGCGCTCACGGCGTTTGCGCAGGCGGTGGCTGCGAATCCGAAGGATGCGGTCGCTCAATATCGGCTTGGCGCCGAGTATCTGCATCAGGGGAAGACCGAGCCGGCGATCGACCACCTTCACCAAGCCTATGAACTCGATCCCTCCGACCAGTCCACGCTCAACGCACTACAGATTGCTCTGCGTCAAAGCGGCGATGTTGCTGGGGCGGATCGAGTTAAGCAGCAACTGGCAGAGTTGCTTCGCAACCGCGACCGGAACAATCAGAACAAGCTGAAGGCGGTACAGCTCAATAACGACGGAGCCGCCCTCGAGAAGTCAGGCGACCTCGGCGGCGCGCTTGCCAGGTACCGGGATGCGGCACAACTGGATCCAGGTCACGCTGGTATCCGCACTAATTATGCCGTGGCGCTCTTGAGGAGCGGCAAGTGGTCAGAAGGACTGGAGGAACTGCATCAGGCGTGGCAACTGGATCCGCACAATGCACAGATCCAGGCGGCTCTTAAGGATGCGCTGTCGCAGGCTCCAGCGAGCAGTCTTCCTCCGTGGAAAGACGACGTGCAGTAGCCGCAACCGGGGATGGGTGGACGGCATATAGTTCCGGTTGAAGGCGCTGAATGCCCACATCTCGGAACCCGGCTTTAAGGTTCTTTGTCCTCGTTCTGCTCCGGAACGGCATCCAATGGTTTGCTTCTGAGGAAGCCTTCCATGATGTCCGCAATTCTCCATGTGCCGGAAAGCAGGGTTGAGCGCCTCACGCGCCACCTGCCGCTTCTTTATATATTGTGTGCACTGTGGGTTTCCGTGCAGCTCTGTGTGCTTACGCCGCCATTCTTCTGGCCGGATGAAACGGCTCACTCGCTACGCGAGATACAGATAGGGCATGGGGGATTGTTGCCGCACGCCGCTGGTGCATGGCTGGATGCGAATGCGGTGACTACTATGCGAGCCATGGATGCAATTGAGTCCGCCATGGTCCACCAGTATCCCAAAGCATCTACTCGACCCAACGGGCGGGTGACTGAAGTTGAATTGGCTCGGTTGCGAATGCAGAGATGGTCGGGGACGGAGCTCACCTATGCGACGTTCCAAAACACCGCAGTTTATGCGCCAGCGCTCTATCTGCCGCAAGCAGGCGGGTGGCGACTCGGCGAGGCATGGCGGCTCACCATTTTTCACAGCTTGCTGATCGCCCGGTTGTCTGCAACAGTGACTGCGATTCTCTTTGGGTGGCTGGCCTTGAAGCTTGGCCGGCAGCCACGATGGTTGCTGTTTGCGTATCTCTTACTGCCGACAGTGCTCGGACTGAATAGCTCCGGATCGCAGGATGCTCTGCTGTTCTCACTGGCCGGGCTGGCCATGGCAATCTTGTCTCGCGCGCTCAACGACGAACGGTTGTTGAGCTTTTCTGAACTCGCGATCATGACCCTTCTTCTCACGGCGTGCGCGGCCGCCCGGCCGCCTTACCTCTTGTTGGTGCTGGCGGTGTTCTTGCCCGGTTTGTCGATGCGGAGGAGTGAGAGATGGAGAGCGCTCGCTCCGTGGGTTTGCGTGTTCGTCGCGACCGTGGTGTGCCTGGGTTGGCTGCGACTCGTCCACCCAATTGGTACCTATGTTTCGCCTGGCGCGGAACCGGCGGTTCAGCTATCGTTCGCGCTGCATCATCCGGCCCTGGCCACCTGGAGAGTCGTCGCTGGGACGGCGCGAGAAGTGCCGGGACTATTGGTGAAGGGCACTGAAGTTCTGGGAGCAGCCGACGTCTTTCCGCCTGCATGGATTTACGCGCTTTTACTGGCAGGGCTCGCGGGTGTGTTGCTCTCAGCGCCTCACCAGGCGCTGACGAACCGGCGCTCCCGTCTCCTTCTCGCGCTGCTGTTAGCGGGAGTGGTAGCCGCCATCTCATTCGCGGAATATCTCATCTGGAACGTTCCGGGCTCGTCACGAGTTTTAGGATTGCAGTCACGCTACTTCTTGCCTCTGCTTCCATTTGCCTTCCTCCTTCTCCCCCCTGGCAGATGGCAATCCTGGCGCGAACCTCTGCTGCTGGTTTCTATGAGCATATTTCTCATTTGCGTACTGGCTACACCGTGGGTGGCGGCTCTTCGTTTTTACAATCTCGGGCTGAGGCAAGCGTGGCTGCTCGCGGGCAGATGAAGCTCAAACATCTGTGCCGAGCACACCTTGCTTGCCTTCTACGGCCTGTTCCGTAATCAATGACGGGTGCCCCATATCTCGCTCGTTTTTCGCGAGATATGGGATTCCACGACCTTCGCCCGTCAGTTTGCAAAGTGTATGTGAGTTTCATTTCGAGAGCTGTCGGCATGGGAGAGTGGCCGGTGGCCAGTCGTGGAATCCCACATCTCGCGAAAGACGAGCGAGATGTGGGGCACCCGTCATTAGTTACGGAATTGCGCGCGCGTCGTAATATGACGCCCATCTCGCCGCTTCTCGTCGGCTCTTATGGGGACAGTCATGTGCGGCGCTGCGGTTTAAGCAACTGATCTGCGCGCAATGAGCATCTCCACGGACATACCGCCGCCGACG
>CAZZVD010000313.1:0-5526 GCA_964657465.1 uncultured Acetobacteraceae bacterium | reverse complement strand
TTACGGTTGGGCGCCGTGCTTGAGGATCCCTACGCAAACCTGGTGCTGGTTGCCGGTGAGCGCGACATCAATCAGGTCTACATAGGTGGCGAACTAAAAGTCGAGCATGGGCGAATGCTGCGTCAGGAGATGGGCGCAATCGAGAAGGAAGTAAGCCGGCGCGCGGCCATGCACTAGCGAGTAGCGTTGGCCGACCGCCGCGTGTGGCGTTTCAGTAACAACCGCGTGTGGCGCTTGAGTGACAACGTTTCAGTGACAAGCGTATGCGGGGTTCCGCCGGTCTTTGCTGCACGCCGCAGGCAATGCCGGCAAACGTCACAAGTCCCCAACTTGTCATCCCAAGCGCAGTCGAGGGATCTGCTGTGCGCCTTTCGCCCTCCACAAATCTCTACAGAGCTCCAGCATCGGATGGGCAGAGGAACGTGGATCTCGATAGACAAATCCGCGCTGGAGGCCGAGAACGGTTGACCGCTCCAAATTCTCCATGGGGAATTGAGCGACTTCCAGCTGAACCTCTCATCATTTGGCGTCCCCGACGGGATTTGAACCCGTGTTATCGCCGTGAAAGGGCGGTGTCCTGGGCCGGGCTAGACGACGGGGACGCTGGTTGCGCGCAGGGTGCGCACTGGCCGGGTACGGCCAATTCCACTTTATCGCGTTTTGGGAACCATCGGTGCCCGGCAAACGCGGTTTATCCGTCCTATGTGATGACGGGAAAATTCTCCAGCGGCCTTGCCCACGCGGTCATCAGGAATTGGCCGGCACGCAGGTTTGCTGCGGCTTACCCCAGCCCGAACGGCGGAGCACGCCGTCTTCCGCTATAACCAAGTCTGATGTCTCGTTTCAAATATCTCGATACGCTCGTCCTCATCTTCGTCGTCATCCTGCTGATCTCGAACCTGGTGGCGCAAAAAGTATGCCGGCTGGGTCCGCTCACCATCAGTGGCGCCGAGCTGCTCTTCCCGGCCACCTACATCTTCAGCGACATCTTTACCGAGGTTTATGGTTACCAGGCATCGCGACGGGCCATCTGGATGGGCTTTTTCGCCTCCGCCCTGCTGAGTGGGGCTGGCGCCCTGGCCGTCGCCTTGCCGGCCGACCCGGGGTGGCACGATCAGCAGGCATTCGCCACGGTCTTCGGCTTTGTGCCGCGCTTCGTCGCCGCCAGCCTCATCGCTTACTGGACAGGCCAGTTTGCCAACTCCTTCACCCTGGCCCGGCTCAAAATCCTCACCCGCGGCCGCTGGCTGTGGACGCGCACCATCGGTTCCACCATCGTGGGCCAGGCCATCGACACCTTCCTCGTCATGTTCATCTCCTTTGCCGGCCAGGTATCGCACGCCACCCTGGTTCGCCTGATCCTCTCCTCCTACCTGATCAAGGTCACCTACGAGACCCTCGCCACGCCGATGACCTATTCGATCGTCGGCTGGCTCAAGCGAGTGGAAAAGGTCGACGCCTTCGACACCCAGGAAGATTTCAATCCCTTTCACCTCAAGGTTTAGGGAGTCCTGTGCGCTCCAATCCTGATCGGCAGATGACCAGGGTGCCCCATATCTCACGGCGCTTTCCAGCCGGGAGATGTGGGAATTCACAGACCTCGACCAGCCACTCTATTCCAACAGCCAACTCATAATGAAGGCATGAAGGCGCCTGGCCCACTGGCAACGATGTTCGTGCTGCTGCATCGTGGCCTATGCGGCCGGCATTTGGATCGTGCTCCAACCCACGCAAATGCGGGGCATGCTCCATCCGTAGTGGGTGGGCGAGCGCTGGGGGCCGACCGAACACGTACCGCATTGATCACACCGGACGCGCGGGCGTGGAAGCGTAACGATCGTGGAGCAACGGACACTATCTCCCGATGGCACCAGCCCGGCGTGACCAGGCTTACGGGCCAGGCGCGCAGACACGGCTAAGGCGAACAAAAATAAGGCGTTCTACCACGAATGTGTGATAACCTCAGGCCGCGCAAGACGGTGACCTGAGCGTGAGGAACGTGCTCGTTACGTTTCCGTTCAATGTTCGCAAATCATTCATTTGAGAGCGCTTGCTCGTGCACGCCTGCCTAGGAGTGTTTCCCCATGGGCGTTCAGCCCTCAGTCCGGCAGATCGGCAAGTACGTCGTCGTCGATGTCATCGGCGCCGGCGGCATGGGGATCGTGTATCGCGCAAATGATCCGGCCATCGGGCGCACCGTTGCCATAAAAATGCTGAAGCAGTCGGAAGCAGAAGACCCCAACGGTCTGCTGGAGCGGTTCTTCTCCCGCGAAATGCGCTCCACCGCCAGCCTGAATCACAAAAACATCGTCACCGTGTACGACAGCGGCGATCACGATGGCAACCCCTACCTGGTCATGGAATACCTGGAGGGCGAGCCGACCTCCAAAATCATTGCTGAGCGGCGGCCGCTCTCACTGGTGGAAAAACTCGACCTCCTGATCCAGGTCTGCGACGGGCTGCAGTACGCGCATGATCGCGAGATCGTTCACCGGGATATCAAGCCGGCCAACGTGATCCGCCTGTCAGATGGAATCGTCAAGATTGTGGACTTTGGGGTATCCAGGGTGGCTGGCTCAGAGACCTCCCTGGTGCAGACCGGGCACCTGGTGGGCAGCCTGTCCTACATGTCGCCGGAGCAGATCAACTCCATGCCGATCGACGGGCGCAGTGACATCTTCTCCGCCGGCGTGATGCTGTACGAGCTGCTGACGTATGTTCTGCCTTTCAAGGCAGCAGACCCGGGTGCGACTTTCGTCAAGATTCTGCGAGAAGAGCCGGCGCCGCTCGCAAGCTATGTGAAGGACCTGCCCGCGAATATGCAGGCAGTGATGAACCGGGCGCTGGCCAAAAAGGCCGCAGACCGGTACCAGTCCGCGGAAGAGTTCGGCTTCGACCTGCTGCAGGTGCAGAAGGAGCTCAAAGACATCACGATCCTCGACTGCATGAAACGTGCAGACGCCGCCCTGCATCGGGGAGACCTGGAGCGAGCCCGTCTGCACCTGCAGGAGATCACCAAGCTCGACCGCCAGCACGAGCGTGCCAATCGCCTGCTGCGCGATGTGCGCAAAGCAATCCAACAGCAGCAGCGATCGTCGCAGGTGATCCAGATGCGGTCGCAGGCGCAGATAGCGCTGGCGGGTATGCAATACGAGGAGGCCCTGGCCTGTGCCGACCAGGCATTGCGGCTCGATCCCAATGACCAGGAATCGATCCATCTCTGCGATGAGATCCGCATCGCCATCTCGCGCGCCAAGGCTGTGCGCGAAGCCTTGAACCGTGCAGAAACGGCGACGTTCGCGGGCGACTTCGACGAAGCCAAGGAGGCAATCGAAGAGTCTCTGCGGCTGTCTCCCAATGATTCTGAGGCGCGCGCGCTGGCGCTGTTGGTCAACAAAGAGCTGGCCGAGCGCTCCCGGCGCCTGCAGGTGCAGGAATTTGTCGATAGCGCCCGCCGCGGCATCGCAGAGCGCAAGTTCGTCGACGCCATCGATGCCCTGCATCACGCCGAACAACTCGACCCCGCCGATAGCAACGTGCGCGAACTACTGCAGTGGGCTGAGCGCGGGCAGGAGCAGGAAAGGCGACGCAAAGACCTGGAAGAGATCACCGAGCAGATCGACAAAGCCTTGCACGCCGGGGATTACTCTTCCGCATACACCATCTCGGATGTAGGGCTTTTGCGCTTCCCTGAAGAGCCCACGCTGATGCGCCTGCGGGCAATCTCTGAGAAGCAGCGCGACATCGTGGAGCGGCGCAGTTTTGTCCACGACCGAAGCCTGGCGGTCAAAGTTCTGTGCGATGACGGGGAGTTCGCTGAGGCCATCCGTGTGCTCACTGGGGCGCTCGAAAAATATCCTGGAGAACCCAATCTTGAATCGCTGTTGGCGCTCACTAAAGCGGAGATGGAGCGCCATGAACGCTTGCGGGAAGAGTCTCTGCGGCAGGAGGCACTGCAGCGCGCCGAGGCCGAGTCCAGGGCTGCGTACCGGCAACAGATTCTCTCCTGGGCGGTGGAGCTGCGCACTGCGCTCGATGCGCACGAGTCGCTCGACGGCATGGTCGCCGGAGCCGTTCCCCTACGCAACGCTCTGCACGAGAACCAGGTGGAGGACGATCACGCGAAAGAGGTGGCGCGACTCGTTCTGCAGGAACTGGATGCTCGCGTCCATGCTCGTGATCAGGTCCTCACGGAACTGCAGCAACTGCGCCAGTCGATTGCCGACCCGCAGAACGCCCTTTCGCTCGCCGAAGTGGATAACCGGCTGCTCAGCGCCAAATCCACCTACCCGCTCGAACCCGCGGTGCAACAAGTGTGCGAAGAGCTGGTGCGTGCATTAGAGGACCTGCGCCGGCAACGCGATGAAACAATTGCCACGCTCACTTCGTTGGCCCAGGATCTGTCCGGAACGCCCACAGGCAAGCTGCACGCTTTATTTCAGAACGCGCGCGAACGGGCAGGGAGCATGGCAGCTGACCCACGCGTGGGCGCCCTGTTGCAGCAGATAGAATCCGGCGTCACCCGCCGGCTGCAGCAGCGTGAAGAGCGCCTCCGCGATCTGCATGCACTCGCCAGCGAAGTATCGGCGGCGCACTCTCTGGCCGACCTCTCGCGGGTGCGCGAGCGAGGGCGTGCGATTGCGGCGCTTGATTCCTCGGATGAAGGGCTTGCGGGTCAGTTTCAGGCGTTCGATGCCGAAGCAGGCAAGCGGAACCGCGAACTCACCGCGCTCATGGGTGAGCTGCAGGTGCTGGCGCAGCGAGTTGGCACGTCTGCAACCGTAACGGATGCAGAACAGTTTGCCGCGCAGGCTGCGGCACTGGGTGCTGCCCATCCCGACTTTCAGGATCTGCAGGAAGCGGTCACCCGGGTAAGCGCCCAGGTACAAGGCCGCCGCATGGAGCACGATCTGATCGTGCAGGAGCTGCAGTCTCTAAGTGCGTCCATTCCCACGCTGGCCTCGGCGGATGAGTTGGCGAGCGTGCAGGCCAGGGGGAGGGAGTGCCGCGCTACGCATGCCGGCGACCCTGAAGTGTGCGCCCTGAGCGATGCTATCGAAGCCGATGTGACCGGCGTGCTGCGCGCCCTCGAACAGCAGCAGGAACGTAAGCGGGCCTGCGATGAAGTGATGGAGGCAGCCCGCAAGCTACTGCGCGATCAGAAACCAGCCGAGGCGTTGGCGGCCCTGCTGGCTAGTGAGCACTTGAACCCGGAGCGCGAAGACTTGCGGCAGCAGATCGCAGTTGCCCGGGAGAAGGTCAGCCAGATTCAGGTAGAACACGAGAAGGCAGAAGCCGCGCGTGTCCGGCAGGAAGACATCGTGCAGGAGGTTGAGACTGCGCGCGCTCTGGCCGCCAGCGGAAATCTCAACGGATCGCTGAAGAGCTTGCATGAGGCTGCCCAGCGCTACGCAGGCAGCCCAGAACTTGCTGGTGCAATCGCCGCGATCGAAGTCGAAATCGCTCGAGAGATAGCGGAGCAGGAAGGCGCAGAGAAAGCTCGCGTCGAGCAGGAACTTGCAGAGA
>CAZZVD010000312.1:0-5538 GCA_964657465.1 uncultured Acetobacteraceae bacterium | reverse complement strand
GCGCGCCATGGAAGGGCCAGATTGTTCTGGTTTGCCGGAAGTGCGAGAGGAAGATGAAGCATGCAGGCAAGCGGAGTGGCCTGGCCAGGCTCGGCAAGAGCTTGAGGAAACGCACCAAGCATAACCAAGAGGGGCAGCGGCTACGGGTGATCGAGGTCGGGTGCATGAAGATGTGCCCCAAGGGTGGCGTCACGGTGTGCACCCAACAGCAACTCAGCCGTCATGAATGCTGCATCGTACGCACAAAAGCAGACGTGGAGGCGCTGATTGCCTCCACCGCCGTCAGCACTCAATGACGTTCAGGGCCAACCCGGCGAGCGAGGTCTCTTTGTACCGCGACTGCATGTCAAGGCCGGTTTGGTACATCGTCCTGATGACCTGATCGAGCGAAACTTTGTGGCCTTCTGATTCGTTGAGGGCCATGCGGCTGGCATTCACTGCCTTGATGGCGCCTACTGCGTTTCGCTCGATGCAGGGCACCTGCACCAGGCCGCCGATGGGATCGCAGGTCATACCGAGATGGTGCTCCATGCCGATCTCTGCCGCGTGTTCGGTACGGGCGTTGAGCTCGGCAGCCGGCATGTTGAGTTTTTGGGGATCGTTCATGGCTGAGACCAGGCCGGCGGCTGCCATGGAACAAGCCACGCCCACCTCACCCTGGCAACCCACTTCTGCCCCGGAGATCGAGGCATTCTCCTTATAGAGGATGCCGATAGCGGCTGCGGTCAACAGGTAGCGCAGGATGCCCTCTTCGTCAGCACCCTCGATAAACTCGCGATAGTAGTGTGCCACGGCAGGCACGAGGCCGGCGGCTCCATTGGTGGGCGCGGTGACAACGCGGCCACCCGCGGCGTTCTCTTCATTGACAGCCATGGCGTACACGGTGATCCAGTCCAGCGGTGCGAGGGGATCTTTGGAGCCACGCAGTTTCAACTTTTGAGCCAGGGGCGAAGCGCGGCGGCGGACATTGAGCCCACCCGGCAGGATGCCGCCGGTCGCCATGCCACGTTGCGTGCATTCCTGCATGATCTGCCAGATGTGCAGCAGGCGTCGTCGCACCTCGTCTTCCGCCGAGGCTGTGACCGCGCCGCCGGCAGAACGCGTCCGTTCGACCAGGGCACACTCATTGGCCAGCATCAGTTGGGCGATGGTAATCCCCGCGCCATCGGCTTTCTCTAAAAGCTCAGCCGCACTGTGAAACGAATAGGGCAGGGGAATAGGATGCTCGTCTTTTTGGGGGGTCGCGGTGCGCTCTTCTTCGGAAAGGATGAACCCGCCACCGATCGAGAAAAAGACCTGTTCCGCAAGCACACGACCGCTCTTATCAGAGGCAGTCAGGCGCATGCCGTTGGGGTGCGACGCAACTGCCGGGTCTGGGTACATCTGATCGCGATGAAAGAGCAAGTGGGTCGCTTCGTCAAACGGTATCGAGTGTTGCCCCGGCAACTGTAGTTGTCTGGAGGCCCGGATCGCTTGCAGAAGAGCCTCGATTTTTGTTGGGTCGATCTCTTCCGGAGTTTGCCCGGTCAGGCCCAGGAGGACAGCCCGGTCGGTGCCGTGGCCCGAGCCGGTCAGCGCCAGTGACCCGTAAAGATCGACATAGACCGACGCCGTATCTTCCACAAGCCCTGCGGAGACCAAGCTGGTTACGAAACGAAGAGCGGCACGCATCGGCCCCATGGTGTGTGAGCTGGAAGGACCAATACCGATCTTGAATAGTTCAAACAAACTGTGATTCATAGAGTGCGCTTTGCCAGCGGGGTTACGGATTAGAGGGTTAGGGAGCAGCGCGCAGAAACGCACGCGCGGTGAGTAGCTCATGGTACGATCACGTCTTACAGCGGTAAATGCTGTTGTCCACTCCCCCTCCGCGACAGCGACAGTTATCAATGACGCAGGCTCGCGACGTGTTGAAACGATTTAAATCAGGAGTAGACCACGATTGCCTCTTACCTGGATGCATAGATGCCTCTGTGGCGCGGGGCGCAGACGTTTGTTGTTTTTTGCTTTGGGGCTTTCGACCGCGGCGGGACTTTGCCAGCAATCGACGGCCAATGTAACGCTGGCGGTCGACGCCAGCAGTATTTCCAGAAAGATCTTGTATGTGCATGAGACTTTACCGGTGTCTGGGTCGTCGGCACACACGGTGGACTTAGTGTATCCAAAGTGGATTCCTGGGAATCACGCGCCGACCGGTCCGATCGTCGACCTGGTTAAACTAAACTTCACAATCGACGGGAAAGCGCTTGCATGGACTCGTGACCCGTTGGACATGTATCGGTTCCATGTCCCGGTTCCAGGGGGCGCGAGTACGCTGACTGCGGACTTCAGCCTGGTGGGCGCGTACGAAGGCGGAAACGATTTCGCCATTGGCAACACTTCCACACTGGTACAAGGAGATGTGAACTGGGACCAGGTGGTCCTGTATCCTGCCGGCACGCCGAGCGACGACGTCAGGATTGCGGCTTCCATCCGTCTGCCCGAGCACTGGTCGTACGCTACCGCCTTACCCCATCCTCAACAGCAAGGCATTTCGCTTTCTTTCGATCCTGTTTCGCTTACCACGCTTATCGATTCTCCTTTGATGTGTGGATCGATCATGCGCGAGTTCGACATTACACCGCGTGGCGTTGCGCAGAAACACTTCCTCGATTTATTTGCTGAAACGCCGGAAGGTTTAAAGCTGTCAGAGGAGCGAGTTGCGGCATTTCGCAATCTTGTTGCAGAGACGGGCGCTTTGTTCCATTCTCGTCACTATGGCAGCTACCATTTTCTGGTGGAAGCGCACGGGGACGCGAGCGATGGCCTTGAACACCACCAGTCGAGTGATGAGCAGGTACCGGAACTTGGGATGGTGAGCCCCGCATTTGCTGCGGAGGCAGGTAATCTGCTGGCGCATGAGATGACCCACTCGTGGAATGGGAAGTTCCGCCGCCCCGCCGGTCTTGCGACTTCTGACTATCAGCAACCCATGGTGGGTGACCTGTTATGGGTGTACGAAGGGCTCACCAGTTACTGGGCAGAGGTGCTGGCGACGCGGGCTGGTCTGGAAACCGAGGCCCAGGCCAAAGACCGGCTGGCGCTTGCGCAGGCAGAGTTGGACGTGCGCACGGGCCGCAGTTGGCGGGATCTTAGTGATGTGTCCCGTTCCGCACAGTTACTGTACACCGCCTCACAGCAGTGGACCGCGTTGCGGCGGTCCACTGATTTCTATCGGGAAGGCCCCCTGCTGTGGTTGCAGGTGGACAGCGAGATGCGGCAGAGGAGCCAGGGCAAGCGGACGCTCGATATGTTTGCTGCGCATTTTTTCGGTCCGCCTGACGGCGCTGTCACGGTCAGACCCTACACCTACGCCGACCTGGTGACTGCACTCAACCAGGAGTTTGCTTTTGACTGGAACGCATTGCTGCAAGCGGATGTTACCGCGACCCGGCCGAAGCCGGTTTCGCCAGGCCTTGCTGCGGCGGGCTGGACAGTGATGTATACGGATGAACCGAACGAGGCCGCCGTGGATGCGGAGAGTCTCTCGCAACAGGCCGACCTGTCGACCTCCATTGGATTGATTGTGGATGCCGACGGAACGGTGGTGGACCTGGTGACGGACTCTGCCGCAGCGCGTGCCGGCCTGGCGCCCGCCATGAAGATTGTCGGTGTGAACAACCGCGTTTACTCCGGCGATCTGCTACGCCGGGCCATTGCCGATGCAGAGAAGCTGCAACCATCGATTGAGGTACTTACGCTCACCGACGGTTACTATAAGGAATTCACACTGGACTATCACCAGGGCCTGCGCTATCCACACTTGAGCCGAATCGCCGGTAAGGCGGATCTGCTGACCAGTATCTTTGAGCCACAAAGAGCACCTTAACTGGCAATTCCCCTGATGGTGGGGTTGCTGAGCATTCACGTTCGGTTGGTTCGATTGGGGAATATAGGCATGGCCGAATTAGCACGGGGATCCAGGTCATCGAAACTTAAGAGACCGACTATCTATGATGTCGCGCGTGAAGCGCGCGTTTCTGTTTTCACGGTCTCCGCAGTTATCAATCACAAGAACCATGTCGGCGCACCGCTCAAGCGGCGCGTCGATGCGGCCATTCTCAAGCTTAGCTACCGGCCCAACTCGCTCGCCCAGAGCCTGGCCAATGAGCGCACACGGGCGATTGGGATTGTGGTTCCCGACATTGCGAATCCTTTCTTCCCCATGCTGGTGCGCGGCGCAGAGGATACGGCGCGCAAGCGAGGCTACAGCATTCTTCTTTGTAACAGTGACGGGTTGCTGCAGAAGGAAGAGGATTACCTCGACCTGCTGGTGTCAAAGCGGGTAGATGGCATACTGCTCACCAAGTCTGCCGGCAATCTGAGCGCACGCACTCTCGGCCTGGTGGGCAGCATGAAGATGCCGATTGTTCTCATGATGCGCACCTGCCCCGGGTTGACGGACGAAGCCGTGATTACCGATGACCTGCAAGGAGTGCACGATGCGGTTTCGCACCTGGCGCGCATTGGGCACCGCCGCATTGCCATGGTGGGTGGTCCGCTGAATGTGAGCAATGGAAGGACCCGGATGCAGGGCTTCAAGAAGGCCCTGAAAGCGAGCGGTCTGCATTTCGACCCGAAGCTGGTGTTTGAAGGAGACTACCGCATCGACTCGGGGCACCGGGCTGGGGGGTCGCTGCTGCCACACCGCCCGGACGCTGTGGTGGTGGCTAACTTCCTCATGACGGTCGGGTTTATGCAGGAGGCCCAGAACATGGGCATGCGGTGCCCGGAAGACTTCGGGCTCATCACCCTGGATGATTTTCCCTGGCTGCGCTTATTCGACCCATCGATCACGGCAGTGGAACTGCCCAAGTACGAAGTAGGCTGCCTGGCCACGGAATTGCTGATCGATCGGATTGAGGGCAAGGATCGCCCGGCGATTACGCACAAGATAGCGACGCAGCTGTGTGTGCGTGAATCCTGCGGGTTCGCTCTGCGCAATGGATCTTCGAGTATGACGGTGTCGCCTGCGATGCCCGCGTTGATCTCCAGGCCAAGACGCAAGCTCTCATAGTGCCAGGGTGGCGAGGCTGATGGACGGCTCGGGTTCGGGCTGCCGGGCTGTGCATGGTTTAGATTGGACTCTCCACCCATGTCCAACGTAGATCATGAGCTTCCGCCGGGCGAGACCGGCCTAACGCGTACAGCCGTCTTGCCCAAGAAGTTTGGACTGCTGAATGCGATTTCCATCAACATGTCGAATATGGTGGGGACGGGCCCGTTCATCACGGTGCCCGCGATCCTTGGCGCCATGGGGGGACCGCAGGCGCTGATCTGCTGGTTTCTGGGCGCGGTGATTGCCATTGCCGACGGCCTGGTGTTTGCCGAACTGGGCACTACCTACCCCAGCTCTGGCGGCTCTTACAACTACCTGCGGGAGTGTTTCGGGCGTGAAGGCCTGGGCCGCCTGATGGCCTGGCTGTTCGTGTGGCAGTTCCTGTTCAGCGGGACTTTGGAGATTGCGACCAGCACAGTCGGCATGGCCCTGTATACCGG
>CAZZVD010000311.1:0-5566 GCA_964657465.1 uncultured Acetobacteraceae bacterium | reverse complement strand
AAGCCGACCTAACCTGGACCGGGGAAAAGCCCATCAAGACCGTAAAAGTCGATCCCGATCACGTACTACCTGATGAAGACCGCGCCAACAACACAATGACCGCACCCTGAAAGGCAACCCGAATGTCCCGGACCCAACCCACAACAACTTCTGGTACCGTTGGGGCGCCCCGGTTGTCCGAGGGGCGCGACCTTTCTTCGTTGTTTCCACACGAGATGGTAGTCAAAGTGAGTAGATTTGTAATCCGGGTCCGTCAACGGACTGGGGTGCCCCATATCTCACGACGTTTTCCAGTCGGGAGATGTGGGAATTCACAGCGCTCCATCCCGAACCCTCTCTCTGTAACCACCCCCGAAGAAACAGACATGCCGGATGAGCACCCTCAAGGAAGACCGAGCAGCCGAGCCGGGTTCTCCTTCGCCATACGGGCAATCTCCCCATCCGTCACACCCTCACTCTTTAGCCCGGCAAAGAACGCAAGCAGCCCATCCGGATGCAACGGATTCCCAACCTGCCCCATGTCGCTCGAAAGAATGCAATGTTCCACCCCGACATACCGGATGGCGCGCACATAATCCTTGAACGTGAACTCCTTCTCGCGCCCAGACACACCGTTATAAACAAACTCGATGTAAGCGCCCATCCTCGCCGCTTCTCTCATCTGCGTATCCGACATATGAATCGGGGCAATCATGGCATGCGTCACCACCATGTGCTTCACACCCTGCGCGCGTGCCTCGCGGATTTCCATCAGTGCTTCTTCTGGCGCCGGGTGGCCCGTAGCCATCACCAATTCATCTTTGGCGATCACCGCGATCACTCGCTTTACCTCAGGGAGCAACTGCCCATCCTGCGAGATACGCACAAAGGGGCGGTCCTGTTTGGAATAACGTACCTGCTGTTCCGTGTCGTACGTGCTCATCCAGACAAAACGGCCGTAGTGGCCGGTGATCGCCGCCATGTGCTCGACCGCGGACGGGTTCATCCCGCCCACTGACAAATTCAGATCGATCCCGCCAAACACCGCAAGTCCCGGCACCTCTTTGCGCACCACGTACGCCAGCGAGGCGGTGGGTTCGTAGTGGTTTTTAAGCACCAGCCCACGCATGCCTTTGCTCTTCGCCAGCCGAGCAAGATCCAGTGCATCGATCGATCGGGGAACACTGTCTGGCGCGGAATGTGCGTGAATGTCGATCACACCCACCAGCGCATCCTGTTGACCGGAGCAAGCGGTCGCGCTGCCAAGAGCAATGATTAAAGCCAGCGCAAGCCTCCTCATGGATTAAGGAGGCGATGCAGATCAAGCGATGGAGGCTGGATCCCACTCTGGCTGAGCATCACGTGCATCTGTCCGCGATGATGGGTTTGATGGTTGAAGAAATGCATCACAGCCAGTGGCGCCGACTCGGTGTAATCCTTGCCCTGGCTGTTGGTGTAACGCAGCGGCCGGCGCAGAAAATCTTCATCTGCCTTCTGGAAAAAGGTCTCGATCTGCTGATCCTGTTCCAAACGAGCCGCGTGTAACTCTGTGAATGTTTCGCAGAGGACCGTGTTCAGCGGAGGAGTCGTTTTGCCGCCGCCCGCGAATCGAGACATCCAGATCCGATCGCCCAGCAACATGTGGTTCAGCAGCGCGTGCACGCTGCCCAGCGAAACCTGGCGTTTGCTGTAGTATGCGGCGTCATCCAACTCGCTGAGAAGCGCATACAGCCGTGCGTTCGCGGCACGGTTGTACTGGGCGAGCATGCGAAACGAATCAAGCAGGTCCATAGTTGTTAATCGATCGCCCCGTACGCAACCGAGGTAAGAAAGTCCGGCATTTCTTTCGCAGCAATCATCTGCTGGAACATGCTCGCCGCGGCAGTGTATTGACTGGCAGCAAACTTCTCTTCGCCCATCTCCACCTTCAACCGATCCAGCACAACGGGCAGCGTGGCCACTACCGCCGGCACGTCCAGGGTGACGCCGTCAGTGGTGCGCCCCCCATGATGCGCCCATTGCCAAAGCTGCGCCCGCGAAATCTCAGCCGTCGCCGCGTCCTCCATCAGATCGTAAATGGGCACGCAGCCCAGGCCATCGAGCCAGGCGGCCAGGTAACGCAGCCCGATATCGATGTTCATTTCGAGCCCTTTGCGGGTGATGTCGCCTTCGGGCACCTGCAGCAGGTCGGCCGCTTCGACGTGGACCGCGGGCCTGGGCACCGCAATCTGATTAGCATCAGGCATGTGTTCATCGAAAACCGCCCTGGCAATCGGCACCAGCCCGGGATGGGCCACCCAGGTGCCATCATGCCCGGCGCGCACTTCACGCAACTTATCCTGCCGCACGCGTTCCATCGCAGCGTCGTTGGCAGCCGCGTCCCGCTTAATCGGGATCTGCGCGGCCATGCCACCCATCGCATGGATGCCACGCCGGTGACAGGTCTCGATCAGCAGTGCGACATAGGATTTAAGGAAGTGCCGGTCCATGGTGATAGTCGAGCGGTCGGGCAGTGCCAGATCTTCGCGGTAGCTGAACTTTTTGATGAAACTGAAGATGTAATCCCAGCGGCCACAGTTCAAGCCGGCAGAATAGTCCTTCAGCTCGAACAGAATCTCATCCATTTCAAACGCTGCCGGCAGTGTCTCTATCAGGACCGTGACGCGAATCGTGCCGCGCGCAATGCCGAGAGCATCCTCGGCAAATTGAAACACGCTGTTCCACAGCCGCGCCTCGAGATGGCTCTCCATCTTCGGCAGGTAGAAGTAGGGTCCGCTCCCGCGAGCCTTCAGCTCAGCAGCGTTGTGGAAGAAGTACAAGCCAAAGTCGAACAGCGAGCCGGAAATGGGCTTGCCCTGAACCAGCAGATGTTTCTCCGGCAAATGCCATCCCCGCGGCCGCACAAAAAGAGTCGCCGTTTTGTCATTCAGCTTGTACTGCTTGCCCTCGGGACTGGCAAAGGTGATCTGCCGCCGCACTGCATCCCGCAGATTGATCTGACCCTCGATCAGATTCCGCCAGCGCGGCGAAGTGGAATCCTCAAAATCCGCCATGAACACTTGCGCGCCGGCATTGAGAGCATTGATCACCATCTTGCGATCGACTGGACCCGTGATCTCCACTCGGCGATCCTGCAGGTCAGCAGGGATGGGCGCCACGCGCCAGTCACCCTGCCGCACAGAAGCCGTCTCCGGCAGAAAGTCATACAACTTACCCTGCCGCAACGCTTCGCCGCGAGTGACTCGGGCAGCCAACAACTCTTGCCGCGTGGGCTCGAACTTTGCCGCCAGGGCTCCTAAAAACTCCAATGCGGCTCCCGTGAGTATCTCTGCTTCTGCCGCGCCTTGCCGGGCCGTAATCGTAACTGCGGGTGTAACTGTTGAGTTTGCCATTATCTTCTCCGCACACATTCATAGGAGTGCATGCTTTTGCTGTTCATCCTCGCAGCGGAACGTTGCGAATGGACGCATCCAGTAATTCCACCATGTGAAAGGCGGGCATCGTAGCGTGGCCGCGCCGGCGCAGTGAACTCATCAACTGCAGCAAGCAGCCTGGGTTTGCAGAAATAACCGCCTCGGCGTTCGTGGCGATCAGATTTTCTACCTTGCGATCCCCAAGCTGGTTCGCTGGCTCGGGGTGGAGCAGGTTGTAGACGCCCGCCGATCCGCAACAGAGCGAAGCCTCTTCGATTTCTGCAACCTCCAGGCCTGGGATCGCGGCGAGCAGATTGCGCGGCTCCTGGTGAACCCCCTGGGCGTGGCGAAGGTGGCACGCATCGTGGTAAGCCACGCGCATCGGCAATGCGTGGCGCGGTGCGCGCGCCGGCAGCTCACAAAGTATCTCCGCCACATCTTTGCATTTAGCACTAAAGGCGGCCGCCCGTGACGCCCACGCTGGGTCGTCCCGCAGCAGGTGGCCATAGTCCTTCATGCTCGATCCGCATCCGGCAGCGTTGATCACAATCGTATCGACGTTGGCTGCCTCAAACGTTGCAATCATCTGCCGGGCAAGAGCCGATGCTTGCTCGTCGAGCCCGGAATGTAACATCAACGCGCCGCAACAAGCCTGCGCCTGCGGAATGATGACCTCGCAGCCCTCGGCGGCCAGTACCCGCGCCGTTGCCTCATTCACATGTTGAAAGAAAACCTGTTGCACGCAACCGGAAAGCATTCCCACGCGCCGCCGGCTTTCCCCTGCAGGCGCGACACGGGCCGGCAAACGCTTCATAAAGTTTGCCGGCACGCTCGGCAGCAGCGACTCCATCTGGGCCAGTCGTATCGGCAGCAACCGCAATAGCCCGCTCGCTCGCAGCAACGCTTGCAGACCCGAACGTTGGTACAGCAACATCGGCAAAGCGAGCAGCCGCAATCGCCGCGCAAACGGGAAGGTGGCAAACAGCAGCTTGCGAAACCAACTGTCTGCAGTATTGCGCGGAATGTTCCGTTCTACCTGCGCACGCGTGTCTTCAATCAGCTTGTTGTACTGCACGCCCGACGGGCAGGCAGTCATGCAGGCCATGCAACCCAGGCAATTGTCCATGTGCAGCTGGAATCGCTGATCAAGCGGCGCCTCGCCCTGCGCCGATTTCTTCATCATGTAGATGCGCCCGCGGGGCGAATCCATCTCTTCGCCCCACAGAACGTAGGTCGGGCACGCTGGGAGGCAAAAACCGCAGTGCACGCAGTCCTCGATCAGCGTCGTTTCCGGCGGCTTGTGCGCGTCAAAGTTCGAGGCTTTCGCGGGTTCCAGCTGCGTGAGTTGAGTCATCGATTCGTCTTCAGTAGCTTACATGCGCAAAAAGTACGTGTTCACCAGCTTCAGATCCCACCCAGAAACCGGCCGGGGTTCAGGATGGCCTCGCTATCAAAACGATGCTTGATCTCACGCATCAGCGGCAGACTGTCAGGCGTCTGCCCCCAACAGGAAAGTGATGATCCCGCCGGCTGCTTCAGCACCATCAGCGATCCCCTGGCTGCCTCCAATTCGCCGCGCAATACAGGTACGTGGCCTGGGTCAGTGAACGAGGCAAACATCAGGCCTGTCGCCTGGGTTACCGAGGCGCCCCCGAAGCCACGCACTCGTTCCGCGACCCGGGCAATCTCCGCCGGCAGCATCGTGCCCTTGCAAGCGATCTCACCAGCCAACATCTGCTGCCGCGCCCTCCATACATCCTCTTGAGCGGGTGCAGCGCTGAGCCCCTCCAGTTGCGCCATCTCCTGCAAGGCACCGGCCTGGGTGCGCAGCACTTCCGCCAGGGAAGCCAGTTGGATGTCGAGGTGAAAACAGTCCTTGGTTCCTCGAAGCTGGATTGCCACGGTGGAGAGCTGCGCATGCAACAGCCGCAGCATCAACTTGCCCAATGGCTCCGCTGCCGGCGCGGATACGGTGAAGCTCTGCGTGGATTGCGAAACAGAGTGCAGCCGAAAATTGACAGACGTAACAATACCCAGCGTGCCAAAGGCGCCGATCATCAGCTTATGCAGATCGTAACCGGCAACGTTCTTCACGACTTTGCCGCCGGTCTTCGCCACTGTGCCGTCGGCAAGTACGATCGTCATCCCGATGATCAGGTCGCGCAGTCCACCGT
>CAZZVD010000310.1:0-5597 GCA_964657465.1 uncultured Acetobacteraceae bacterium | reverse complement strand
CCGTGGTGAAGGGTGAGGGTCGGTCGTGGACGCCCATCCGAAAAAGAACTTTCCGAGCAGATCCGGTTTAGGGTCAAGAGGGTAAAGCCGCCCGGTGCCGTGGTGAGGGAGGAGGGTCGATGATGGATATTCTTTGTTTGACCACCTGCATGGTTGCTCAAAGGTGACCGGAGTGTCATCCTCAAGTTATGAAGCAATGGCAATCAGTTGCAGTGATGGTGGCATCTGTTTTGGCGTGCTGCGTACCGGCGACGGCACAAGAGGCAGGCCCGTGGCGGGCGGCAAGCAAGACTGCCTCATCGATCACGGGCGACGTTGCGCTTTCTGACTCGCGGATGGCGATCAATTTTGTGACATTCACGATTGCACGCATTCGCGATCTCGAGCCGGGCGAAGTGAGCGCGGTCTTTGACGCGGACGCGAACGCTGGTGGCCGAGGCCATCTCTATCGATTGAGCATTCCGGCTGACAGGAAGTTCCTGCACAAAAACACCCTGTGCGGATCGGAAGATACGCAATGGATGGCGGCGTTCGTGGGGGGCCGAGACCTGCACATCGCTTTCTTCTCCGGGCCCAAGATGCCGGTGTTCACCCCGGAGGCAATGGCTAACACCACGGACCTGTGTGGGACGTTTTTGTATACGCGCTGAGAGAGCTGCGTTTGCGGTTCAGGAAGGAAGCGGCAGTGCGCGTGCAGCCTCGTACTCCTGCCGGATGGCTTCGCTACCATACTTTCGCTCCAGCCTGCGGACAACGAAATGCCCTTCTGCCAGACTTTGAAAGTGGTGGCTGAAAAGCACATTCAATGTCAGGCCGCCTAATGCACCCGCGATCGGCACCAACTCGGCTGCTACCTTTTCACTTACCTCAATGCCGAAGCGAGACGCGATCTTGCCGGCAAACGATAGCAAGGCTGGGCCAGTTTCTTTCGCGACTCCCTTGCGGGTCACGTAGGAGACTGCTTCTCGTGTCACCTGAGCCAGGGCGGTGCGCGTGGCGTAGTAGGCGCTCTCCTGCAGGTCTCCGCTTTTCGATTGAGGGCCCAGCGCGAATACTTCGAGGCAGGCCAGCGCACTTTCGGGGTTCGACAGATCTTCCCCTTCCATGCGGGCGATCTCCACAATCGAATGCAGCATGACCGTGGTGGTGATGGGCAATTCGACCAACAACCCGGGCAGGCCGAAGAAGCCGCCTACTGCCCCGGCGAACGCTGCTGCTGCGGTGTGCGCCCGTTTATGCGGAACCGCGAGCGTGCTCGTTTGCTCGCCGCGGACAGCAACGCGCAGGCAACGCTCCAGTGCTTTGTCGACCGTGGACTTGATGGCGGACTGCACCGGCAGCGGCAGCCGCTGCAGCAGCGCCTCAACGGGCATGCCGACTTTGGCCGCGACCTTCATGGCATAACTCTCGGTTTCGAGTTTGGCCATGGCGCCGCGTAGCGCTTCGTAATCTACTGGGGTTAGTTTATTCATCGCTCTACCTTAGGCTGAAGCCGTACGGAGCCACTGCTCCATTTGCTCATGGCCGACCAGACCTGCCTGTTGAAAGACCGGCTTGCCTCGCGAAAGCACCACGAAGTTAGGGATTCCGCGTACATCGAACTTGGCGGCCAGAGAGGGATGAGCCTCGGTATCGACCTTGAGCACGATCGCTTTGCCGGCCATGTCGGCCGCGGTGCGGGCGACTTCGGGCGCAGCCGAGCGGCAGGGGCCGCACCACTCTGCCCAGAAGTCCACCAGGACCGGAACGGTTGCATTGGCCATTACCTCGTCAAACAATGCTGGATCGGCGGCCAGCGGTTCGGCCACAGGTAACAGTTCCGCTTTGCATGCGCCGCAACGGCCAGTGCTCGCCAGGTGCCCGGCGGTCACACGATTCTTTTGCTTGCATTGAGTACACGTACGAATGACTGGCACGGATCGGACCTCGCCATAGTTGGATGCAGGACGCGGTTGTTTCTCTTCATTCGACGGGATTGAATTCAGCTCGAGGGCATCTTACGTGCCGCAGAATGTTTGCAGAACGCATTGCTCCGGGCGAGCCGGTGCTGCATAGCGCGCCCAGTCAGGCCGGTCCTCGAATGGATGCGTGACCACTTCGAGCAAGTTCTCAAACGGCTGGAAGTCATCCTGCTCGACGGCCGCTGCGATGGCTTCTTCTACCAGATGGTTTCGCGGGATAAAGAGTGGATTCACCAGGCGCATGGCCGCTGCACGCGCTTGCGGGGTTCCGGGTTCTTCGGCCAGCCGCTGGCGCCAGGCACGCGCCCACTCGTCATAGGCCTGCGGATTAGCAAACAGGGAGCGCACACTGTCGTCGCCCTCCGCGGCTGCACATAATCCGCGGAAGGTGAGGGTGAAGTCTGCCTGGTTGGCAGCCATACAATCCAGCAACTGCTGCGCCAGTTTGCTATCTCCCTCTGCGTTGGTGAGCAAGCCGAGCTTGGCGGCCATACCCAGAGCGCGTGCCGATTCGTATTGCGGAGGGAACTTTGCCAGCGCCTCTTTGGCCCACGCCAGCGCAGCTGCTCCGTCTCCCTCCACTTGTTCCAGAACCGGGAGCAATGTTTCGGCCAGGCGGGCAAGATTCCAAAGCATGACGCCCGGTTGATTGCTGTAAGCGTAGCGACCCTGTTGATCGATGGAGCTGAAGACCTTGTCAGGTTCATAGGCTTCCATGAAAGCGCAGGGCCCGTAATCGATGGTCTCGCCGGAGATCGAGGTGTTGTCGGTATTCATGACGCCATGAATAAAGCCGAGCAGCATCCAGTGCGCCACCAGGCGTGCCTGGCGGGCGATGACGCCTTCGAAGAACGCACGGTAGGGCCGCTCTGCTTCTCCCGCTTCAGGGTAATGCCGGGCTATCGCGTAGTCGGCCAGCAAGCGGGTTGCGTCCGTATCGCCGCGAGCTGCGAAATACTGAAACGTTCCCACCCGCAAGTGGCTGGCTGCCACGCGCGTCAGCACCGCTCCCGGCAAAGCGGTCTCGCGGCGAACGCGTTCTCCGGTTGTGACCGCGGCCAGTGCACGTGTGCTGGGCACGCCCATGGCCGTCATTCCCTCGCTGACCAGGTACTCACGCAGAACCGGTCCGACGGCAGCCTTACCATCGCCCCCGCGCGAGAAAGGTGTGCGCCCAGAACCCTTCAGCTGAATGTCGTAGCGCACGCCGTCGTGCGCGATGACTTCGCCCAGCAAATTTGCCCGGCCGTCGCCCAACTGGGGCACAAAATGCCCGAACTGGTGACCTGCGTAGGCCTCGGCCAATGGCTCGCTTCCGGCGGCCACGCGATTGCCGGCAAGGACCTCTACCCCGGCCGGGCTGGCCAGCGCGTCCGGGTTGAGGAATAGTTTGCGTGCGAGTTCCACATTGAGCTTGATGAGCCGTGGCGCCGGCACTGGAGTAGGGTTCACCCGCGCATAGAAACCTTCGGGAAGGCGGGCGAAGGTGTTCTGGAAGCCGAACTGCACTGGCTCCTCATCCTGGCTGGAGACCTGGCCTGGCGCGGAAAAAGCATTGTTTTGAGTGCTCATGGTTGATTAGATGATGACACCGGCACCGGCACTGCAGCGAATTTCTGGTGGTGGTTCGGCGGCGTCATGGTCCGGCTGCGTCATCGTCCAACGCTCAGTGAACGCCCAGCAGGCCACTTTGGTAGGGCAGGAATAGCTGAAACACCGTGCCGTGCGGCGCCGGCCCCTGCCGGCTGCGCACCAGGAGCCGGCCGCCATGGCGGGTGACAATTTCGCTGCTCACCCACATGCCCAGGCCCGTACCGAGTATGCCCTTGGTGGTGTAGAAAGCATCGTAGAGCCGGGCCAGGGTCGCAGGTTCCATGCCGACGCCGGTATCTGCCACGGTGATCACTACACCCTTGTGGCCGGATCGCCATTCCGTGGCTTCGCGTGTGCGTAGCAAAAGACGGCCTTCCATTCCGCGCATGGCATCTCTGGCGTTGGTCACCAGGTTATTCAGCACCTGCCGAATTTCGCTTTCCATGCAGACGATGGACCCAGTCATGCGATCGCGTCGTTCCACCTTGATTTCATTCATCGCCAGCTGTGAAGCGTGCACATCCAGCACGGCCGTGATGAGTTCGATGGGGCGCGCAGCTTGCGGCCGCGTCGATTGTTTGTAGAAGCGCAGGGACTGGCTGGTAATCAGAGACACGCGTGCCAGTTCTTTCTCTGCCTGCTCCAGGTAAGCGTCCTTTTGTGTCTCGTCCTGTTCCGCACGGGCGAGGTAGAGCAAATTAGTTAACGATTCCAGGGGATTGTTGATCTCGTGCGCGATGGAAGCAGCCAGGCGCCCGACAGCTGCCAGCTTCTCGCTTTGGCGTAACGCGTTTTCAACCTCAACCCGCGCAGTCACATCGTTCTGTATACCGACGAAATGGGTAACTTCTCCATCGCGGTTGCGAATGGGGGAGAGCGAGAGCTCATTCCAGAAGGGCTCTCCATTCTTGCGAAAGTTGCGGAGCAAGGTTAGGGTTTCCCGCTTGGCGCGGAGCGCCTCGCGGACGATGGTCAGGCCCGGCTGATCTCTTTGGGCGGCTTGCAGAAAGCGGCAGTTCTTTCCCTGCGCCTCTTCCAGTGTGTAACCAGTCATGATCTCGAAGGCGGGGTTGACATAGACCAGCGGCATATCGGGCAGCCGTGCATTGGCTATGCTGATGCCACTGGTCACGGAACGAAAGATCCGCCGGTTGAGATTCAACTCATCGAGGGCTGACTGAAATCGCCTGGCATACGCACGATGGGCGTAGAGCAGCACGCTGATCTGCGCCAGTACCACTGCAGGCGTTTGTGGCAGCAACACCACACCGTCAAAGATCTGCTCGCGACTTTGCGGCAAGAGCGGGCTGGCAGGATCGTAGACCACCGCGACGAGAGATGGATTGACCCCATCGTGCTGGTCCTCTCCCGCAGAGAGTGACTGCCGCAGAAAGGGAATCAGCTGCTCATCGGCAACCAGAAGCTGCATGCCGGGGAGCTTACCGGCACGCGCGATCTCTGCTTCCGTGAGCAAGACAGGCTGCAACTCAAGTTGCGCGGCGATACCTTCCAGGAGGCGTTGACTTGTAGGTTCAGAAAGGAGGATGCCGAGCGTGGGAGCGGACACGGATGCCGGGCCTGCGGAGTTCATGCTATTCAGGATCAGATAATTGCGGCCGCTTGGCAACCTTGTGCGAGGACGGTCGCACCAATATCGCGGCTAACTACCGCGCCGGCCGAGGAGTTTAGTGCCTTCATCCATTCGCCTCATCCATTCGCCTCATCCAAGCTCCTCCCTTGTCATCCCGAGCGAAGCCGAGGGATCTGCTGTGCGCCTTTCTCCCTCCACTGCGCTTCGCTTCGGTCGGGATGACAAAGGAAGGTGCGGTTACCTGGATCGTCGGAGAAGTGGAGGAACGTGACTCGCGGCCGCAGGATTTGTTTCATGGAAGCAGGTTGGCATTTAGCCACTTGAGGTGCTCAGGTGATAAGAGCGGGGCTTGCTTCTGTGGATTGGAGTGGGTAATTAAGAGGTCCCGGTGGGGTCCTGTGAATTCCCACATCTCCCGACTGGAAAACGTCGTGAGATATGGGGCACGGCGG
>CAZZVD010000309.1:0-5603 GCA_964657465.1 uncultured Acetobacteraceae bacterium | reverse complement strand
GGGTGCCCCACATCTCGCTCGTTTTTCGCGAGATGTGGGATTCCACGGCTGTCCACCGGCTACTCTCCCCTGGAAACAGGTTTCGAACGACGGTCGTATACACGCGCCACTCAGGGGCAGAGGTCTGTGGAATCCCACATCTCGCGAAAAACCAGCGAGATGTGGGGCACCCATCATTGGTTGCGGAACAGGCGTGATAAATGCGGGCTAGCCACGGGCTAGGGAGGGCTAGTCCGTCGGGCTTGCAGTCAATCTGCAGTCGCTCAAAGGCGGGTCGGACGCTGGCGGAAGCTAAGCGGCTTTGGTGGTAAGAGCCTTGACGCGCGCGTGCAAGCGGCTCTTGTAGCGGGAGGCGGTGTTCTTGTGCAGAACGCCCTTCTGTACGCTCTTGTCGAGGGCCGAAACGGTCTTGCTATACTGCTCGTTCACTGCGGAAGAATCGCCTTTGACAATGGCCTCACGCAGCGAGCGGAGAGACTTACGCACCTGGCTCTTGTTGGCGCGGTTGACTGCGGTCTTCTTGACGGTCTGACGGGCGCGCTTCAGCGCGGAGACATGATTTGCCATGGTAAAACCTTTAACTTTCCTGAATCTGGGTGCAGGCGGCGCCAACGACGGCCATGCCCACAAACCCCAAGTCTACGGGCTTTTGGGGTACCCGTCAATCTTGCTTCACTCTCGAACGTTGGCCCCTGCCGGTTGCATATCCTTCCGGCACCCCGGTGCATCCAATGCAATGAATTCACGGAATACCCGTTGACGCCATGATCGTCAACGGCTAGTCTGTGCCCATCCTCGGGAAATATCTGGTGAAGATCGCCAACCCGGCTAGTACCAACTGCACACGCAGTTTTCGGTGTTCTTGTTCTTCCTCGCCCTACCTTCAACCCCAATCCACCAATTTGCGTCAGTCCCGATGGGTCTGACAGGAGGTCACATCTCCGCTTGATGAGAAAAGCGCTGGAAATCACGCCCAATCTGGAGCCCCTCTTCGGGACTCGCGATGAGAATCTTCGCCTGCTCGAGCAAAACCTGCACATTCGAGTCGATTTGCGCTCCGATGCGCTGCATGTCGAGGGCGCCCCGGAAGCAGTCGCTCGTTTCGAACAAGTGCTGGCGGATTACGAGCACTTGCGGCGCAACGGCACGACTCTCCTGAATGGGGAGTTGCACAGCATGCTGAAACTGGTCACGGCTGATCCGGCAGTGACCCTCAGGGGCCTGGCGGAGAGTGGCAAACAGCGATCGGCGGGCATCAAGCGAATGGTGCAGCCCCGTTCCATCAATCAGCGGCGCTATTTCGAAGCGATTGAAGAGTGCGACATGGTCTTCGGGGTAGGCCCAGCGGGTACGGGCAAGACCTACCTGGCGGTCGCCATGGCGGCGTCTGCATTGCTGGCCAAAAAAGTCAGCCGGATCATCCTGGTCAGGCCTGCGGTCGAAGCCGGCGAACGCCTTGGCTTTCTGCCGGGAACCCTGCAGGAGAAAGTGGATCCTTATCTCCGTCCTTTGTACGACGCGCTGTACGACCTGCTGGAACAGGATCGCGTCGACAAGATGATGGAGCGCAACGTAATTGAAGTGGCGCCGCTCGCGTTTATGCGCGGCCGCACCCTCAACGATGCATTCATCATCATGGATGAAGCGCAGAACACCACCAGCGAGCAGATGAAGATGTTCCTTACCCGCCTGGGCAACAACTCCAAGGCGGTGATCACCGGCGACGTGACGCAGATCGATTTGCCAAACCCGAAGAAGAGCGGTCTGGTCGAGGCGATTGAGATCCTGCGCGGGGTCGACGGCATCCGTTTCTGCCATTTCGAAGATGGGGACGTCGTGCGCCATCACCTGGTGCAACGAGTCATTCGCGCCTACGACAGCTTTGGCAAGGCGCAAAGAGAGCTGCCGCTCACTATCCGCGAAGGGGCGGCGGGTAAATCAGCTCCCAAGCCGCAGTAGGCCAGGATCTTCATCGACCTGGCGGGGTGCGGGCGTCGCTCTCCTCTCATCGGGAGGCAAGACGCCCGCACGGTTTTGACCGGAATCGGCATTCGGGCCTTTGTGGTGCAAAGGTCTGATCCGCGTCATACTAAAGGGAAATGCTTTATTTCGGGGCAAGATGATCGTTATCGAGGCTGCCCGAAAAAAGACCCTGCCGGGCCTGCGTGCCCTCGGCAAGCGTGACCTGAGCCGGTTTGTGGCCAGCGTTGCGGAAGCGCTTGGACTCACGGGCGAGTTCTCCGTCCTTCTGACCGGAGACGAAAGACTACGCGCATTGAATCTTCAATTTCGCGGCATCGACAAGCCTACCGACGTTCTCTCCTTCCCTGCGTTACCTGGCGCTCCGGAGGGCAACCAGGGCGGCGACCTGGCAATCTCTCTTGAGACTGCGGCGGCACAGGCCAAAGATTTTGGGCACCCTTTGCAGACCGAGGTCAAGGTGCTCATTCTCCACGGGCTTTTGCATCTGGCAGGATACGACCATGAGCGCGACCAGGGGCAGATGAGGCGACGCGAGACGCGCATGCGTAAACAGTTTGATTTGCCCGCCGGCCTGGTGGAACGGACCGCACGAGGCGCCCGCGCATGAGTATTGTCTCCGGGATCGCGATCGGTGCGCTTCTCGTCATCCTGACCATCTCCTCGTACATCTCCCGTCTGTATGCCGAAACAGGCAAGTTCCTGTCTGGGGAGTTCCAGGAGAACATCGATATCTGGGAGGCGAAGATTGAGCCGCGGCTAGGGCTTAGTCGTGATCGCGCTGCTTTGTCGGCCTCCGTGCTGAGCCAGTTTTCGCTCGCCTCGCTGGCGCTGTTCTTCGGGGTGCTGTTGTTCGCCGGCAACGCCCATCCAAGTGGAGCTGAAATCGCGCAGGCGATCCTGGGGGTGGTGCTGGTGATTGTGCTCTTCAACCAGTTTCTGCCCTTCGTATTCTTTACCCGTACCACGGGAGCCTGGGTGGTGAGGCTTACTCCCGCCATCCGGGTGCTGCTGTATCTCGTGCTGCCAGTGACACTGCTGCTGTCGTTTCTTCTGTCGATTGCAGCATTGGCTGATCCGCGCCCAGGTAATCCGGAAGAGGACCCCAGCGAAGCTGCGGTGGAAGCGTTGATTGAAGCAGGCGAGGAAGAGGGGATTATTGAAGAAGGCGATCGTGATCTGATTCGTTCCGCCGTTGAGTTTGGCGACAAGGTGGTACGGGACGTGATGACTCCACGTCCGCATGTTTTCGCCGTGCCGGCGGAGATGACGCTTGAAGCATTCATCTCTGGTTTGCAGAAGCATCCCTATTCGCGCGTGCCGGTCTTCCATGGGTCGCTCGATCACGTGACCGGTATCGTGTTCGCGCACGACTTGCTGCACATTGCGGATGCCGCGGCCAGCACCCAGACTGTGGCCAGCATTCAACGCCCTGCGGCCCTGGTGCCCGAAACCAAGCGCGTGAATGAGCTGCTGCGCGAGATGCAACGCGAAAAGCAGCACATGCGGATGGTGATCGACGAGTACGGAGGAGTCGCCGGCCTGGTGACGATTGAAGATCTGCTGGAAGAGATCGTCGGTCGTATCAGCGATGAGCACGAATACGACAGTGACAAGGATGCACCGCTCCACGAGGCGGGCGGCACCTGGCTGGTCTCTGGCAACCTGGAAGTGGCGCGGCTGGACGATCTTGTGATCGGCGCCCACCAGGTGGAGCAGGAGTATCAAGCAGCAACGGTCGGCGGCCTGGTAAGCGAGATTGCCGGCCGCATTCCCTTGCCCGGGGAAGTCATCGTTGCCGACTCCCTGCGTTTTGAAGTGGTGGCCTCCACAGATCGGCGCATCGAGCAGGTGCGCATCTCGGAGATAGACCACGATCGCCACGCGGGCCAGGGGCTACACTAGCCCCTGAGCACATGCTCAAGGAGAGTGTGGTTTTGCGATCTGGTTTTGTCTCTATCCTCGGCCGCCCTAATGCAGGCAAATCCACCCTGTTGAATGCCCTGATCGGCGAGAAGATCGCGATTGTCAGCAACAAACCCCAAACGACTCGGAACCGCATCCAGGGCATTGTGGAAGTTCCTGCGCGTAAGGGTAAAAACGCGGCTCAGATTGTGTTTGTGGATACACCGGGTGTCCACCGGCCTGGTTCTCAGCTGGATCGCCGCATGATGCAGGAGGTCTACGAAGCGCTCGAAAGCCGGGACATCGTTCTCCTGATGGTCGACGCTTCTCGCCACGCTGATCCGCCGGAAGCCGGGGAAAAGCCATCCCGCCGTTTGGAACGCGAGCAGATTGAAGATGCGTTTGTTTTGCAGTTGATCCAGAAGCTGGATTGTCCGGTGTTCCTGATCATCAACAAGATCGATCTGGTGTTACGGTCGAAGCTCTTGCCGCTGATAGAGCGTTTTAGTGCCATGCATCCCTTCGCGGAAGTGATTCCCATGTCTGCCCGCAAGAAGGACGGGGTGGATACTTTGCTGGCTAAGCTGGTGGAGTATCTGCCAAAGGGCGAGCGCTATTTTCCCAAGGAGCAGTTTACTGACCAGCCAGAGCGATTCCTGGTGGCGGAACTGATTCGCGAGCGGATTTTGCTGGAAACCGGGGAAGAGGTTCCTTATGCTTCCGCAGTGGTGGTGGAGCGTTTTGAGGAACCTGAGCCGGTCGCGAAGCCGACGGCCAAGCTACCGCTGACGCGCATCTCTGCGGTGATTTACTGCGAGCGGGATGGCCAGAAAGCGATCCTGATCGGCAAAGGTGGCAGCAAGCTGAAGAGTATCGGCGCGGCTGCACGCAAAGAGATTGAGTCGCTGCTGGGCACGCGTGTCTACCTGGAACTGCACGTCATCGTGGAAGAGAACTGGCGTGAGTCCAAGGGCTTCGTCGATTCGCTCGACTGGCGAAAGCAATTGGAAGACCTGGCGTTGAAGTCGACCCCGGAAAGCTCCGAAGCGAAACAGCAGGCGAAGCGCAAAGCAAGCCGTCACTGACAAGTGAGGCCTGGGCCTAGCGGGTGGATATGCAGCGGACAATCAGAGTTCGTACTCATAGGGCGATCGGCGCGGCTATAAACTCAACTTTGTCTCCGGGCCTGGTCTGCGAAGAGCAAACAGTGCCTGATGGCAATTCCAGCACGGAGTGCGCGGAAAGGCACGCAGACATACGCCAGGGTCGAACATGGCTCCGTACCTTTTTCACGTTTAGATCACGGTCCAGGTAAACCAGGTCGATGGGAAATCGCATGCCAATGGTGTGTACGGACTCGCAGGGCAGGATCCACAAACCTCCTCCGGCTATGATTGCATCCCGGCCAAGCAGGCCTTTTCTGCGCCGCGCGCCGGTGCCGGCCACCTCGGCACTGCTGGCAAGCTCCGAGGAGCGAGTGCGATTCACTACAGTCAGCCGGATCTCTGGCTGTTTCTGTTGCGCGGCCATCAGGCGGCGTGTTAGCCACTGCTTCAGTTTCATACTCTTTCCTTCAACCATTGCTGCCGAACCGGGCACTCAGCTGTGCAGCGCTAACTAGCCCGCATTTCTCACGGCCTGTCTTGTAACACCCGTAACAAAGGATGGGTGCCCCACATCTCGCTCGTTTTTCGCGAGATGTGGGATTCCACGAACCT
>CAZZVD010000308.1:0-5608 GCA_964657465.1 uncultured Acetobacteraceae bacterium | reverse complement strand
CACCCGCATGGGTTGGTCATTGGATTTCTGTGTCGCTGTTGACGACTCTTTCCTCGAGTGGCGCCTCAACCGTTAGGCGAACGAATGCTGCAGCAGCGCAGGCTTGTCCGCGGCGAGGCGAAGAATCAACTCCCCGAACAGCGTGTTGGCCCAGGCAAACCAGGGCCTCGTGTACCGCGAAGGGTCGTCCTTCCAGAAGGACTCATGCATATAGTGAGTGCCGGCGGTTGAGTTCCGCAACCATCGCAGGCACTGAACGGTTTCCGCATCGCTCCCCGCGGAAAAGGCGCGCATCACAATCGACATCGGCCAGATATAGCCCAGCCCTACATGCGGGCCGCCGATACCCTCCGCTGCCGAGCCGCGGAAAAAGTAAGGATTACTGTCCGACAAGGCAAAGGCCCGGCTGCGTTGATAGATGTCACGGTCGTCCTGCGAGACGCAGCCAAGATAATCCAGCGACAACAACCCGGGGGCATTGGCATCATCGATGCAAAGAGAGTTGCCAAACCCATCCACTTCATAGGCCCAGATGCGGCCATGCTGTGGGGTTTCAATCAGCCCATATTGGCGAACGGCGGCACTGACTTCCGCGGCAAGCGCCTCCGCTTCCGCAGCCAGCGCAGCATTGTGACAGGCTTTCTCGGCAAGCGTAGCCAATTGCCGCAGGCTGGCAATCGCGAACAGATTGGCGGGGATAAACAGGGGGTAGATACAAGCATCATCCGAGGGCCGAAAGCCGGAGTGGATCAGCCCAACCGGTCGCGCCGGATTGCCGAAACCCGAGAGCATCAGAGATTCGCTGGGAATGAGCGACTCCCGTTGAAAGCTGTAAGGGCCGGGACCATCCTTGCGCTGCTGCTCGCGAAAGGTGCGCAGAATGGCGCGCGCGCCCTGCTGCCAGGCAGAGTCAAACGGAGCAACGTTCCCAGTGGCCTGCCAGTAGCCGTGCGCCAGGCGCAGCGTGTAACACAGCGAATCAATTTCCCACTTCCGCTCACCGACACCCGGCCTCATCGTGGTCTTGTCATGGACCGACCACGAAAGCGGCTTGCTGTCCGGATCCGGTTGGAAAGCGTTCGCATAGGGATCGATCAGGATGCAGCGCGTTTGGCGGCGGATGACTCCCTCGATCAGAGCCGAGAGCCGAGCGTCCTGTTTGCAGAAAGGGAGATACGGCCACACCTGGGCGGAGGAATCGCGTAGCCACATGGCATCGATGTCACCCGTGATCACAAACGTATCCGGCTTGCCCTCAAATGTTCCCGGATGCACCGTGGTATCGAGCGTATTGGGCAGGCAGTTGGCAAAGATCAGTGCCAGTTGCGGATCAGTGATTTGTTTCGCCACCTGCAGAATCGCTGCTTCCACCGCGGGGCTGCTAAACCGGCGATCCGCGAACGCTGGCCGCTGGTGCAGCGCTTCCGGCTCCCCTTGTGCAGCCGCGCTACGGTTGAGCAGAGAAGCAGCGCCGGTGGCGATGGCGCCACGCAGCCATCTGCGGCGGGTCATGCTTTTGTCAAAGACACTCATATGTCAGTCAAAGACACTCATGCGGTGAGCGACGGCGGCGCGTGTTGCGGATCTGTCGCGAGGCTTGTATTCGGGGTGGTTCCCAGGGTGAAGACAATGTGTCCGCCATGAGCGATCTCCTCATGCCGCACCCAGAGCTTCTCTGAAGGTTTGCCGTTAATGGTGACCGACTGAATATAGATCGCCTCCGGCGAAGATCTTTTGGCCTCGATTATCAGCTTTTTCCCGCCCATCACCGTGATGGTGGCTTTATCGATTAACGGTGAGGTAAGCACGTAGTTGGCGCTCGCCGGATCCACTGCATACAAGCCCATCGCGCTCATCACGTACCAGGCAGACATTTGCCCGCAGTCTTCGTTGCCCGCCAGGCCGTTGGCATCGTTGTGGTACCAGCTCTTCAGTAGCATGTTTACTCGCGCCTGGGTTTTCCATGGCTGCCCGGCGTAGATGTAGAGAAACGCGATGTGGTGGCTGGGTTCATTGCCGTGAGCGTACTGGCCGACCAGGCCTGCTATATCGGGCGGCGCATTCTTCGGCAGCGTTGACGGCACGGTAAACAGCGCATCGAGCTTTTTAACGAATGGCTCGCGGCCTCCCCACAGCTCCATGTAGCCCTTCACGTCATGTTGCACGCCAAAGGTGGTCTGCCATGCATTCGATTCGGTGTAGTCGTGAAAGTCTGTGGTATGCCCCATATCGATCGGATCAAACGGTTCCGTGTAGGCGCCATTGATCAGCCTGGCCCGAATGAACTGCGTTTTGGAATCGAACAGGTGGCGATAATTCTTAGACCGTTCGCGTTGCAGCTTCGCGTCGTTGGCAGCCCCAACCTTCTCGGCGACCTGCGAACAAGCCCAGTCGTTGTAGTTATATTCGATCAGCTTGCTTACCGATTCATCTTCGCGGTCAGCGGGGATGTAGCCCATCGCGCGATAGTAGCCCAGGCCGCGCCAGTCATCGACCATGTTGCGCTTGTGCATCACTTTGTACGCACGTTGCCAATCCACGCCTGGGAACTGCTTCGCGCAGGCCTCCCCGATCACGCTGGCGGAATGGTATCCGGTCATGGTGCCGGTCTCCTTACCCTGCAGTGGCCATACCGGCATGCCCTCCGGGCTTTGCTCCGCCATGTCGATCAGGCAGTTCACCAGGCTGGGTACGCGGTCGCTTTGGAACAGCGTGAACGCGGGGTGGAGTGCACGGAACGTATCCCACAAAGAGTAACTGCTGTAGTTGTGCTGGCCGGGCTCGATGGTGTGCGTTTTGCCATCCATGCCGCGGTACTCGCCATTCACGTCGTCGAACAAGGTCGGCGCCACCATCATGTGGTAAAGCGAGGAGTAGAAGATGGTACGTGTCGTTGGATCGCTGGTTTCGATGCGAATCCGGCTCAGCTCCGCCTGCCATTTCTGCCTGGCAGTGGCGCAGGTCTGCTCGAAGTCCCAGTGCGGCATCTCGGCTTTCAGGTTAGCCATCGCGTTGGCCGAGCTCACCCCTGAGATGCCGACTCGAATCAGGATCTTCTCATTCGCATTTGTGTCAAAGTGCAGCGCCGCCTTGATCGAATGGCCCGCAGCGTGTGGAGTACTTGCTGGAAGCACGGCTCCCTGTTGCCAGAACTCAGCGCGACTAAAGGGCTTTGAGAACTGAGCGGCGAAGTAAATTCTGCGTCCCTTGGCCCAGGCGAGTACGGTGCGTCCACCGGTAATCGTGTCATCGCCTACGATGTCGAGGGTCGCGGCCTTAACCGGACTCAGCGGATCATTGTAAGAATGTGCAAAGTCCAGCACGAAGTGGCTGGCGCCTGCAGACTGAAACGTATAGCGATGCAATCCCACACGCTCAGTGGCTGTTAGTTCAGCCAGCACCTTGCGATCACGCAAGGGAACCGAGTAGTAGCCGGGCATCATTTTCTCGTCCTCATGAGAAAACGGAGCCCGGTAGCCTTCCTCGACGTCTTCCCGTGTGCCCGGATTCCACTTCACCGTCCCGGTATTGGGCATGATCAGCACATCGAGCAGATCGCCGGCGCCCGTGCCGCTCAGGTGAGTGTGGCTGAAGCCCATCAGGGACTTATCGGATAAGTGGTACCCCGAACACCAGTCCCAGCCCCGGTCATAGGTATCGGGGCTCAACTGCACGGCGCCAAAAGGAACAGTCGCGCCAGGATAGGTATGACCATGGCCGCCCGTCCCCACACGCAGATTCACGTACTGTGTAAGGTCGTCTTCGGCACCGCTCGCGGCGGCTGCCTGCACCGCGGCGAAAGCTTTCATCTGTTGCGCCAGCAGATCGGAACAGGCTGCAGCCGAAAGCGTCTGCAGAAATTGTCGTCTCGAGAACATTGAGAGCCTTTCAACTTCAGGACTTCTTGATCATTCTACGAGCGCTGCGACTACGAGGGCTACCAGCGAAGGGGCATCAAACTCCTCAACGGACCGGGGTGCCCCATATCTCACGACGGCTTTTTGTCGGGAGATGTGGGAATTCACTGCACCCGATCAGTAACTCTCACCACCACGCAGACACAAGAATGCCCCGATTCGTTACCTGGACTGGGAACACGCCGAGGTAGATCACTTCGCGGGCATCGTCACCAGATAGGTATGCGGTGTCGGTCAGAACATCCGTGGCTTACTGGAGGCCAGGCTGCCAAGGGTCTGTATCGCCGCTACTGCCCTCATTGCTTTCGGGTACGGTACCAACGATGCCACAAAAAGAAGGCTGGGCAGATCAAGCCGACGAGCCAATGGATGGCTGAGATCACGGGGCGGGCACGCTCATCTGCAACGTAGTACAGCAGGTAGCCAGTCAGAATAAGCAGGGCGAAGATCGCGGTAAGAATGCTTCCCGACCAGCGGCGCCGCCCGCCGGGCCAGAACCTGGTGATGTGGACTCCCCAAAGCAGACCACCCATCCATAGCGATGCAAAGGCGAATGCGCCGTGCACCTTCAACCACCATGGTTCCAGCGGGTTGATCGATGGACCGAACTCTCCCTGCTTTTGAAGGAAGTAATGGAAGAGCAGCCATAGGCCGCCGGAAAGCCAGACGCCGCCGACCGTGATATAGAGCCACCATCGGCGTGCATAGCCAAAGCTTCCCTGTCTGCGTGCGTGCTTCCGTGCGTGCTTCATGGTGTGGCGGATTCCTGGTGGGGGTGAACGAACTGCCAGCCACCGTCGGAGTCATGAACGTAGGCGATTGCGCCGAGCTGTTGCAGCAGATGGCCAGCCTCTATCCCCTTCACCATGACAATCTTTGTGAGTGCATCTGCGAGTATGCATTGCCGGCTCATGACTGACACAAAGCGGTCAGTACGGACAGGACAGCGCGAGATACCATCGACGTGTGGCCCGAACTCGAGTCCTGACTGATGCCGTCTGCGGGGGAGGCTGCAGCTTGAGGCGATGCTCCCGTTCTCCAGTTCAACGACGGGCGCACCTTCCGGCGTCGGGTCGGCCGCCAGGGCAATACACTCGGCGTCTGGTCCGCTTACGCGTATGTCGCCACCGGCATTCACTACCGTGCCTTCTGCGCCATACGCCTTCAGACGTTCCGTCGCCTTATCAACAGCAAAGCCTTTAGCAATGCCGCCCAGGTCGACACAAACAGGGCGCCGAAGGCGGATCGAAGTCCCTCCCAGCAGTTCAATATCTGCCCAACAGCCACCGCAACGAGATGCGCGAAGTGTGTCGCGGGGGAGTAGAGACCACTCGACCAGCTGTGCCCCAACCGTTACGTCAAAGCAGCCTGCAGTTAACGATGAAAGATGCTGCGCAAGCTCCAGGACGGCATATGTATACGGATGCATCTGGATGGACTCACCGCACTCCGAGGCGTTCAGCCGGCTTACGTCGCTGGCCTTATCGTGGAAGCTCATCAGGCGATGCACCTGCGCCACCTCGTGGAACGCGTCATCAAGAGCTGCGCCGCTTTCGGCCGGGGACAAGCCGGTGACTCGCATGCTAACCAGAGTTCCCAACCAAGGCTGTGCCCGCTCAGCTGGCGGATTGCTTAAGGACGACATCATAGGTGACCAGGAGGCGCTCCACGCCATCGGTGACGTGTTTGCA
>CAZZVD010000307.1:0-5610 GCA_964657465.1 uncultured Acetobacteraceae bacterium | reverse complement strand
GGGGCATTGTGGTTGTCTCCGGACAGTCGTGGTGAGAAATCCGGGCTAGCTAGCTCTGGCCCTGGTGTTGGAAGGTGTAGATGACATCTCAAGACTTGCTGCCAATAGAGAGTGGCCGGTGGACTGCTTTGGAATCCCACATCTCGCGAAGAACGAGCGAGATGTGGGGCACCCGTCGTTGGTTACGGAACAGGCGTGAGAAATGCGCCGCAAAATCGGGCAGCCGTCCAGGGTGGGGCATTGTTGCTGCGGGGGAGTGTCTCAGTACAACCGAGAGGATGGGGCGAAGTCTCCTTCCTCCTGTAGTGCGCATCTGACGGAGGGAGAGCGGAGGAGTTTCCATGTTTTCGAAGAAGAACGGCAGGCCGCGCGATCCAGAGCGCGCGGTGAGCAACCAGCCATTCAGTCCCAATTCGGTGAATAAGATGTCGCGCACACGGGGCGCAGACAAGGTGGACAGCATTTGCCCCTACTGCGCCGTGGGCTGCAGCCAGGTGATTTATGTAAAGGGCGGCAAGATCATCGACATTGAAGGGAATCCCGAAAGCCCCATCAACGGGGGAACCCTTTGCCCTAAGGGAGCGAATGCTTTCCAGCTCGCGGAAAACCCGCACCGGATTAAACATGTGATGTATCGGGCGCCCTACTCAGACAAATGGGAGCAGAAACCGCTCGACTGGGCGATGGAGCGGATTGCGCAGCTTACCCGCGACGCCCGCGAAGAAGGCTTTGTCGAAGCCCGGGATGGATCCACGCTCAACCACGTGGCCAATTTGTTTTCCCTGGGGGGCGCCACCATGGATAACGAGGAGAACTACCTGATCAAGAAGCTGCTCGGCGGCGGGTTGGGAATAGTAGCCATCGAGAATCAGGCACGAATATGACACAGCGCTTCGGTGCCCGGTCTGGGCGCCTCGTTCGGCCGCGGCGCGGCCACTAATTTTCAGGAAGATATACAGAATGCGGACTGCATTCTGATCATGGGCTCCAACATGGCGGAGGCCCATCCGGTAGGGTTTCGCTTCGCGATGATGGCGCGCGAGCGGGGCGCGCAACTGATCCACGTGGATCCCCACTTTTCTCGCACGTCGGCTATGTGCCAGCAATACGTGAATATTCGTACCGGCACCGATATTGCCTTGCTCGGTGGTGTGATTCGCTATGTGTTGGAGAACGACCTCTGGTTCCGCGACTATGTCATGGCATTCACCAATGCCGCGACGATCATCAATGAGGACTACAAGGACACGGAAGATCTGGAAGGGGTCTTCGCCGGCTTCGATCCTGACAAGCGCGCCTACGATCCTACACACAAGGAGTGGAAGTATGAGGGTGAAGAGCAGCATTCCGACACCCAGGCTTCGCACGACGTAAAGGCGGAGTCATTTACCGAGCGCACCGGTTCGCTCGAAAGTTCGACGACCCGGTCTGACCCTACGCTCCAGAACCCGCGCTGCGTGCTGAATATCCTGCGGCGGCATTATGAGCGTTACACCCCCGAGATGGTGGCCTCTATCTGCGGCTGCAGCGTTGAGCAGTTTCTGCGTCTGGCCGAAACGGTGTGTGGCAACTCTGGCCGTGAGCGCACTACATGCCTGGTGTATGCAGTCGGCTGGACGCACCACTCCACCGGCGTTCAGATTATTCGCACAGCTTCTGTGCTGCAGCTTCTGTTGGGCAATATAGGGCGGCCCGGCGGCGGCATCATGGCAATGCGTGGTCACGCCAGCATTCAGGGTTCCACCGATGTGCCGACGCTCTATGAACTGCTGCCGGGTTACCTGATGCAGCCGGCTGCGGCGCGCAACCACAATAAGCTTGCCGATTACCTCAAGAAGGAAGAGGTGAAGACGGGTTTCATGGCCAACATGCCGAGCTTCTTTGTGAGCCTGCTCAAAGCGTGGTACGGCGAAGCGGCCACGCCAGAGAATGACTTTGGCTTTGACTGGCTGCCCCGTATCGATGGAAATCATTCGCAACTCGCGACCATGGTGGACATGCTCGAAGGCAAAATCAAGGGGATGTTCCTGTTTGGTCAGAACCCGGCGGCCGGCGCACCGAACGGCCGCTTGAACCGGGAAGCGTTGCGGAAACTTGACTGGCTGGTCATCCGCGACTACTTCGAGATTGACACGGCTGCCTTTTGGTACAAGGGACCGGAGAAGCCCGACCCGAGCACGATTGGCACCGAAGTATTCTTCATGCCGGCGGCTTCGAATAGTGAAAAGTCGGGGACGTTTACCAACACGCAGCGTTTGTTGCAGTGGCACGACAAGGCCGTCGATCCGCCGGAAGATTCCCGCTCCGACGCGTGGTTCGTCTATGACCTGGGCAAGCGGCTGCGCGCAATGTACGCGGGGTCGACGAAGAAGCGCGATCAGGGACTGTTGCAATTGACCTGGGATTATGACCCGGATGAGCCGGAGGTGCTGCCGGACGGGACGCGCAGCCGCATCACGGGCGAGCCGGATGTAGAAAAGATTCTCAAGGAGATCAACGGTTACACGGTTGCCGACCGGCGGCAGGTCGCGGACTTCAACTCGTTGCGTGACGATGGCTCGACTGCGTGTGGCTGCTGGATTTACAGCGGAGTGTTCCCGGAAGAGGGCCGCAATCGTGCCCGCTCCCGCAAGCGCACCCCGGGCGTATACACCAGCCCGGATTGGGGATTCGCATGGCCATTGAACCGGCGCATGCTCTACAACCGGGCCTCGGCGGATCCTGCAGGTAAGCCCTGGTCAGAACGCAAGAAGTACATGTTCTGGGATGAGGCGCAGCGGCGCTGGATGGGCCCGGACGTGCCCGACTTCGAGCCGACGAAGGAACCTGGCTACCGGCCGGCGCCGGACGCCAAAGGCATGGCTGCAATCGCTGGCGACGCACCGTTCATCATGAAGCCGGACGGCCGCGGCTGGCTGTTTGCTCCCATGGGCGTGAAGGATGGGCCACTGCCGACGCACTACGAGCCGCTTGAGTCGCCCGTGCCCAACCTGCTTTACCCCGAGCACCGGGATAACCCTACCGTTGAGCGCTATGACGTCGAGTTCAACCCATATAACCCGCCGGATGAGGAGTTTCCGATCGTCGCCACCAACTATCGGCTTACCGAGCACTACTTAAGCGGGCCGATGAGCCGCTTTGATAGCTGGCTGAATGAACTACAGCCAGAGATGTTTATTGAGATCAGCCCCGAGCTGGCGGCAGAGAAGGGCATCAAACACGGCGGCTGGATGGTGGCATGGAACCGGCGAGGCGCTATCGAAGGCCGCGCCATGGTGACCCACCGCATTCAACCGCTGCATGTAAACGGCGCGGTCGTCCACCAGATAGGCATGCCGTTTCACTGGGGCTTTTCCGGCGAGACCGTGGGCTCGATCGCAAACGACCTTACCTCGATCAGCGCCGACGCCAACGTCAGCATGCACGAGGCGAAGTCCTACACCCTGAATGTGCGTGCTGGGCGGGTTAGCACCACCGAAGCATTGCCGCTGGAGCCGGCGCTATGGCCGACACGGGAGAAGGCTCCGGATACGCCCAAGTCTGGGCAGCCAGAAGGACAGGTGATATGAACGAAACTATTGGTGAGATGGCGAGCGATCTGCTCAACACCTGGGCCCGCCCGGAACCGCCGGCCGAACAGGAAGTGACCGGCTTCTTTACAGACACCTCGCTGTGCATTGGCTGTAAGGCCTGCGAGGTCGCCTGCAAGCAGTGGAACCAATTGCCCGCCGACGGCTTCCACTGGACGGGCAACAGTTATGACAACACCATAGCGCTCTCAGATACCAGTTGGCGGCACGTTGCATTTGTGGAACAGTTCGACCCGGAGAGCCACGTAGGCCGTTGGCTCATGATGAGCGATGTGTGCAAGCATTGCGAGGATGCGCCCTGTGTGGAGGTTTGCCCCACCGGGGCGCTCATCTATAACGAGTTCGGCAATGTGTATGTGCAGCAGGATATTTGCAACGGCTGTGCCAATTGCGTCGTTGGCTGCCCATTCGGTGTGATCAGCAGAAACCATGATGATGGACGGGCGCACAAATGTACGCTTTGCTACGACCGGCAGAAGGATGGCATGGTGCCCGCCTGTGCGAAAGCGTGTCCTACGGAATCGATCAAGTTCGGCAAGGTGAGCGAGCTGCGTGATCATGCGCAGAAGCGAGTGGAACAGTTGCACGATCGCGGCGAGACGGATGCCTACCTTTATGGTGCGGAAGCCGCCGGCGAGTACAGCGCGCTCAATTCTTTTTTTCTGCTCAAGGATCGTGCGTCGGTTTATAACCTGCCAGAAGCGCCGCGCCGGCCCGCTGCTCATTTGAAGCGCAATTACCTGGCCAGCTTTACGGCGGCGATTGGACTTGCGTTGGCTTCTGCCGTGCTGTTCCGGGGAGAGCGACGTGGGTAATGGCAACGGCACCGGCCTACCGGTGGGGCACGGTACAGGAATGAACGACCGGCCTGATCTGTTTCGGCAGATCACGCCTACCTATGACATTCTGCGCAGCGCCCAGCCGGAGCGCTCCGAGGAGCCGGGGTACTACGGCCTGCCGATTCTCAAGCGACCGTTCTGGGAGTGGGAGATCGCGCTTTACTTCTTTTTTGAGGGGGTGAGCGCCGGGGCGTATGTACTCTGCACCATGGCCCGCCTCAGAGATGGCGAGCGGCAGGCTGCGCTGATCCGGCGTGGCCGCTTTCTTTCCTTCGCCACTATGCTGTTGTGCCCTCCGCTGCTGATCGCGGACCTGGGAAGACCCGAGCGCTTCCACCACATGCTGCGCATTTTTAAGAAAACCTCGCCCATGAATCATGGCGCCTGGGCACTGAGCGGTTACGGCCTGTTTAGTTCGGTGGTCGCGTTGCTGGCATTTCCGGCTAAGCGATTGCCGATTGCGGGCGGCATACTGCAGTGGTTACAGAAGTGGCTGCCGGAAAGTGTGCCAGCGGTGTTGGGGATGCCGTTCGCACTCACGATGGTGAGTTACCCGGGGGTATTGCTCTCGACCACGGCTAATCCGGTCTGGGCGCAGACCCATTTTCTTGGTCCGCTGTTTGCGTCGAGTTCCATGAGCAACGGGGCTGCCGCGCTTTCCCTGTTGCACTACAACTCACCCGATCATGCTACGCACGCGAAGTTGGCTCGTTTTGAAGATGTTGCGCAAACGGCAGAGGCGGCGGCGCTTGGCTTGTACCTGGGCACGGCGCGCAGGGCCGCGCGGCCACTGCTCCGGGGCAAGCAGAGCAAGCTGTTTTTATGGGGAGCGGTAGGTCTGGGGATTGTGGCTCCCCTCATCTTGCGGCGGTCACGGTCTAAATTGCTCCGCCAGGGGCTTGCGCCGCTGTTGACCCTGGCGGGTGGCGCCGCGCTCAAGTGGTCGATCACGTACGCCGGTCAGGAGTCGGCAATGGACCCCGAACCAGCGCGATGGAATGCGCCAACCAAAGACGGCAAAGCTTTCTGGGGACCAAAGGACGGTAACGCAACTCTGGTGGATGGCACCAAGGCTCCGTGGGTGGTTTAGTCCGCATTTCTCACGGCCTGTTCCGTAACCGATGACGGGTGCCCCACATCTCGCTCGTTTTTCGCGAGATGTGGGATTCCCTGAACCTCTG
>CAZZVD010000306.1:0-5700 GCA_964657465.1 uncultured Acetobacteraceae bacterium | reverse complement strand
CGTACTCCATGTGGAGAGACGTCGCCCACACCAACACAGACGCGATCGCGCAGGCGCTGTCATCTCTCGAACAAAGGCTCACCCACCTGCGCGAAAATCTCAAAACCCCCGAGCTGCGCGACGAATTCGATCTCGCCAATCGCTTCCGCCTTCCCCGCTAGCCCTGCCGTTAGCCCGGAATTCTCGCCGCCTATTCAAAACCAATGACGGGTGCCCCACATCTCGCTCGTTTTTCGCGAGATGTGGGATTCCACAGCTATCCACGAGCCACTGTCTGGTGCCAAAGGTCTCGATCGATAGTCACATACACCTTCCACGCTCAGAGGGGCAGAGGTTCAGGGAATCCCACATCTCGCGAAAAACGAGCGAGATGGGGGGCACCCGTCATTGGTTACTTAACAGACGGTGAGAATTGCGACAGGTCGAAGGGAGCGCTGAGCCCATTGCTGTGTTTTGGCTTGTGGCCTTGCGCGTTTTGCGGGTTAGCTAGTCCCTGGACGCTGCCCCATGTTCGCCGACTCTGGCCTACGTGGGTTGAATACGACCGGGCGAAGCCCCTCAACGTTCTAACTAACTCCACTCTCGTTCCACAACCGTCGGTTCCAGCAACAAAGCCCGCGTTCGTCGCGTGCTGTACTCAAGGGAGCCACTTCCACCCTGGCACAATCTGGCATCTCATTGAGTTCTATGGCGTGAAAGGATAAAGCTTGCTTTTGCCCGGGTGCACGCACAGCCTCGGGTATGATGCGGGTGTGCCCGGTTTAGCGAATGTGCGGCGTCGCTCATCACTTCCACCCCAAGCGGTTTAGCAGCACCATGGTCTAGGGAACCGAACTCACACGATGGCGATCCAGAATGCGGGAGCCAGTATTCCTGGCCCAAAATTTACCGGCCCTTTGCGCGCGGAGTCAGAGAGCCTCTTTGAACGATGTTCGTGGTTGTATGCGTTCTGTCGTGAGCACCTTTTCCGCGACCACACCGCAGCCATCACCCAGGCACTCTGGCCCAAAGCGCCTCCCGCTCCAGAGACTCACCTACTCGAAATCGCTTGTGGTCCCGGCTTCTACGCCTGCAGTCTCGCCCAGCGATACCCCGAAATTAAAATCACCGGCGTCGACCTCTCCGAACGGCTGCTTTCCCGCGCCAAAGACCGCGCCGGCATTCGTCACTTGAAAAATTGCCAATTCGTGAAAGCCAACGTGCTGGCGCTTTCGCAATCCATGGGCCCCGTCGATGCAATCATCGCCTCTCGCATGCTGATGGTGGTGGGCGATCGTCCCCAGGCAATACGCGAAATCTTCTGCGCTCTCCGCCCCGGCGGCCGGGTCTTCATCGCTGAGCCCACCTCCGCCCTGCGCGCCATGGTGCCGCTTTCCTGCATGTGGCTGATGGCCAGGATGATGGGCGACTGGAACACCCGGTTCCACGAATCTGGCCGTGCCGCGGTCTTGAAACCCGGGGATTTCCAGGCCCTGATCGCCTCGCAGCCCTGGGGCACCGTCAGCCTGTGGCAGGATAAGTGGTACCAATACGCGGTCTGCGACCGCAGTTTCTAATCCGCATTTCAAGCAAGTGGAGATCGTTTGTCCTACAGGATCCTGCAAACCGGAGAGCCCGCTGCTGTGCGCGAGGGCTGCTGTGCTCTGGCCGTCATGTCCAAAGCGCCGCGCCCGGGCAAAGTTAAGACCCGGCTCTCGCCGCCCCTGACACCCGCACAAGCATCGCAACTCAACATTTGCTTCATCCGCGACACCACAGAAAACATTCAACAGGTGGCCAGTAAGAGCCATAGCGCAGGACTGGTTGTCTACACGCCCGTCGGCGATGAGGCGGCGTTTGATGGCCTGCTTCCCGAACCGTTCTGCTTGCTGCCCCAGCGCGGCGACGGGTTCGGCGAACGTCTGCTAGCCGCGACGGAAGATTTGTTTACCGCCGGATTCGCCGCCGTCTGCCTGATCGATTCCGACAGTCCCACCATGCCGCAGGAGGCCTTGCTGGATGCGGTCAAGCGATTGAGCCAGCCCGGCGATCGCGTCGTACTCGGCGGCTCCGATGATGGCGGCTATTACCTGATCGGTATGAAGCAGGTGCATTCGGAACTCTTCGCCCGGATCGACTGGAGTACCGAGCGCGTGCTGGGGCAAACCCTCGAGCGAGCTGCGGAGATCGGCCTGCCGGCAGTACAACTCACCACCTGGTACGACGTGGATGACGCAGGCACGCTGGAACGGCTGCGGCAGGAGCTGGCAGATGCTATGGAAGGTGGCTACGCCGCAAGTCACACCCGGGCCTATCTGGAAACGCTGCCTGCGGAAGACCCGGTCGGCGCATCTGCCGTGACGAGTAAGGCATGTTAACTGATCACCGCGTCAGGCCCTGGGTCACCAACACCGCGCTTGGCTTTCTCGGGATCGCTCTCCTTGCGTTTTCCTTTCAGGGCGTCCGCGAAATCCACCACTTCATCATCGGGTTCGGCCTGGTGGCGATGTACCAGGCGCTGCTGTACCTGGTCTCGGCCTGGGTCGTCCTCAACTGGCCGGCAGACCGCTGGACATTGCCCATCATTCTCGCTGCCGCTGCGGGCTGCAGCCTGGTTTGCCTTTTCTCGCCGCCCTTTCTTTCCACGGATATCTACCGCTACGTCTGGGATGGTTGGGTGCAGGCCGCCGGCATCAATCCCTACCGCTACATTCCAGCGGACCATCATCTGTCCTTTCTGCGCGACCTGAACATCTACCCGCACATCAACCGGCGCGACTACGCTCACACCATCTACCCTCCTGGCGCCCAGGTGCTCTTCCTGCTGATCACCCGCATCGCCGGTTCAGTGACCTGCATGAAGGCCGCCATGATCGCGCTCGAGATGATCGCTATCTGGCCGCTGGTCAAGCTGCTGCGCGCTCTCGGATTGCGCCGCGAACAAGTGTTGCTCTACGCCTGGCATCCCCTGTTGTTGTGGGAGGTCGCCAGCAGCGGGCACATCGACGCCGCCGCGTTGCCCTTGATCGCCCTGGCACTGCTCTTCTACGTCCGCCACAAGCCGGTGGCCACAGCCGTGGCCCTGGCGGGTGCGGTGCTCATCAAGCTGTACCCCATCGCCCTGTTTCCTGTGCTCTTTCGCAAAAGCGATTTTGCCCGGCGCAACTGGAAGATGCCCGCCGTACTGGCTGCCCTCATCGCGGCCGTCTATGCCTGCTACACCAGCGTGGGTCCCAATGTGCTCGGGTTCCTCCCCGAATACGCCAGGGAAGAGGGACTAGAGTCGGGCAGCCGCTACTTTCTGCTTACGGCTGCGCGCCACGGCCTCCATTGGGAGTCGCTCCCCACTGCGGCCTTCTATGGGTTTGCCGCTTTGTTGCTCCTGGGCTTGGCCCTGTTGGCTTTCCTCAGGAGCGAGGCCAGCCCCTTGTCGGCCATGCGCTATGCCTTTCTGCTCGCAACCGTGCTAATGCTGTTGTTCTCCTCGCACTATCCCTGGTACTACCTCTGGTTGCTGCCTTTCCTGAGCCTGGTCCCCTATACCCCCATGCTTTACTTCATCACCGCCTGTTTTTATCTCTACACCACGTCGCTTGCTAATCCTGGGCCTGCGATGTACTACATGTTTCAATGGCTGTATGCCACAACTGCGCTGGTTGCCCTATGGAGCACCGGAATGCAGTGGTCGCAGCGCCGCCTGGCCCGCCCCCGGCTGGTGCCGCAACAGGAAATTGCATTGCATCCCACCATTGTGAGGAACTCATGAGCGCGAGCGAGACTTCAGTAATCCCCCAACCCGTCACTGAGCGGGACATGCGGCGCTACTTTGAGAAGCCCGAAGATCAGCTCTCCATCATCATGGAAGCCGACCCAGTCTGCCTGTACCTTGAGACCACCAATCGCTGCAACCTGTTGTGTACTACCTGCCCCCGCACCTTCGAGACCCTGGAACCCGAGAAGGATATGTCGTGGGAACTCTTTACCAGCATCATCGACCAGTACCCCAAGATCGCGCGCGTCGTGCTCCACGGCATAGGCGAACCCATGCTGGTGAAGGACCTGCCGCGCATGATTCGCTATCTCAAGGACCGCGGCGTCTATGTACTCTTCAACACCAATGGCACGCTGCTCACCAGGGCCAACGGGCAGCAGCTGATCGATGCCGGTCTGGACGAACTGCGCATCTCGCTCGATGCCGCTGAGTCGTCGGTCTTCCAGATGGTGCGCGGAAAAGACATGTTCGATCGCATCGTCACCAACGTGGGCAACTTCGTCGAGATGCAGCGCAGCAGCAACAGCAAGCTGCCCCGCGTGTCTCTCTGGCTCACCGGATTACGGGAAACGCTCGCCCAGTTGGAAGGTTTCATTCGCCTGGCCCATAAGCTTGGCGTCATGGAGGTGTACCTGCAGCGCATGGTGTACCTGCCCGAGGGGCAGGGGCTGGCGCGGCCGGATCAGGCATTGTTTGAGCACACCAGCCAGCATGAAGAAGAAGTGCTGCAACGGGCAGAAGCAGTCGCCCAGGAACTCGGCGTCCTCTTCAGCGCCTCCGGCGCCACCGAACCGCAGGTGAGCATCAAGAAGCGGCAGGACGATAGTCCCTGGTCCTTGTGCCGCCGCCCCTGGAGCCTCATGTACATCACCGCCAATGGGCAGGCGCTCCCCTGCTGTATCGCACCTTTCTCGATGCGTGGCTATGACAGCTTCACCCTGGGCAACGCGACCCAGCAAACGATGCGCGAGATCTGGAATGGCGAGAAGTACCAGGAGTTCCGCAAAGCGCTGCTGAGCCCTCAGCCGCCGCCCGCCTGCGCCAGTTGTGGTCTGCGCTGGAGCCTTTAGATTTGGGCTTACGCGGTGTCTCAGTCATCATCCCTGCATTAAACGAAGCGGAGAACATCGGCGCAGTCGTCCGGGAACTTCCCTGGGATCGCATTGCCGAGTGCATAGTCGCCGACAACGGAAGCACCGACGCCACGGCGGCGCAAGCGACTGCTGCGGGCGCCAGGGTAGTCGCCGTCCCGCAGCGTGGCTACGGACGCGCTTGCGCCACTGGAGCCGCCGCTGCCGATCCTGCCTCGGACATCCTGGTTTTCATGGACGGGGATGGCAGCGACGTGACCTCAGAGATGGGTCTACTGCTCGATCCAATCCTCGCCGGCCAATATGACTTCGTGATCGGCTCCCGCACCCGCGGCAACCGCGAACCCGGAAGCCTGTTGGTCTCGCAGATCTTTGCCGGCTGGCTAGCGAGTCTTCTCCTGAGACTGCTCTACCGTGTCCACTACACAGACATGGGCCCCTTCCGAGCGATCACCCGTGAAGCCTTGGCCAGGCTACAACTCCGCGAAGAAACCTACGGCTGGAACCTGGAAATGCAGATGCGCGCAGCGCAATGCAAACTGCGCATCCGCGAAGTCCCTGTGAGCTACCGCAACCGCGCAGGCGGGGTCAGCAAAGTAGCCGGCTCGTTTACAGGCTCGCTACGCGCCGCAATTCGCATCACCCAAACCCTACTGCGCGTAGCCACCCGCCAACCCTAATCCCAACCCAACCGAAACCCACTACCAACCAATCCGGGTGCCCCATGTTCGCCGAATGGCTAACGTGGGTTGAATACGACAGGGCGAAGCCCCTTCGAACGCTTTAGCTAAAACAACCAACCCCGGCCCCAATCCAACCAATCCGGGTGCCCCATGTTCGCCGAATGGCTAACGTGGG
>CAZZVD010000305.1:0-5704 GCA_964657465.1 uncultured Acetobacteraceae bacterium | reverse complement strand
GACGGGGGTTCCAGAGACGCATGAGAAGCTCATCCGGCGCGCCCGCGGGTTGGCCATACTCGTAGCGGCGGTGATCGCTTGTGTGCTGATCCTCTACCTCTCCATTCCCATGGGCAACACACCGCAAACACAATTCGACGTAATCGTGGTGCTGGGCAATCCCGCGAACCCTGATGGCTCCATCGCACCCATCGCCGAATCGCGGGTTTTAGAAGGGATCCGCCAATACCAGGCCGGCGTTGCCCCTCGCTTGTTGATGACTGGCGGCGCAGTTGCCAACCGGTTTGTGGAGGCGGAGGTGATGCGTAAATTCGCCATCCCCCAGGGTGTTCCTCCCAACGCGGTCTTTGCTGAGGGCCAGGCCCGGAACACCATCCAAAACGCCTACTACTCCTACAAAATTATGCAGGCGCATGACTGGAACTCCGCCCTGATTGTCAGCTCACCCAGTCACCTGCATCGCGCCAGCCTCATTTTCAGCCACTATCCTTTCGCCTGGCGCGTGGATCCCGCGCCCTGGCCGCTCCACTATTCTCTGGGGAAGCGAATATGGTTCTGGTGCAGCGAGACTGGCTACACTAGCTATGGACGAATTTTCGGTTTTCCGAATGCCAAACAATTCCTGCCGCAAACTCGCTTCACGCTGCCTCACCTTTAGAGACCTCGCTTCTTGAGCCCCAGGCTTGCAGGTTTTCAGTTCAAGCGTCCGCAACAGTTGGCAGCCCTGCTGCTCTTGCTGCTGATCGCGCAATGCCTGTGGGTGTTTCACCGCCAGAGCCTGACCGACCGAGATTACCAGTTTGCTCGCTGCGGCCGGGAGATGTGGGAAAAGCCGAACCCGCTGGCTGGCTATTTCACCACCTGTGGCAACATTCCTGACGGCACGCTGGCGTATCGCGTGGCCGGCCTGCCGCTGACCCTGCAGCGCATAGTTGCCGGCGAGGGCCGGGACACGTCCACCTGGGAGATGCGGCACGAGCTCACCTACGTGCTGGTGCTGCTGCACAGCGGTTTCCTGCTGACCGGCATCTTTCTGGGCGGCGCACTCTGGTGGGTCACCCGCCGTTTGTTCGGCAATCCCGGCGGGTTCATCGCGCTCGCTCTCTACTGCTTCAGTCCGCCGGTCATTCACGCCTGTACCTACCCCAACAACGAGATCCTGGCCGCATTCGGACTGTTCGCGTCGTTGTACACCTTCATGGGGGTAGCGCACTCCATGCAGGGTCCTCCCCGCAAGTGGCGCTCGCGCATTATCCTGCTTACCCTCACCCTCGCCTTCACCGCCACGTCGCACGTGGCAGCTTTCCTCATCGCGATGTTTCTGGCAGTGGTGTTGATGTATTACCTGGCGGAGCACCGCCGCGCCTACATCCTGCCCATCCTCCTTATCGCCACCGTGGGCACGCTGTTCCTGGTGTTCGCGTCGTACGACTTCAGTCTGGATGCCGGCGGCTATTTCTACCGCAGCGGTGCCGGGCGCTTCTGGTTCTCCCTACAGCCTGCCCGGCTTTGGCTGCTCAGCCTGCCCAACGCGGCAACGGCCCTCGCTGCAACCATTGCCCTGGTACTGTACCTGCCCACGCGCCGTTCGCGCTATTTCGGCAACACGGTTCCGTTGCTGCTGGCCTTGTTCTTTTTCACCCTGGTCACCACCGGCATCTCGAGCGAGCCGACGCTGTGGGCTCTCCCCTTCCTGTTTACCTTTATCGCCGGCGTTTTTGCGGACTTTCTTGAGACCCGCTACCGGCGTGTCATGTTCGCTGTCGTGGGCGCTCTCCTGTTCCTGCAAGCCTCCATCAGCCTCATCTCTCTGCCATAAAAGCGGCTCACTTCGGGATCGTCCGGCTGCCTTGAGGAGCACTTCGCCGTGCCGGCACTCGCCCTGCTAACCCGGATTACTCACCGTCTGTTAAGTAACCAATGACGGGTGCCCCACATCTCGCTCGTTTTTCGCGAGATGTGGGATTCCACAGCTATCCACGAGCTACTCTCTGGTGCCAACAGGTCTCGATCGCTAGTCACATACACCCTCCACGCTCAGAGAGCAGAGGTTCAGGCACCCGTCATTGGTTAGGGAATAGGCTGTGAGAGATGCGGGCTAACCGAGGCACAAATTATTCAAAAAAGGAGACTTAAGCGCCTCTACCCTGCTTGCTGGGAGGCGCGAAAAGACGTATCATAAAGGAAGTCCCAAGCCGCATACCGCGCGCACCCGCAGAGACTTTCCACTGTGCTCACGCTGTAGCTCAAGGACCCCCTTTATCTATGGCAGACGATCAGACACCTCTCCCGCTCGGTCCTAACGGCACAAACGGCAATCCACCCGACGGTCCCGCAAGCCGCCTCATCCCGATCAACATTGAAGAGGAGATGAAGCGGTCATATCTCGACTACTCCATGTCGGTGATCATTGGGCGCGCCCTGCCCGATATTCGGGATGGTTTCAAGCCCGTGCATCGCAGGGTGCTGTACACCCTGCATGAGATGGGACTGGAACACAACAAGAAGTATGCCAAGTGCGCCAAGGTCGTTGGCCAGGCGATGGGCGTGTACCACCCTCACGGGGACTCGGCAATTTACGACACCATGGTGCGGCTCGCCCAGCCCTTCAGCTTGCGCTACCCCATGATCGATGGCCAGGGGAACTTTGGATCCGTCGATGGCGATCCACCGGCGGCGATGCGTTACACCGAGTGCCGCATGACCCGCATTGCCGGGCAGATGCTGGCGGACATCGACCAGGATACGGTCGACTTTGTTCCGAACTACGACGAGAGCACTCAGGAACCCACTGTTCTGCCCACCCGCTTTCCAAATCTGATTGTGAATGGATCGAACGGTATCGCCGTCGGTATGGCGACTAACATCCCGCCGCACAATCTCACTGAAGTGATCAGCGCCACCATTGAGCTGGTGAAGAACCCGCAGGCTGGCCTGGCAGAAGTGCTGCAGCATGTGCAGGGCCCTGATTTCCCGACCGGCGGCTTCATCTACGGGCGGAGCGGCATCGCGCAGGCCTACAAGACGGGCCGCGGACGCTTTCTCATGCGCGCCAAGGCGGCCATCGAGCAGCTGAAGAACAATCGCCAGGCGATCATCGTCACGGAGATCCCTTACCAGGTCAACAAAGCCAAGCTCATTGAGCGCATAGCCGAGCTGGTCAACGAGAAGATCATCACCGAGATTGCGGAAGACGACTTCCGCGATGAGAGCGATCGCGACGGCATGCGCATCGTGATCGGGCTGAAGCGGGGCGCGGAAGCGCAGATCGTGCTGAACCAGCTTTACAAGCACACGCAGATGCAAGAGAGCTTCTCCATGATTTTTCTCGCGGTGGTCAACGGCCAGCCGCGCGAGCTCGCATTGCACGATGCCATTCGCCACTTCATCACCCACCGGGTGGAAGTGGTGCGCCGTCGCACAGCTTTCCTGCTCAAGAAGGCCCGCGAGCGCGAACACATTCTTGAAGGCTACAAAATCGCGCTCGACAATATCGACCGGGTTATCCGGATTATCCGTGGTTCCGGGTCGCGCGCTGAAGCCAGGGAGAACCTGCGCACCTTTTCGCTATCGAAAGACCTGGTGATAAACCTCGACACTGGCATTGTGACCGGGCCGGAGCGCGAGCGCGGTCTCAGCTATCGCCAGATCGATGCCATTCTCGAATTGCAGCTGTACCGCCTCACCCAGCTCTCCACGGATGAAATCCTTAAGGAGCTGATCGAGGTACGGGAGCGCATTGCCGAGTACGAAGCCATTCTGGCCTCAGAAGGGAAGCTGCGGTCTGTCATTATCAAGGAGCTCGAAGCGGTGCGCAAAGAGTTCGGGGATGAGCGCCGCACCCAGATCCTCGATGAAACTGCGGAATTGCAGCTCGAAGACTTGATCGCCGACGAACAGGTAGCCGTCACTGTTTCTCATTCCGGCTATTTGAAACGGACACCGATCTCTATCTACCGGCAGCAGCGGCGCGGGGGCACCGGGCGCCTCGGCATGAAGACACGAGAAGAGGACTTCGTCTCTCAGCTGATTGTCGACTCCACCCATGCTTACCTGCTTTGCTTTACGAATACCGGCCGCGTGTACTGGCTGAAGGTGTATGAGGTGCCCGATGTGGGCGCCGCCGGCAAGGGCAAGTCCATGGCCAGCCTGCTCAACCTGCAGCCGGGTGAGAATGTACGCACCATCCTGCCAGTCCGTAATTTGGAAGAAGAAGGTAAGTTCATCTTCTTCGCTACCCGCAAGGGAACGGTGAAGAAGACGCCCCTGAAGGACTTCTGCAACGTCATGGCACGGGGCATCATCGCCATTGGTATCGATGATGACGACGAGTTGATTGGCGCCTGCAACACAGACGGCAATCAAATCATTTTCCTCGCGACGCATGCCGGTATGGCCATCCGCTTCGGCGAAAATGACGTTCGTTCCATGGGCCGGCCTGCTTACGGCGTGCGTGGTATCGACCTGATGAAAGGCGACTACCTGGTGGGCCTGGCTGCCACTCCCCTGGAGCGCAAGAAGAACGGCGCCGGCACCCAGACAGCTTCGCTCATTCTTTCGATCACTGAGCAGGGTTATGGCAAGCGCACCGATGTGGATGAGTACCGCCTGCAAACGCGTGGCGGTCGGGGCGTGATCAACGTAAAAACTACGTCGCGCAACGGCAAGGTCAACGCTATCCTGCTGGTCGATGAAACATCGGAGCTCATGGTCATCAGCCAATACGGCAAGATCATCCGCATCGATACCAAAACCATCCGGGCCGCCGGCCGATCCACCCAGGGCGTTCGCCTGTTGAACCTCGAAGAAGAGGATAAGGTAGCCGCCGCGGTAGTAATTCCGCCAGAAGAAGTTAAGATTGACCCGGAAAACGGAACTCTCCTGCAGTAAAGAGAGAGGGGTACCGCATCTGCGGTACCCCTGGTCAAGGCAGACCATCTTGCGGCAGTGTTAGAAACCGCGGGCGGCCGTCAGCTTAGGCTGCTTCGCCGAGAGTACTTCGTCGGTCGCGTGCGAGTTGCCGCAGTTATCCACCTGCATGCGGCCGTATTGCGGCTGCAGATACAACACATACTGCTGGCCAACATACATCGCGAAGAAGCGGGGGCTATTCTCGCTGAACACTGTGACATCTTCCGAGCGCACTTTGCCGTGCAGCTTCGCATCAACGTGCACGGTGTAGTTCACCCCATCCAGAAAGTCCCACGCTTCGGGTACGGGCTGTGCGGCGGTTACGGTGCCGACGATCACGGAAGACGACATCGACTTTTCTTTGTGAACGCTCACGCGATCTGTTTTGCACTGCGCGAAACCACTGATGGCGGTAAAGCAGAAAACCAAGGCAATCGAGAAATTCTTCATAAACCCTCCTACGGGTCACAATCAAAATTTTTGCGGTACGACTTAAGTTCTGTGGGTACTGCTTAAGTTGTATGTGTACTGCTTAAGTGGTAGATTGCCGTGTCCAAAGGGGGATGGCAATTGTATTGTTCTGAAACACTCTTACTTCCGTGAAGCGTAAGCACACCGAAGGTAATGGAGCCGTGGCAGGACACACGCTAAGTCTTTTGTTTGTCTTCTTCCGATAACCCCCTCGGAATCTACCGCACCCTCCGCGAAACACTATCGGACCTTCCACGAAAGCTGTCGGACCCTCCACGAGAACCGGTCGGAACCTTTACGAGGAACTGTCGGACCCTCGACG
>CAZZVD010000304.1:0-5716 GCA_964657465.1 uncultured Acetobacteraceae bacterium | reverse complement strand
AAGCGAAACTCGTAGACACTCCGCTCGCCGCAATTGGGGCACTTCAGCAGAAAGGACATTCGCTTATCTTCCGAAGACCTTTCGCGTACCGGCTAGAGGGATGCCGCAGATCATGGACGCCTCCATGGTGAGCGCTGCCATATCTTCCGGCTCAAGGTGATGAACGTCTGACTTGCCACAGGCGCGCGCCAGCATCTGGATTTCCAGGGTCATCGCGCGTAAAAGATTGAGGGCACGCTCGGCGCCCTGCTCGATATCGAGCCGCTTCATCAGTGCTGGATCCTGGGTGGTTATGCCAACCGGGCAACGACCGGTATGGCAATGGTGACAGTGATAGGGCGCGGTGCCGAGAGCCTCATAATCTTCCACGTAGAGCGGCTTGTTGCAGTTCAGGCTGATGAGGGCTGCTGTCCCGATGTAGACCGCATCCGCACCCAGCGCCATGGCCTTGGCGGCATCGACGCCGTCACGGATGCCGCCGGCGATGATGAGTTGGACCTCACCATAGAGCCCGCAGTCTTCGAGCGCTGCGCGTGCTTCGCAGACAGCAGCCAGGGTGGGTATGCCGGTATGCTCCTGCAGGATGGCGGGGGAGGCGCCGGTGCCGCCTTCCATGCCATCGATCACCACCACGTCGGCACCGCACTTGGCAGCCAGCTTGACATCGTCGTAGGTGCGAGCTGCGCCGAGCTTGACGAAGATGGGCACCTGGCCGTCGGTCGCTTCCCGCAGCTCTTCAATTTTGATCACCATGTCATCCGGGCCGAGCATGTCCGGGTGACGGGCGGGGCTTCGCTGATCGACCCCTACGGGGAGGTCTCGCTGATGGGCAATCGTTTCTGAGATCTTTGAGCCGAGCAACAGGCCGCCGGTGCCGGGTTTGGCTCCCTGGCCGATGGTGAGCTCGATGGCGCTCGCTCCTCGCAGGTCGTGCACGTCGATGCCGTACCGCGAGGGCAGCACTTCGTAGACATAGTCCTTGGCGAATTCCCGCTCGGCCGGCGAGAGGCCGCCGTCGCCGGTGGTGTTCGATGTGCCGATCTTTGAGGCAGCTTTGGCGAGTGCGGCCTTGGCGTTGTACGAAAGCGCCCCCCAACTCATGCCAGTGATCATGATAGGGATTTCCAGTTCGAGAGGCCGCTTGGCGAAGCGGCTGCCGAGCACGGTTTTGGTGGAACACTTTTCGCGGTAGCCTTCGAGCGGGATGCGCGTCAGGCCGCAGGGGAGAAAGGTGAGGTCATCGAAGGTCGCCCAGCGGCGCGGCCGCAGTGCGCCATAGCCGCGGATTTCGTAGATGCCGGTCTCGGCCTTGGTGTGGATGCCCTGCATCACGTCCGGCGAGTAGGTTCCGCTGGTTTGCAGCCTGGGGCGAGTGAGATCTACGGCTGTATCTTTCATCAGAGAGCGTCCTGCCAGGTTTTCCAATTGTGCTTGCTAAAGTTCCATAGCTTGCGGCCGGCTACGACTTTTTTGAACTGCGCTCCGGCAGGTTTTTGCGCCCGCAATGCCGCAGGCAGATGCTCGGCGAGCAAGCCATCCAACATGGTGACTTCTTCCGGCGTGAGCGGCTCGATGACCGCGTCTGTGCCCAGGCTGCCGACGTTTCCGCCTACATAACAGGTGGTCGCATACATGGAATCAGCGAAGGCTGCCCCGGTGTTGCCGCAAACCACCAATGTTCCTTTTTGCCCCATAAAGCCGGCCATGTAACCGCAGTCCCCGCCCACCATGACGAGACCACCCTTCATCGATACACCCAGGCGGGCTGCCGCGTCGCCGTAGATCACGACCGTGCCGCCGCGAATGGCTGCGGCTGCGCCGTTCCCGGCGCCACCCTGCACTACCACATGCCCCTTGCCCATGGATTCGGCGAGGCCCCAGCCTGCGCTGCCGTCTATGTGGATGTCAGCTCCATCACATAAGCCACCGCAATAGTAACCGACGCTCCCCGCGAAGCGTACCCGTCCTGGTTGCAGCAGGGCGACGGCCAGATTGTGGCGAGCGTTGGGGTTCTCGATATTAATATCGGTTACGCCTTCCTGCAGGCGGCTGCGGATCATGACGTTGAGATCGCGCGTCGACAAGGTAGCGGCATCGACGGTTGCGCTGGCTATCTGGACCAAACCCGCACCTCCTCCACCTGCGCCTCGGACACTTTGTAATCGCCGGGGATGGCGGAACGAATGGCTATTTCTTCGGTTGCCACCGCGACGAACTGCTCGGTTTCCGCCACTACCAGTGGCTTGAATGCGTAGGGATCTTTCACGAAGCCCATTTCTGTGGCGGTCACGGCGAGACAGCTGAAAGCGCCGTCCATATCGCGCAGCACGCCATCCAGCCCCTCCCGCAGGGTCTTGCCCTGGTTGAGCGCTTCCGCCAGGTAAATGCCCAACACTTCGGAATCGTTTTCCGTCATGAAGCGGATGCCTCGCTGCTCGTATTTGCGCCGTAGCTGGTGGTAGTTGGTGATGTGGCCATTGTGCACCACGGCTACGTCGGCCGCTCCCCTGCCCCAGAAAGGCTGGGAGTGGCTCAGGTCGACGATCGATTCGGTGCAAAGCCGTGTGTGGCCAATACCGTGGGAACCGGCAAAGGTGGAAATGTGGTGCTTGTTCTCCAGAAGATCAGGGGAGCCCACTTCTTTTGAGAGCTCCATCGCGTGACCGATGCTGATGACTTCTATGCCTTCTCCTATGGCTTCGATGGCCCGTGTCAGCGTGATGAGGTCAGGTTTGCCAGTGAGCACGAAGCGCACATAGACGCCGCTGCTGGAAAGGGAAGACGCTCCTTCGAGAGCGCGCGCGAAGAGTTCAATGGCTTCGCGGTTGGCTGCGATCGCGTGTGGAGTCATCTCCAGCTCGTCGCCAGTTTGCACGCGAATGATGTACGCATTGGTTTTTGGCGGGCCGACGAGGGCAACGCCGGCGGAGTCGGGACCGCGACGGCCCAGGGCCTGCAGCATGTGCAGCATGGTGTTGCCCAGCTGCTGGTCATTGCCGGCGGATTTACGGAAGTAGCCGAGGATGCCGCACATAGGATTGCACCATACCTTTAGTATTCTCGCAGTATACCAGAGGGTCACCGTCTCCCTTTGCGGCACCCCTCCTTCCCCCCCTGGAGGGAGCCCCCGCGTGGAGTGGTACCATCCCGAGCAGATACCGTTGAGGGAAAAATGCACGCTCCTGCTGGGAGGCGCTGCTGGCTGCACGTGCTGGCTGGGTGTCTTTAGTTGAAGTGTGCGCGTGAGGGCGGGATCGCCTCTCGTTGATTTCTACCGGGCGGTTCGAGTGTTTGAGTCAGCAACTATGATTGATGCTTTGGGAAACATACAGCTCCCCCTGAATCGGCGGAATCTGGGCCGGCGGTATTGCAGGCGTGGCATGGGAAAGCTTGTTGCGTGGATGCTGCTTTGCGCGGCAGTGCCGTTGCAAGGGCAGACCGCGGCACCGGCCATGCCGGTATCGGCCGGTGCGCCCACGGCGCGGGCTAAGGTTGGCCTGGTGCTTGAAGGGGGTGGCGCCCTGGGCCTGGCGCACATTGGGGTGCTGCAGTGGCTGTATGAGCACCATGTTCCGGTGGACCTGGTGGCAGGGACCAGTATGGGCGGGCTGGTCGGCGGCATCTATGCCACGGGTCGCTCCCCGGAACAGATACAGCAGCTGATTCAAAAAGTTGATTGGAACCAGGCGCTCAGCGGGCAAATTCCCTTTCGCGACCTTTCCTACCGGCGCAAGCAGGATGAGGTCCAGTTCCCTACCCAATTGGAGTTTGGCCTGCGCCATGGCATCCAGCTGCCCGAAGGTTTCAACGCGGGCCAGCAGGTGAGTTTTATCCTCGATCATGTGGCGCTGCCCTACTCCCAGGTGACCAACTTTGATGACCTGCCGACGCCGTTCGCTTGCGTTGCCACCGAGCTGACAACGGGCAAGCAGCATATTTTTCGCGAGGGCTCCCTCTCGCTGGCGTTACGCTCCACCATGTCGCTGCCAGCCATCTTCACTCCGGTTCGCTCCGACGGCAACCTCTACGCGGATGGCGGCCTGCTCAATAATCTGCCGGTGGACGTGGCCCAGAACATGGGAGCCGGTCTTACGGTTGCGGTCTATTTGCAAACAGCATCGTTCAACGCGCGCCAGCCGCTTTCCACGTTTTCTGTGTTGGGACAGTCACTGAGCGTGATGATTGCGGCCAACGAACTCAAGAGCATGCAGATGGCCGACGTGCTGGTGACGGTTCCCCTGGAGAAGTACACGGCGCTGGACTATGACAAGTCTACGGAGATCATCCATCTGGGGTACGAAGCGGCCGCAGGCAAGGGTGTCATCCTCAGCAAACTTGCTCTCGATGATGCTTCGTGGCAACAGTATCTGGCGAAACGCCAGGCGCGTACGCTGGAGACACCGGTCCCCCAGTTTCTCGAGGTCCTGGGCACTACGCCTGAGCTGCGAAGAAAGATTGAGAAGCGGCTGAGTGCAGACGTTGGTAGTCCGGTCGAGCGCGACCACCTGGAACAGCAATTTACGCGGCTGGCCGGGAGCGGTCGCTTCTCCAAGCTGGGCTATAGCATGACGGAGAAGGACGGCAAACCGGGTCTGCTCGTTTCCGTCGAAGAGAAATCGTACGCGCCGCCGGTGGTGCGTCCGCTGATCGTGATCGATGGCAGCAATTACAACGAGGTGCTTTTCAGCGCCGGGGCGCGGGTCACTTTTCTTGACTTTGGCAGCTTCGGCTCAGAGTTGCGTACCGACCTGATCGTCGGCTCCATCTACGCGCTTAACTCGGAGTACTACCATCCGTTTACCCCAGCGACGCGGTGGTTTGTCGCTCCGCAAGTCAGGCTGGACACCAGTAAATTTTACTTCTACTACGACAACCATATCGATTCGCAGTATCGCAAACGGCAGTTTGGCGGGGCTCTTGATTTCGGCTACACCTTCACCAACAAAGCAGAGGCTCGGCTCGGCTACCAGGCGGCTTACCAGCGATATTCTCCAGTGATTGGGGACACGGTGATTTATCCGGTGCAATCGGGACGTGTCGGGGTTACCCGTTTTCATTACGATCTCAATCTCGAAGATGATCCCGTGGTGCCGATGCGCGGCATGCAGTTGACGTATCGCGCGGAGTGGTGGGACGCGAACACGGGGACGAAAAAGTCTTTTCCGCTGAGTGAGCTTCGATCGCGTTTTCTGTTTCCGCTGACAGCGAAGGCTTCGGCGTTTGTTACTGCGGCGGGTGGATCGACTTTGGGCAAGGAGGATACGGGGATTCCTCCGTTCTCGCTGGGAGGGGGACGACAGCTTTCTGCGTTCGGCGAGAATGAGTTGATTACGAATCAGTACTACCTGTTCCAGGGCGGGTATATTCGGCGGCTGGCTAAGCTGCCGCCGTTTCTTGGTGACAGTATTTCCCTTGTCGGTTTGTACGAGGCTGGGAAGACGTTCTTTCTGCCGAATGAACCGAGCGTTCCGATGGATGGCGTGGTGGGGATTGTGGTGAAGACGGCGTTTGGTCCGTTCGAGATTGCCGGCGCGGCGGGGAATGGGCACGATCATCGGAAGATATTTTTTCAACTGGATCGCGTGTTCTGACGGGTAATTCGCTCACGCGCGGTTTTCCACATCTCCCGACAAGGATCAGGGTGCGGGCTTCACGACTGCGCCGGGTGCCCCATATCTCACGGCGCTTTTCAGCCGGGAGATGTGGGCGGGTTTTG
>CAZZVD010000303.1:3441-5847 GCA_964657465.1 uncultured Acetobacteraceae bacterium | reverse complement strand
CATCTCGCGAAAAACGAGCGAGATGTGGGGCACCCGTCATTGGTTACTTAACAGAGGTGAGAAATCCGGGTTAGGGGAGACCAACAACTCCCTGGCCCTCGTCCTTTGCCTACGCAAACAAAAAGGGCTGCCTCTCTTTCGAGAGGCAGCCCTTCTCCTCAACTACTGAATCGTGACAGTGAAGTTCGTGGTACCCGTAATGTTCGCATTGCTGCTATCCGCCGCGCTGAGAGTTACGGTGTACGTCCCTTTAGGCGCTGCGCCGGCAGTGCCGCCGCCACACCCAAGGCCTGCCCCCACCGAGAGGAAAACCAGCATCATGAGCGCGACCGGCCAGCGCTTTCGCCGTATCCCCGGAATGAGCAGCAGCAACACGCAACCCGCCATCGTACCGCCCGCAGCCGCGATCTTGCGGAAGTTGCCCGCGGGTCCACGTTGCAGATTGCCCGAAGCCGCCACCGTGGTGATCACAATCGTAGTCGTGCCCGTTCCGCCCGCGGTGAGAACGACATTCGCGCTCGATGCCGCGGTAGAACCAAAACCATAGTTGGCATTGAGTGAACTGGCAGACGCCGTAACAACCGCCGTGCCGGCGTAGCTGCCGGTCGAAGTCAACGTGACCGTTGACGTACCACTATGACCCGGCGAGGGAGAAGAGATCGTAATATTCGTCGCCGACATCGTAATACCAGGATTCGTCACCGTAACAGTCGTCGACCCCGACGAAGGAGCGTTGAACACGTCGCCCTGGTAGCTGGCGGTAATCGTATCCGTACCAGGGGTGAAACCAAGCGAGGCGGTCGCTGCGGGAATACTCAGTGTGGCAACAGCCGTGTTGCCGGCCTGAAGCGTGACTTGATTGACTTTGCCAATCGTGGTGTTGCCGATCGAAAAGACCATGGGCCCGGTTAATGTGCCACTGGCCGGCGCAGTCACGATCGCGGACAGGGTGACCGCTCCGCCCAGACCAACCGTGGTGGGGTTAGCCGAAACCGCAACAGAAGTCGGAGCCGTTCCAGGTGCCGTGACAGACAGGTTGATGGAACCGGTAGAGCCAAGGTAGGCGCCGTTGGAACTGACGAAGTTGGCGACGATCGTGTGCGTGCCCGTGGTGAAGCCGTTCGTTTCCGGGAAAACTGCGGTGAAAGGGGCTGCGGTAGACAACGCAACCGGGGACTGCTGGGCCCCGTCCACGGTAAACACAACGCTGCCGGCAGGGGCACTGGTCAAAGTATTTGGCGTAACGGTCGCCGTCAAAGTGACCGGCTCGTTCGTGGTCAATGCGCTGGCAGGTACGGCCGCGATGGTGGTCTTGGTACCAATCCCAGCCACCAGCGCGGCATACGCTGTCACAAAATTATTTCCATCCACCGATCCCAGGCCGGTGGCCTGATCGTAGCCAGGGCCAGCCGCATAACCGATCGTGTTATTTGAGCCAGTGGCCGCGCAGCCAGTGGATCCAGCCGTGCAGGGCACCTGGTTACCGCCCGTGGTCACATCATGAAAAGCGGAAGCATATGTGGTGGCATTGGCAGCCATCAGGTAAAGGCTCGGATTGATGTTGCCCAGGCCGTCACCCGCTGAGCCGACCCCAAGCTTCTGCTCGGTGATGGCCATGAGCCCGGCGAAGCTGGGCGCAGCGAAGGACGTACCGCCGGCTGCGGTAAGCTGTAGATCGTCACTTTGACCAGGGTCGGACACGCGGAAGCTGGTTGGGGAGCAACTCGACACAAAGGAACTGCCACTGCCAGTGGTTTGGATTTGCGAGCAGTACAGTAAGCCATCGTGATCCGGCGACGAGGGAAAGGCCACATCGGGGACATCGCGCTTGGTGTCTGCGGGAAGGCCGGGCACGCCGGTCTGCCAGCTCGGCTTGTTCCATAAAGTGCTCACGCCACCCCCGCCTCCGGAGAGGCTGCCGCCGGTCTGGCCGATGGAAAAGGCAGTATCGTTCCAGGCCATTTCCGGAATGTAGGATTTGGCAGAGGAAATCAGATCATTCGCCGCCCCACCCCCGCTTTGCGCACTCCAGTATTGCCCGGCGCCTGTCTGCGGGCTCGCCGCAGTGCCGTCGCCGGTAAACTCGGTGCCGCCGACGGAAGTTACGTAGACGCTGCTGCCCGGGTAGTCCACAGCCAATCCCTTCACAGCCGACTTGACCGGGTTGGTAGGGGTGCCTCCGCTGTCGCAATCCGCCGCACCACTATCGCCGGAAGCCAGAAAAACAGTTTGCCCCTGGGCGTTGGCCTGTTGCAAATATCCCTCAAGCGCATTGAGGTCACTGGTAGCGAAATTGGCCTCGCACGCTCCGTAGCTAAGACTGATGATCGGGGGGACAAACCCGTTGATGGGGTTCTGCACCGCATACTGCAGCGAGTTAAATACGTTGTCTGAGTTCACCAGAAC
>CAZZVD010000303.1:0-3341 GCA_964657465.1 uncultured Acetobacteraceae bacterium | reverse complement strand
GAGTAAAGCGGGCCTAAGTCATAGATAGTGGCGAAATCCGCCGGGGTCAGGTAGTGAGTGCCAGAAATGCCCGAGGTAAATTGCGGCCCTGCGTTCGCGCCTGACTTCAGTGCCGGGCGAACCTTGGGCTTGGGACGGAAGTCATTCAGGCCGCGGACGCTGGTGACCAGGCCTGCCAGTGCGGCGGGCAGTGATATCTGAGTGGAATTCGCGAAGTGGGTTTCATCATTCACGCGATAACTATGAATTTCAGTGGAAAACGCCCGCTCGGCAGAGGCAACGCTGCCACTGAAGCCGATTGCATTGCTGCTTGGCGAGACCCAGGTCACGGTGAAGCCTTCGGACTGCAGCCAGGCCGAGGCTTTGGCCACATCTGCCGCCGTCATCCCGAATTGCTGCCCGAACTGGGCGGGCGTAAGCCAATGATGGTAGCTGGGTGAGGAGGGGTCCTGCTGCGCTTCCAGTAGGGTCTTGAGACTCGCTTGCTGGGCATCGCTGCGCTTGAAATTCAGCACCAACCCGGTCAGGACCCTGGCATTGTCGACCAGTCCCGCCTCAAACTGAGGCTGGGCCATGGGATGCACGGTGCCCGCGACCGTCACTCGATTTGCGCTTTCGATCGGCTGGGTGATGCGATCCTTCACGATCACACCAAAGGCCTGGGTTCCCGCCTGCAACACGAGCAAGAACAGAAAAGTGGCGACAGACGTACTCCAGAATTTGCGCAAAGGGCCTTCTCCTAAGGGTCCGAGCTCACCGCGAGAGCTCACCGCGAACAGTGGCGAACGACGCGGTGCGGTTCAGCGTCGTTAGGGGTTAGACGTAATGCCACAAAAACGTTACGATCCGATTCCACGGCAACGATGGTCAGTGTCTCCCCTTGCCCCGTGGCTGTGCAAGCGAATAGTCCTCTCCTGCAGTAGCAGAAAGGTTCGTTCTGGATTCACGGACGCGCGTTAACTCACAGAGGATTACCCCGGAGCGATAGAAAAGTCGCTGTGCGTGTGAAAACCCAGGGCTTTTTGTTGAGAAGCTGAAGGGTTATCCGCCGGCCGTCTCCTGCTTTACCGGGACCCAGAAGGTAAACGTAGCGCCCTCATCGCGGCGGCTGACGACCTCAATACCTCCGCCGTGTGCGCGTAGCAGAGCTTTCACAATTGCCAGACCCATCCCAGTACCGTGCAGCACGCTTTGCCGGCTGCCCCGATAGAATTTGTCGAAGATGTAGGCCTGCTCCGCCTCGTCAATTCCCTGCCCCTGGTCGGCGATGCTCACCAGCAGCCGGTCGGGCGCGAGGGCGGCCTTGATGTGGATCGGGGAGCCGGGTGGCGAGTACCGTGCAGCATTCTCCAGCAAGTGGCGCAGCACCCTCCGGATGAGTTCACGGTCAAGGTTGACCAGCGCGAGCCTGGGCGGCAGCTCCACCGTGAGCGGTCGTCCTCGCAACACCACGTGGCAATCTTCCAGCGCCATGTCGATCACTTCCTGCAGATTTTGCGCCTTGGGGCGGGCCTCGATCCCTTCACTATCTAACTGCGCCATTTCCATCGCCTGGCCGATCAACCGGTCCAGCCGCGCGCTCTCCTCATCCAGGATGGCCAGCAACTCCAGCCGCTGATTTTCTGCCAGCGAGCGTTGCGATAACAGACTCGTGGCCGCCGCGCGTATGGCCGTCAATGGGGTGCGCAGCTCATGCGTGACCGAATCCAGCAGGGCGCTGCGTAAGCGTTCGCTGGCACGCGCAGCCTCCATGCGGCCAAAGCGATCAATCGCAGTTGCCCTTTCCAGTGCCACCGCCAGCAGGCTGCCAATCGCGTCATACAGCCCGTCTGAGAAGCCGCCTTTGCCGCCTTCCGCCGATTCTGCCATGGCGATGGAGCCGCTGGCGCGCATGCCTAAGACCAGCGGCACCACGCTCACTCCGCCCCCACGGGCACGCGGCCCATCCGGCAGGCGTGCGGCGTTGCGCAGTTCTTCCAAGGAAACGAAGGCATTCCCGGGGTTGGAGGAGTAAGCCATATCGGTCTCACGCAGATACAGAATCACGGCGTCGAAGGAGAAGATGGACGCGACCACCTGGGGCGCGTGCCGGGCGACCTCCTGCAGATCTTCCTCCATCAGCAACTGATTGCTGAAGCGATACAGCCGTTCCATTTCGCTACGCCGTGCTTCCGAGAGGACCGTCTGCCGGCGCTCACTTTCCGCAATGCGGCTGATGAAAATCGCGGATGCCAGAAAGGACAGCAAAGCGATCCAGTTCTGCGGTTCGGCAATGGTAAAGCTGCCGACTGGCGGCAAAAAATAGTAGTTATAGAGAAGAGTGCTGCCAATCGACAGGCAAACGGAGTAGATCAGGCCCCAGCGCAGCGCGGTCAGTTGCACCATCACCAGAAAGGTGAGCGCCACCGTCGTCTGGTTGACGTGGAGTATTCTGCGATAGACCAGCACCACCAGCAAAGCGGCGAGGGTCAGGGCGACGTAGCGGAAAACGAGCTGCCTCAGGGAAGCCCGCGCAGCAGCCATAGATGGCGATCATACCGTAAGGCAGGGGGAGTTCGATGGCAGAGCGGGTCCTTGTGGTCGATGACGAAGTGCAGATTACGCGCGTCCTGCGCACCGCACTCTCGGCGCAGGGCTATGACGTGCGCGCAGCCAACGACCCCGAGGAGGCGCTTCGCCTGTTTGAAGAGTGGAGTCCTGACCTGATTGTGACCGACCTGATGATGCCGCGGGTCAGCGGTGTCGATCTCTGCCGCCGGGTGCGCAGCAAAAAGGCGACCCCCATCATCGTGTTATCGGTGCGTGACCAGGAGCGCTCGAAGGTCGAAGCGCTCGATGCCGGCGCCGATGATTACGTGACCAAGCCGTTCAGCATCCAGGAGCTGCTGGCGCGGGTGCGCGCGCATTTGCGCCGCGCTCCCGAACGCCTGATCGATGGACCGATTGAGATAGGCGACTTCGTGGTCGATGCGGCAGCGCATACGGTAACCGTCGCAGGCAAGGCTCTGCACCTGACGCCGACCGAGTTCGATTTGCTGCTCTATATGTCGCGCAACGCGGGGAAGGCGATCACCCATCGAGCTTTGTTGACTGCGGTTTGGGGTGGGCAATCAGCACAACAGCCGGAGTATCTGCGCGTCTTCATCGGACAACTGCGCAGAAAACTTGAAGCCGAGAGCCCTCGGCAATACATCCAGACCGAGCCATGGGTGGGGTATCGCTTTTTGCCGGAGGGCGTGCCGGAATAGCTTCCGCGAACACGTCTCGTGTCCCGCTCCTTGTCATCTGCTCCCCTATTTGCCTCTCCTCTCCTATTTGTCTTCCCTCCCCGATTTTTCGTC
>CAZZVD010000302.1:0-5849 GCA_964657465.1 uncultured Acetobacteraceae bacterium | reverse complement strand
AGGGATCTGCTTTGCGCCTTTCTCCCTCCACCAATTTTCACAAGGCTCGAGGATCGGATCTGCGGAGGAACCCGCACCGAGGCACAGCGGCGCTGCGGTCAAGGGGAGTATCCTTAAGATACGGTGATGGCTTCCTTTCAGCCTCGGGAACGGATACTGCTTACGGTGTTGCTGCTCGCGGTCTTGCTGACCCAGGGCGCGTCCTCGATTTGCGGGGCTGAATGCGCCTCGCATGCCATGCCGGGCGATCACGTTCCTGCCATGACTCATTGCCAGTCGATGGTGAAGGCGCAAACCCAGGTGACTAATCTAGAAGGATGTGGCGCTAGCCAATCCTTCTGCTCGGTTGACCTGTCCGCAGATATCCAGGCCAAAACACTGATCTTCGGTAGCTTGCCGCCAGGCCATCACGACTTCGTGCTGCATCCTGCAGCGGCCGCTGCTCCGCAACCACCCAGCCTGACTCGAACACGCTTCAGCGCATCACCGCCCACAACTTCGCTGCGAATCTAGACCGCCTACCCTGCCGGTCCTGCGGGAGTACTTCCTGCTCCCGATCCTCTGAACACACTGTTCTCTGCGGGGTTTTTCCCATGAGTGATCGTCGTACGTTTCTCCAGCGCACCCTGGCGGCGGGCGCAGCCCTGTTTGCCGCCCGTGGTGTATCCGCCCAGGAAATGCAAATGCAAATGCCGATGCCGGCCAATCCGGCACAGCCGAACCCCTCTCACCTGCACACAGCTGGCCCGGGAAATGGAACGCTGGCCCTTCCCAGGTCCGCGACGCCAGTGATCACCACCGACGTGGGCGACCTGGCCTACACCATGGATGGTCACACCAAGGTCTTTCACCTGGTCGCAGAAGTGCTGAAGCAGAAGATTCACCCCGACAAAACCATTGACGTCTGGGGCTTCAACGGCTCCGCGCCGGGACCCACCATCCAGGTAACACAGGGCGATCACGTGCGGGTGATCTTCGATAACCACTTGCCGGAACCAAGCTCGATCCATTGGCATGGATTCGAAGACATGGTGGGCTACGACGGCATGCCCGGCATCAGTCAGGAGCCGGTGAAACCGGGCGGCCGCTTCGTTTACGAGTTCGATATTCACCAGGCGGGCACGTTCTTCTATCACTCGCACATGGCAATGCAGGAAATGATGGGCATGCTCGGCGGCTTCATCATGCATCCTCGTGCGCCCTATCATCCGCACTGCGATAAGGATTTCCTGATCCACCTGCAGGAGTACGCCGTGCTGCCCAACAACACCGTCCCCAACACGATGAACATGGAATTCAATTGGCTGCTGCTGAATGGGAAGGCCGGCCCGGCATCGACTCCCCTGGTAGTGCGCCAGGGCGAACGGGTGCGGCTTCGCTTCGTGAACCTGGGAATGGACCACCACCCCATGCATCTGCATGGCAACACTTTTCAGATAACGGGGACGGAGGGCGGCCGCATTCCCGAGACCGCCTGGTGGCCCGGCAACACGGTGCTGGTCGGCGTTGCCCAGGCCCGCGATGTGGAGTTCGTCGCGGACCGCCCCGGCGACTGGATGCTGCATTGCCATCTGCCCCACCACATGATGAACCAGATGTCCTCGAACGTAGGCCGCATGACCCGCCAGGACACGATGCATCAACCCTCCGGAGTAGATATGAACACCGGCATGGGAATGCTGCAGGGAACGCCCGGAGCGCCAACGGGCGAGCACTATGGCACCAGCCTCGGTCGCGGAATGGGTTTCGGCAACACGGCTGACAACGCGACCGCAAACGGGCCGATGGGCGGGATGCACATGGCGGCGGATGATATCGGCAGGGAAGCAAATGCCGTTCCCGGTTTCCCTCAGGATGCCTACATGGAAGGCCCAGGCATGGCAATGGACGCCATGGTGGATAAGCCGGAGAACTTTGGGCTGCTACCCGGCTGGAGCGGATTCATGATGGGCATGATGACCTTTGTCAGGGTGCTGCCGGCGGATAAATATGAGCAGGTGGTAAGCCGCATGCGAGAGGCGCAACGGCCAAACGACCCGTACGCAGCTGTGCTGCAGCAACGTTCCTAAGGCCGGGAGAAACATGATGCACACCAGGAAAATGCTCGCATCTTTGCTGTGCCTGTTGTCAGGGCCGCTGTTGGCGCAGATGGCGCCGATGGGAAACATGGGGCCTATGGGCACGATGACGTCGTTGCCACAGTCATCACCGGCGCCAATGACTGATCTGCTGGCCGGCGTGCCTTCGCGGGCGCCCCGCAAGCTTGAGTTCTTTCTCGACCTTGCAGATCGCAGCAACCCGACCCTCTTGCAGGCCGCAGCCATGATCCATCGCGCAGAGGCGCAGGCGAGGCAGGCGGCTCTTTATCCCAACCCAACGATCGGCTATGAAGGCGACCAGATTCGCGGCGGCTCTTATGGCGGCGGCGAGCAGGGGGGCTTTGTTGCGCAGACGGTAGTGCTGGGCGGCAAGCTCGGTTTGCGCCGCGATGTTTATCAGCAACAGCAGCAGGTCGAAACAGTTGGGGCCGAAGCGCAGCGGATGCGCGTTCACAACGATGTCACGCAAATGTTTTATAACGCGCTCAGTGCACAGCAAACAGTGGTTGTGCGAGGCCGCCTGCTGGCACTGGCGAATGATGCCGTGCAGACAGCGCACCAATTGTCGAATGTTGGCCAGGCGGATGCTCCCGATGTACTGCAGGCGGAGGTAGAGGCGGAGCAAGCCAGTATCGATGCCACGGTTGCGCAGCGCAAGTTCATCCAAAACTTTAAGCAATTGGTCGCCACGGCCGGCGACCTTTCCATCGAGATCGCGCCCCTCGATGCCGTGCTCGACGCTCTGCCCGAGATCGATGCGCCCCGGGTCGCGCAGACCATGGTGGACCAGAGCCCATTGGTCAGGCAGGCGCAGCAAGAGGTGTTGGTAGCGGAGGCGTCGCTCAAGGCTGCACGGCGCGAAGTTGTGCCTGATCTTGCGTTGCGGGCTGGGGAGCAAGCGAACCTGGAGCAATTGGGAGACTCGCCGGGCAGAAAGACCGGGGCGCAGAGTTTTGCCAGTGCCAGCATCGAGCTGCCCTTGTGGAATCGCAACCAGGGAAACATACGAGCATCCGAGGTTGCAGTGGCCCAGGCGAAGCAGGAAGTGATCCGTACGCGGTTGACCGTCGCCCAGAAAGGGGAAGTGCTGGCGCAGGAGTATGCCTCAGCCAGGCTCGAGGCGGAGCGCTATCAGACCGCCCTGCTGCCCCGCGCGCGGCGGGCCTACGAGCTGTACCTGGCCAAGTATCAAAGCATGGCGCAGGCGTATCCTCAGGTGATTGTTTCGCAGCGTACGCTGTTTGAACTAGAGGTGCATTACATCGATGCGCTGGATCGTGTTTGGCAGAACGCAACCGCATTGCAGTACTTTGCTTTGCAGGGCGGGCTGGAGAAGCCGGCGGCGACCCCATGAGGAAAGGAAATACACTTGAACGCTCCTGCTACTGAGCCGTTGGAACTGTGGTTGATACGTCATGGAGAGACGGAGTGGAGTCTCTCGGGTGCGCACACCAGCCGAACCGATGTTCCGCTAACTGCACGTGGGGAAGAGCGTGCGGAAAAGATCCGCGATTATCTTGCACATCGTTCTTTCCGCCTCGTGCTCACGAGTCCCTTGCAGCGGGCGCGGCAAACATGCCGGGTTGCAGGCTATAGCGATGTGGCGCAGATCGAAGAGAACCTGCGGGAATGGGATTATGGCGTTTACGAAGGGCGCACGACGGCAGAGATCCGGAAGGACCAGCCCGGCTGGTCCATCTGGGATTCGCCGGTGCCAGAAGGCGAGGCGGTGGAACACGTTGCCCAGCGGACGCAGAAGGTAATCGACCGCGGGCTGGCGTGTGGCGGCAGGGTGGCCTTGTTTGCGCACGCGCACGTGCTGAGAATCCTGGCGGCCACGTGGCTCGGCTTGCCTGCGCGCGATGGACGATTGCTGGCGCTGGGCACTGGGTCGGTCAGCACGCTTGGTTTCGAGCGAGAAACGCGCGTGCTCTCCACCTGGAACCGATCGTTTGAAGTGGACTGAGAATGAAGTGGACTGGGAAGTTCAGAGGACCGAGCGCGCAAGCAGTGCGCCAGCCCACACCGCGAACAAACCCAGGAGCACGCTGAGGCTTACATAGACTGCTGCGATTAAAAAGGCGCCGGTCTGCAGTGCAGTAAAGGTCTCCCACTCGAAGGTGGAGAAGGTGCTGTAGGCGCCGACGAAGCCAATGGGTATCAGGTAACGCCAGGCAGGATTGACCGCCGTGCGCTGCGTCAGCCAGGTGACAGAGAAGCCGATGATCAGGCACGCCGTCAGGTTCACCACAAAAGTGCCAAAGAAAAACCGCTGTGTGGTTTTGCCGGCGATGACGGAACCCGCCCAGTAGCGTGCGATTGACCCAAGCGATCCACCCAGGGCGATCAGGAGATATTTTTGCAATGGCGACCCCCCCCTCAGCATACGCAATGCAGCATTGCTCGCAAGCGATCACTTATGAAAGTAATCCCTGAGCGCTTGCCAATTCCTTAGCAAATCCTGCATTCTTTCCAGGTGCCAGCCGACCATGCGCATTGACGCCCACCAGCACTTCTGGCGCTACAGCCCCGCAGAGCACAGTTGGATGACCGACCGGATGACGGTCTTGAAGCAGGCCTTTCTCCCGGAAGACCTTGCGCCTCTGCTGGCGAATATCGGGTTTGACGGGTGTGTTGCGGTGCAGGCGCGGCAGAGCCTGGAAGAGACGCGTTGGCTGTTGGAGCTCGCCGGCCAGGCGCCCATCATCAAGGCAGTGGTGGGATGGGTCGATCTGCGCTCTGAGCAGCTGCAGACCCAGCTGCAAAGCCTTCGCGGCCAGACCAAGCTGGCCGGCGTGCGCCACGTGCTCCAGGATGAAGCCGACGATCATTTCATGCTCAGGCCGGAGTTCCGCCGCGGGATCGCGCAATTGCAGAACTTTGGTTTGACGTATGACCTCCTGCTCTATCCGCGCCATTTGCGCGCCGCGGCCGAGTTGGTAGCCGAGTTCCCCCAGCAGCCCTTTGTGCTCGATCACCTGGCCAAACCCAACATCGCCGGGAAGGTGTTTTCTCCCTGGCGGGAAGATCTGTTGAATCTGGCAAAGTACCCCAACGTGCATTGCAAATTGTCGGGGCTGGTTACTGAGGCGCACTGGCAGGATTGGCAGCCGGCGGACTTTCACCAGTATCTTGAGATCGCGCTGGATGCATTTGGCTGGAAACGGCTGATGATCGGTTCCGACTGGCCAGTGTGCACTCTGGCCGGCGCCTATGCACCAGTCATGCGCATCGTTACTGATTACCTGCAGAAGCTTTCGAGTGAAGCGCGGGAGGCGATCCTGGGCGGCAACTGTGCTGGCTTCTACCACATTCCTGTCGAGTCGCCCGGCTGACCTTCGGCTAAACGGGTGTGCGACGACATGTTTTGCGGGTTAGCTAGCCCCCAATTTGTCATCCCGAGCGCAGCCGAGAGATCTGCTGTGCGCCTTTCTCCTGCCACAAATTTCTACATAAGCTCCAGCATCGGATACGCAGACGAACCATTCTTTCAGCAGGAAGACAGGAAAGTAATTCCTGGCAGCGAAGCGGCTGCTATCGAGACCCACGTTCCTCTGCCCATCCGATGCTGGGGCTCTGTAAAATCCTTGGAGGAGAATCGCACACAGCAGATTCCCCGGCTGCGCTCTGGATGACAAGTTGGGGGTTAGCCCAGGGCTAGCCCCGGGCTAGCTCGCATTTGTCACGGCCGATTTCGTAACCAATGACGGGTGCCCCACATCTCGCTCGTTTTTCGCGAGATGTGGGATT
>CAZZVD010000301.1:0-5856 GCA_964657465.1 uncultured Acetobacteraceae bacterium | reverse complement strand
GGCAGCGTCGACAAAATCGTGATGGGGTGAATGAAGCTCTCGTACAACACGCCCAGCACGATATACACCGTGACCAACGCAGCAAGAATCAGCAGCGCTTCGTTCGAGAGAGAGTTTTGAAACGAAGCCGCCGTGCCCTGAAACTCCGCCTGCACGGTGGCCGGGAAGTTGATGTCCTTCACCACCCGGTTGATGTCGTCAATGGCCTCGCCCAGCGCGGCGTTCGGCGCCAGGTTAAACGACACCGTGACTGCAGGGAACTGACCCTGGTGGTTGATCGACAGGTTCTCCGTACCGTTCTGTATGTGGGCAAAGGCGCTCAAGGGCACGGCGTTGCCCGGGGTCGAGGTGGTACTGAGGTTAGAACTGGTGGTGCCGGTAGTGGCGGCTCCACGGACCAGCGCGTTCTGCGGCGGCGTCAGCACGCCCGACGACGGGGTGTATAACGCACCCGTGGTGGTGGCGTTCGACCCGGCAGTCGCCGAGGCCGATGCAGAGAAGGAAGTACTGGCGGCCGCGCCGCTCGCACTCGACGACGCGTTCCCCTGGATGTACATCTTGTCCAGCTTCTTTGGATCCAGCGTGAACCCGGGCTGCGCTTCCATGATCACGTGGTACTGGTTGAGCTGGGTGTACATGGTGTTGATCTGGCGCTGGCCAAACGCATCGTAAAGCGTCTGATCGACGGTGGAGGGCGCAATGCCCAGCCGCGAAGCAGACACGCGATCAATCCCCAGCGACACGGTCAACCCGCCGGTCTGCTGGTCCGTCGCCACATCTTCCAGCGAGGGCAGCTGCCGCAGGCGATCGACAAACCGATTGGTCCAGACATCCAGCTCGTTCACGTCCGGATCTTCCAATGTGTATTGGTATTGCGTGCGGCTTACCCGGTCATCGACCGAGATGTTCTGCACCGGCTGCATGAACAAGCGGATGCCGCTCACCTGGGCCAGCGAAGTATTCAGCCGGCGGATCACATCGGACGCACTGCGATCGCGCTGGTCCAGTGGTTTCAGGTTGATCGAGATGCGGCCACTGTTCAATGTGGTGTTGGTGCCATCGGCTCCAATAAAGGATGAGAGGCTTTCGACGGCGGGGTCCTGCAGGATGACCTTGGCCAGCTCCTGCTGCAGGTGGGTCATGGCGGGGAACGAGATGGACGACGGCGCCTGGGTGATGCCCTGGATCACGCCCGTATCCTGCACCGGGAAGAATCCCTTGGGGATCACGATGTAGAGGAACACGGTCAGCGCGAGCGTGGCCACCGCGACCAGCAGCGTCAGCCCCTGGTAGCGCAGCACCACCTTCAACGTGCGCCCGTAGAACGCGATCATGCGCTCGAACACCCGCTCCGACGCCTGGTAGAAGCGGCCCTCTTTCTCTTGCGGGTTGTGCTTGAGAATGCGCGAGCACATCATCGGCGTGAGCGTCAGCGAGACCACGGCCGAGATGATGATGGTGACGGCCAGCGTCACCGCGAACTCGCGGAACAAACGGCCGACCACGTCGCCCATGAACAGCAGCGGGATCAACACGGCGATCAACGACACGGTCAGCGAAACGATCGTGAAGCCGATCTGCTCCGCGCCCACCAGCGCCGCCTTCATGGGCGGCATGCCCTCTTCCAGATAGCGCGAAATGTTCTCGATCATCACGATGGCGTCATCCACCACAAACCCGGTGGAGATGGTGAGCGCCATCAGCGAAAGGTTATCGAGCGAGTAGCCCAGCCCATACATCGCGGCAAAGGTGCCGACAATCGAGAGCGGCACGGCGACGCTGGGGATGATGGTCGCGTAGAGGTTGCGCAGGAAAACGAAGATCACCATCACGACCAGCGCGATGGTGAGCATCAGCTCAAACTCCACATCAGCCACCGAGGCCTTGATGTCCGTGGTGAGATCGGTAAGCGTGGTGACCTGGATGCCGGTGGGCAGATTGGCCTGCAGCTGCGGCATGAGCAGCTGGATGGCCTTGACCACGTTGATGGTGTTGGCGCCCGGCTGGCGCTGCACGTTGAGAATCACTGCCGGGGTCAGGTTCATCCAGGCGGCCTGTTTGGTGTTCTCGACTCCATCGACGACGTGGGCTATGTCATGCAGATAGACGGGCGCGTTGTTGCGGTAGGCCACCACTACGTCTTTGTAATCGGCGCTGGTGATGAGCTGGTCGTTGGCATTGATCTGATAGTTCTGCCGCGGACCGTCGAAGTTACCTTTGGCCTGGTTGACGCTGGCGGCCAGCAGCGCACTGCGCACCGCCTCGAGGTCAATGCTGTAGGCCTGCAACTGCGCCGGGTTTACCTGGATACGCACGGCCGGTTTTTGCCCGCCGCTGATGCTGACCAGGCCCACGCCGCTGAGCTGCGAGATCTTGGGGGCCAGGCGGGTATCCACCAGATCCTCCACCCGCGACAACGGCATGGAGGTGGAGGTGATCGCCATGGTGAGCACCGGCGCATCCGCCGGGTTGGTCTTGCTGTAGATCGGCGGCGCGGGCAGGTTGGCCGGCAGGAAACTCTGCGAGGAGTTGATCGCCGACTGCACTTCCTGTTCGGCAATGTCGATCGAAAGCGAGAGGTTGAATTGCAGCACCACCACCGAAACGTTGCCGGCGCTGGTCGAGGTCATCTGGCTCAGGCCCTGCATCTCGCCGAACTGCCGCTCCAAAGGAGCCGTGATGGTGGTGGCGACTACGTCAGGGCTGGCGCCGGGATAAAACGTGAGTACCTGGATGGTGGGGTAATCCACCTGCGGCAGAGCAGACACCGGCAACTGCGTGTAGGAGACGATCCCCACCAGCATGATGGCGGCCATCAACAATGAAGTCGCGACCGGCCGCAGAATAAATGGACGCGACGGGTTCACGGTGCATTGCTCTCATCGTTGGCCGGCAGGAGCTTCTGCTTGGAGATGATGATCTTCGAACCATCCTGCAGTTTTTCAAAGCTGCTGTCCGCGACCACATCCCCGGGATTGAGACCGGTGACCTCGGTTTCGGATGCCTCACTCGCGCCAGGCTTCACATCATGAATGTGGGCCACCCCATTCTGGATGAGGAACACGAATGACTCATCGCCATTGTGCTGAATGGCCGATGACGGGATCAGCACCACATTGTGCAGGGTCTGCAGCAGTAGCCGGGTATTCACAAACTGGTTGGGGAACAGGGCGTTGTTCTTGTTATCAAAAATTGCCCGCAGCTTGAGTGTGCCTGTGGTGGTGTCGATCTGGTTGTCGGTGCTTTCGAGCTTGCCGCTGGCCAGCCTGGTTTGCTCGGAGCGGTCAAGCGCCTCGACCGGTAGCAGATGGCCTTTGCGGGTCTGCTCCTGTAACTGGCTCACATTGTCTTCGGGAATGGTGAAGACCACGGTGATGGGGGCGATCTGGGTAATCACCACCAGGGGGGTGGTGCTGTTGGCTGTGGCCTGGTTACCGGGGTCGACCAGGCGCAGGCCGACGCGGCCGGAGATCGGCGCGGTGACGTTGGTAAAGCCCAGCTGCACCTGGTCGAATTCCAGCGTGCCCTGGTCTGCTTTCACGGTGCCTTTGTACTGGGCGACGATCTTTTCCTGGTCATCGAGGGTTTGTTTGGGGATGGCGTTGCGTGCCCAGGCATCCTGGTAGCGCTTCAGGTCCATTTCGGCCTGGGCGAGCAAGCTGGAGTCGCGCTCCAGTTGGCCCTGGGCGGTGGTCACGGTGGCGGCGAACGGCCGGGGGTCAATCTGCAGCAGCCTTTGCCCCTTTTGCACCATTTGGCCTTCGCGGTAGAACACGTTGGCGATCGCGCCGGTCACCTGGCTCACCACCACATCGGTGTAGACCGGGGTGACGGTGCCAATGGCATCGAGAAAGACGGGCATGTCGCCCTGTTTGGCGGTTTCGGTGGAGACGGTGACGGGACCTCCACCGCCGGGCCCACGCCGGCCACCTCCACCGCCCGGACCGCCGGCGGCATCAGGCGCCTGGCGATGATGCATCACCCACCAGAAAAGCAGGGCAAAGGCGACCAGGATGATCGCCCAGACCACGATGCGCAGGCTGGTGGACCGCCTGGGCGCGGGCAACTGGTGATCGGGCCCGATATGGGTGTCGTTTGGCTGGGGGTCGCGAATGTCGTCTGGCATCAGTGCGTCTTGCGTCCTCGTTCCTGTTGCTGCCGTGCGGGGCGGTGGCGGCGTCACGCGCCGGCGAGTCTGGCCAGGATTGGGGCAGTACGCGGGCAGGCCCTGGCACGCTAGGGCAGTTGTCTCTGGTCCAGTTTATGGCATAACCACCCAGGGTAGAGGCACGAAACGAAAAGGGTTACAGGTACATCACCGGATAGACGGATGAGCCACTGTGGAAGACGCAGGCAGTGAGATGAGGAAAAGGCAGGCGCGGCTGCCTGGGTTCCGGGCGCGCGCCGTCTTTCGGGTGGAGCGAGGGGTTTTGGGGGGTCGGGCCTTCGGTCGGGCCGGGGGCCTGGCCGGGGGTCTGGCAGCTGCGGGGTGTTAGCCGGCCGCCGTTTCCTTGAGAGCGGGGGTGCTTTGCGCGGCGTCCTTCTTCAGGCTGTGCACCTTTTCCCAACGCCGGTGCTGGGCGTCGGCGATGGCGCGGCGCGCCTTGGGGCTCAGGTTGCGTCGTGGTTTCCGGGTTGCCGGCGCGGCGCCGTAGGCCGCTTCACTTTCCGAGAGAATGGCACGCACCTGTATCAGCCGGGCCAGCTCTTCCTCAATCGCCTGGAGTATTTGATGGTTCACGGGGATAAGTCCTTTCGGGGGTAAGGAGGCGCCGTGCAAAACCTTCCATCCAAAGAATAACAGGAAAGGTTGCCGATGGTGGAGAGGGGGAGGTGCTGTTTTGTAACCACTATTGTTTTAAAAGAGATAGGTTACCGTGGTGCGCGCGGGTAATGGCGCTAAAGTGACACCGCTCGTTCGCCGGGCTACCCGTTTCGTAAGATAGCGTTTTTTGCATTCTCCGGTAGTCTCACTCTTGTCAGAGGTTGTGACAAGACATCTCAGGGGGATCCATGAAGCGGTATACGAAGTCAATTCAAGTGGCGATGCTGGCAGCGGCGGGGGCCGTGTTGGCCGCTGGTTGTGCGGACTCCAGAGTGCCCAGCAAACAGAATCTGGCTGAGGCGCTTAACCATGATTATTCGGCGAGTGAAGATTGCCTGTTCGCCAAGCCCATGCCCTTTCCTTATGAAGTCGCGGTGAGCGACAAGCTGCTGTCGGAAACGCGGCACCGGCTGGATGCGCTGGCCGAGGCGGGTTTGCTTGAGAAGGAACAGTCGCAGCAGGGTACAGACACCATTAACCGTTACGTATTGACGGCCGCGGGCAGCCGCACCGAAGGCAAGGGCCGGTTTTGTTATGGCCGCCGTGAGGTCACGAGTGTGGAGAAGTTCAGCGCGCCGGTCGATTACCAGGGCATGCCGCTGACCAAGGTGGAGTATCACTTCAAGTTGAAGAATCCGCCCAGCTGGGTGAAGCAGAACGACGTACGGAATGCGTTTCCGATGGTGGCGAAGTCTACCGCGGAGCAGCCGGTCGATGATGCGACCCTGGTGCTGACGCATGATGGCTGGATTCTGACTTACTAAGATTGACTCTCCGGGCGCCCGTAGTGACCACTCCTGGTGGTTGCTATGGGCGTATTTTTTTGCGGGGTTGAGGGAAAAAGAGGGTAAAAACCCTCCGGCATGGGTTGTTAAATTTATATTTATTGGGGAAATCGACGTTCGGTGGGGTTCACCACCCAAAGCCCGCTTTTACCATTCATGCGGGTGCCCCATATCTCACGGCGCTTTTCAGCCGGGAGATGTGGGAGGGTTTTTACCCTCTTGCGCGTATAGTGGGCGCCATGCCCC
>CAZZVD010000300.1:0-5915 GCA_964657465.1 uncultured Acetobacteraceae bacterium | reverse complement strand
CCCTGGACGGGTGCCCCATGTTCGCCGACTCCGGCGTACGTGGGTTGAACAAGACGGGCGAAGCCCTTCGAAAGCACTCCCTTTCTTCCCAACGGTCACATATTTTGCAGCGGCTCGTCAGGGTGCTTCCTAACTTCTTCACTAACTACGCGGCATAACCTGACAAAGACGTTCGAAGGGCTTCGCCCGTCTTATTCAACCCACGTACGCCGGAGTCGGCGAACATGGGGCACCCGTCCAGGGAGAGGGGCATTGTTGCCGCAGTTGAGAGTGGTGGTGAGACATACTTCACCCCGGGGAGGGGCATTGTTGCCCCCGTTGACAGTGGTGGTGAGACAGACGTCCGCTGCTAAGGAGTGTCTTCCAGGGTGGCGGTCGCGCGCACCAAGGCTGAGGTCACATTGGCTAGCTGGGCTTGCGCTCGGACAGCGTCGTGGGCGTCGAGCGCTTCATTCACGCCGGGAATCACCACGGCGGCATACCCGGTGTACTCCCCGGGAGCGAAGATGATATGCCGGAACCAGGGACGGCCGGGCAAGCCTTCGGGCGATAACAAATCACCCTCGACCGCACGCAGAGACGCATTAAGCGCCGTGACATGCCCGCTGGCGGCGTTCTGCTTCGCGAACACCGCAGTCGCTTGCACGAGAAACCGATTGGCAGCAGCCGTCGCCGCGTTGAAGTCAAGACTGCTCATCCCCGACTCGCGGGCACGGGTCTGGGCCGTTGCCAAATAAGCTTGTATCTGGCGCGCATAGGTCACGTAGTCATACGGGAGTACATCCGCATCGGCCATGTGCAACGCTTCCAACCCGAGCACCCGGGCCATCTGTTGCTCATACACAAACGTCGGGTCGGCGTTCATAACGAACCAGGCGTAATTGTCAAAAGCCGAGTGGTAAACCCCGTATGGGCCACTGGAACCGACATCGGTGGACGGCACGCCCAGGTGCTGAATAAACGGAGTGTAGTCGGAGCCGCTGCCCAGATCACCCACCCGTACATCGCCGCCGACCTGGCTCACCGTCTGGGTGTCGTTATACGCGTTGCCGGTATGGCGCCTGGCTGCATCGGTCTGGTCCTTCTTCCACTCGTCATAAACAGAACCCCCGCGCGGGCTCGCGACCTCCATGGTGACCTCGCGCACAAACTGCTTGAGCGACGGCACCGCGGATGCCTCGAAGTGCGGTCCTGAGACACTCGCATCCGTGTTGATGTAGGCCACCGCATGCGCGAGCTGCCGGGCGTGGTCTTCCGCCCATTCCGTGGAACCGATGAGACCTTCTTCCTCCGCGTCCCAACTGCAGAAGAACATGGTCCGTCGTGGCTTCCAACCGCTGGCTAACAGAGCTCCCACGCCGTGCACGGCTTCGAGCATGGCCGTGGTGCCACTGCTGGGGTCCACTGCCCCAAAGACCCACGCATCGCGATGATTGCCGGTGACGACCCATTCATCGGGAAGCTCCGTTCCCGGAATCTGCCCGACCACATCCCAGATAGTGCGTTCCGCGTAATCCATTTTGAGCCGTAGTTGCAGCTTGATCGCACCCGCCCCACCCACGTGATAGCTGAAGGGAAGCGCACCCTGCCACTCGCGTGGAGCGACCGGGCCGCCCATGCTTTCAAGGATCGGGCCCGCATCGTGATAGGAGAGCGGCATCGACGGGATGGTAGGCAGGCTGTTCACCTGGGAAATGGGGAGACGCTTCGCCGCAGCCAAAGAAGGCGTGGAGGCCACATCCGGCGTGGTCGCGTCGCCCGGATACTTGAACAGGTACTGCACAGAACCGCGCTGCACCGCGCTATCCGGTCGCCAGGGACCGTGCGGGTATTTGTCACCTTGAAAGTAGCCATCGTCGGCAGGGTCGGAATAGATGATGACGCCAGCGGCCCCATGCTGTTGCGCCAGGTAGACCTTCACTCCGCGGAAGTTCATGCCATAGCGCGCCAGCACAATCTTGCCGGCGACGCTGATGTGCAGGTCTTCCAGCCTCTTAAAATCTTCCGGCCTGCCGTAATTCACGTAGACCACATCGGCGGTGATGTCGCAGGAAGGTGAGGAGCCGTGGAAAGCAGGAAGTATCCGGGAATCCGCCTGGTAAGGATCGTTGTCGACATGCTCCGGGCTGGGCCCCGTCATCAGGACTTTGCCTTCAGCGTTCGTCGCTTGTACAAAGACATCCAGCGGAAGGTTAAGCCAGGCCTTGTAGGGAACGATCTGCGTGTCCAAACCGGCAGCCTTGAACTTGCCGGCGACGTAGACGGCCGTGTCGTAGTCTTCTTTGCTGGCGGCGACGTGCGGCACGGCGGTCAGGGTCTTCAGCTCTTCCTGTGCCAGCCGTGCATCCGGCACAGCGAGGAACTGCTGGTCGATCTTCGCCTGATTGCTGAAGTCGCGAAAGCCAAGAACGCGTGTGGGGGAGGAAGCTACCTGGGCGAGCGATGCTTGCGCGAGGAGAATGAACAGACCAGAGACAACCGATTTCTTAACCAACAGTGAATCTCTTCCCGGGTAACTGGGGATGATGACGATAGGGAGAGTTTATAGGAAAGTAGTCAGCCCCATCCATCCAGGCGCGATCGATGGGGCTTCCATAACATGACGGTGGGTTCGCCTTTCAATCAAGCCACGGGTTGCGTGCAGAAGGAGCAGCGTGTTGCGGCCAGAGGAATTGCACTCAGGCACTGCGGGCATGGCTTGGTAGAAGCAGGCTCGACGACCTTGGGACGGAATCGCGCCAGCAGCGTGTTCACGGGAAGTACGACAAAGAAGTAAACCACGAACGCGATAATCAGGAAGGAGATCGCTGCGTTCAGGAAGTCACCGTACTTCAGGATGCCGCCGTTGATATTCAGTGTAAGCGCGGAAAAATCAGGCTTGTGAACGATGGCCGCGATTAGTGGGTTGATGATATCGGCCACGAGCGCGTTCACAATCGCCGTGAATGCAGCGCCGACGACGACGGCAATGGCAAGATCGACCACGTTGCCGCGCAGGATAAAGTCACGAAATCCTTTAAGCATGAAGCTCCTTCAAGGAGTGAAATGTGTTTGGCCGGTTTGCCCCAGGATTCTACTGCACCAGTCCGGTTCTAAACTACAAAAGCCATTGACCGTATGGATAGAGAAGCAGAAACAGAATCATGCAAAGGGCCATGATGTCCATGTAGATCAGCACGATCACGGCTCCGTGATAGAAGCTCCAACGCTGTTGCAAACAGCGCATCGTGTCCCAGGTGCCGAGCGCCGCGACCACTGTAGGCAGGATCAGTTTAAGCGAGGCCCGATCGTCCGGGAACCCCGCCATGCGAAAGGCTATCACCAGGCTGCCGATCACCAGCACGATGCCGCGGGCAAGCGACCGGTGGCGAAGATTCAGAGCATCGAGAGCCATGGGATGGAAGCCGTACCTTATTTCAACTCTATCGAAGCCGCGGGCCGCGGGAGCGGCCGTGTCGGACAGGGTGGAAAAAGTACCGTTATTTCTTTCAGCGGCTAGAGAGCAGCGACGGCTGCCGTCTCCAGGCCGCGCAGCGCCGGCCCGTAGGGTGCGCGCAACACACCTCGTTCCGTGATGATCGCGGTCACATAGCGTGCCGGGGTCACATCGAAGGCCGGGTTTTCAATACCTACCCCATGCGGAGTAAGCTGTTTGCCGCCGTGGTGGGTCACTTCAATGGCGGCCCGTTGCTCGATCGGGATATCGTCCCCGCTGGCAGTGGCCATATCGATGGTCGACCACGGGCAAGCGACGTAGAACGGAATGTTGTGCTCCTTGGCCAGGATAGCGACACCATAGGTGCCGATCTTGTTGGCCACGTCCCCATTCGCCGCAACGCGGTCTGAACCGACAATCACAGCCTGAATCTTCCCCTGGCGCATGAGGCTGGCCGCCATGTTGTCGCACAACACAGTTGTCGGAATGCCGTCGTGCATCAGTTCCCATGCGGTGAGCCGGGCGCCTTGCAGAAATGGCCGGGTTTCATCCGCATAGACATGCAGGTCGTGCCCTCGTTCGACTGCGGACCGAATCACGCCCAGCGCCATGCCGTACCCGCAGGAGGCCAGCGCCCCGGCATTGCAATGGGTTAACACGCCGCCGGAGGCGGGCATCAGCGGTGCGCCGTGTGCCCCCATCGTCCGGCAGGCAGCGATGTCTTCGTCGTACATGGTGCGGGCTTCCGCGATCATGCCTTCTTTGATCGCTGCAATGCTTGCGCCGGGGCGGCCGGCAAGTGCAAAGAAGTGGCGGCGCATTCGTTCTATCGCCCAGAACAGGTTCACCGCGGTGGGCCGGGTAGCTGCCAGGGTCCTGGACATGCTGTCCAGATCGGCGGTCAACTGTGGCAGGCTGGTGGCCGGGCTGTTCTGAATGCCCAGCGCCACGCCCATCGCCGCGGCTACGCCGATCGCGGGTGCTCCGCGTACCACCATGGTGGTAATTACGTCTGCTACCTGGTCGCTGGTGGTGGCGAGTACGTAGGTTTCTTCCAGGGGTAAGCGCGTCTGATCAAGAAAGCGGACGCCGCCGGCTGTCCATTCAAGTGTAGGTATCATGCCACCTATAGTTTAAACCCAGTCGGCGCATGGCCATCAGGGGGGCGCGCAACATGGCGACAGCCTGGCCATCTTTCTCCCAGTCACCCCGGCTGTGATACCCATGGAGATATGACTTCGCGAATCATTTATCGTGCTGCCGCGCCTGCGGATGCGTATGCCCTGGCTGAGCTGTCCATCATGGCCGGTGACGGTATGTTCGAGTTTTTGCTGGAGGAGTTCGCCCCCAGGGACATGCTGGCCGGCCTGATGGCACGCAGCATAAAAGGCGATACCGGCAGCAGTTCCTGGCGGCACTGCTTCGTGGCCGAGGATCCTGGGAGCGGGGTGGTGGGCATGATCAATGCCTTTCCGGCCGCCTGGCTACGGGAGGAGGAGCGGGATGTGCTCCCTCCGGACCGGGTGCAGGTTCTGGATCCGATCGACCAGGCGCAGGACTGGGAGAGCTTCCTGGTAAGTGGAATCGCCGTACGTGCAACCCACCGCCTGCAGGGAATCGGGAGTTCGCTTCTTGACTGGGCAATCCAGAAGGGTATGCAGGACCATTTCGCGAGGCTGAGCGCCAACGTGTGGGAAGACAATGCCGCTGCCCGCGCCTTGTTCGCCGGGCGGGGCTTTGCCACGCAGGTGCGGGTGGAGGTACCGGCGCACCCTGCGCTGCTGCATGCCGGCGGCAGTTACCTGATGGTCAGGGATACCCTGCAGGACAAACCATCCGTCTAATTGTTGCCCTTACCATCGTGTTATGCCGTGTGCCGGTTTTCGCCACCGAAGGGTTATTTGCGGGGCTTCCTATCCCGGGTAATCTCGACTTATGACGCTCTCGTTCAGGTTTGTTCTGCTTACCGCCAGCGTGCTGGCTAGCAATGCGGTGTATGTCGCGCAGGCGCAAGTGGCTGGCGCCGCCACGGCTAATGCTCCAGCCCTCCCGAGCGGACTTGTTCCGGTGAGTCAGCTATTGGTTGGCGGGGCGCACCTGGCGCTTGATGCCAACGGCACGCTTTACCGCCAGGATGACCCGCGTAAGCACTGGCACTCTATTCATCAGCAATGGGACGGAAAGGCGGTCGAGCTGCTTGGCATTCCGGCACTGACGGACGCACCGAAGAGCGGCCAGACGCCTCGAGCAGAAGGGCAGCAGGAGACCTATGCGGCGGTTTTATTGCGCAGCACCACAGCATTGCACTGGGTAAGCGTGGACGGAGGCAAAACCTGGAAGCCTTCAACCCTGGATGACGTTCGCCGCAACGATGTGAAGTGGTCCGGCGAGTAGCCCGCATTTTCACGGCCTATTCCGTAACCCATGACGGGTGCCCCACATCTCGCTCGTTTTTCGCGAGATGTGGGATTCCCTGAAC
>CAZZVD010000299.1:0-5940 GCA_964657465.1 uncultured Acetobacteraceae bacterium | reverse complement strand
ATTGAGGAAAACCGCATGCAGATCGCTCAGGCCACCACCTTCAACAGGAAATCCGAGGGAGATGTGGGAATTCACTGCTATCCATCGGAAGTATTCACGGGCCCCATCCGTTTAAGATGAGAAGGGTTCCTTTTGCATTGACTACGAGTGCTTGCTTGCGCATAGTTGCCGCTGTCGTCCTGGCTGCCTCCCTGGGAGGACAGGCGCAATCTGCGTCACAGCAGGCGCACCGGCAGAATGTCATCCTGATTTCGGTCGACACGCTGCGGGGCGATCGGCTGCACTGTATTTCTCCCAGCGCAGAAGCGACTCCCAATATCGACAAGCTTCTTCAGGGCGGCACGTTGTTCTCACAAGCCACGTCGCTCGTTCCTCTCACGCTGCCTTCCCATGTCGCGATGCTGACGTCGACCTACCCGTTTTTAAATGGAGTTGAAGATAACGCCCAGCGCTTGCCTGCCGGTGCAGTGACACTCGCCGGAACGCTGCGCAACAATGGTTACCAGACGGCTGCGTTTCTGGGTAGCTTCGTGCTCGACCCAAGGTTTGGATTAGAACAGGGCTTTGCGACCTATGACAGTCCCGCGGTTTCGTCGCAGGGCGGTAGCACTGATCCCGGCGATGTTAAGCGTAAGGGGGAAGATGTTGCCAAGGCCGGCGAAGCGTGGCTCGATGAGCATGCGGAGCGGCCATTTTTCCTCTTCCTGCACTTCTACGATTTGCATACGCCGTATAACCTTTCTGCCGAGGAAGAGGCGCGGTACGGCAAAGGGTACAACGGAGAGCTGCGCTACATCGATCATGTGATCGGCGATCTTTGGCAGTACCTGATGGCACATCACCTGGTCGACTCGTCACTCATCGTGTTTACTTCGGACCATGGCGAAGGTTTGGGTGACCATGGAGAAACTACTCACGGTTTCTTTGTCTACCAAAGCACTTTGCACGTGCCTCTGATCATGCATTGGCCTGCAAGCGATGCGAAGCGGCCACCGCAGGTGGACACACCCGCTACTTTGCTCGACCTTTCTCCGACGGTTCTGACCGAGTTAAAACTGGGCGTTCCGCCAGAGATGCAAGGCATCAGCATGCTTTCAGCAAATGGGCCGCTGCGCGAAGTCGTAAGCGAGAGTGTGTATCCGCAACGGCACTTTGGAACGAGCGCCCTTGTGGCGCTGCGACGGGGGCACTACAAGTATATTGAAGCGCCCAGGCCGGAGTTCTACGACCTTGCTCAGGATCCGGGAGAACACAACAACCTTTATGCCAGCAAGGCTGCGCTAGCTTCGGCGTTCCGCGAACGGTTGCGACTGTTGCAAGCCTCGCGGAAGCCAGGCGCTCTGCCGGCGGCCGCGCTTAGCCCAGAAGCAGTCGAACGCCTGCATGCGCTCGGCTACCTCACCGGCAGCAGCGCAACAGCTCCCACGGGGTCGCCGGGTAGGGTGGATCCCAAGGATAGAATCGGGGACTTTGAAGCCTACGGACGGGCGATCGCCTTGGCTTCACTGGGCCAGGTGGAAGACTCGAATGCTGCACTGGCATCGATTCTGGCGAGAAATCCGGATCTGATGGATGTTCGCCTCACACTGGGCTTGAACCAGCAGCGCATGGGCAAAGATGAGGAAGCCCTCCAACAGTTTCGCGCGGTGCTCGTCGCCGAACCGGCAAACGCCGTCGCTCACCTGGACGCGGGCCTCAGCTACTATCACCTGCGGCAATACGATCTGGCGGAAAAAGAACTGGGCGCAACGCTGGCGATTTCTCCGGGCTATACCAAGGCCGAAATTTCGCTGGCTAAAACTCTGGCGGAAAAGGGGGAGCTCGCGCAAGCAGATGCGGAATTTCACCTGGTCCTGGCGCAAACACCGCAGAACTACGAAGCACATGACGGCCTGGGCACGCTTTTAGCCATGCGCGGCGAGTGGGACGGAAGTGTACGTGAATTGCAAGCAGCTCTGCGAATCGAACCCGACGCCGCAGAGACACACAACACGCTCGGCAATGTTTACCTGCAGCAGGGAGAGCTCGACAAAGCGCGCGGCCAATTTGCCGAAGCTTTGCGTGAACAGCCAAACTACGCGGCCGCCCACTACAATTTAGGAAGAATGCTCATCGCAGCCGGAGATACCAAAGGAGCGAGTAGCGAGTTTACCCAGGCGCTGCAGTCTGATCCAAACTACCTTCCTGCCCGGGATGCGCTCAGCCGGTTGGGCGCCAGCCAGCATTAGGAACTTGCAAAGGACTGGGTCAACATTGATAGCAGCACGCAGGGGTGGCTTGTATGCGGGGTGCATTCTGGTGGGCATCTTGTTCACGCGGCCCATCGCGCGCGCGCAACAGTCGGCCGAATCTTCCATCCAGAACATCGGCGCACAAGCGATGGAAATGGAACGGGCAGGGCGTTTGGATGAGGCCGCGGCAGGTTACAAACAGATTCTCTCCATCGATCCGAGATCGCTTGCCGCTCTCAACCGGTTGGGCGCTCTTTGTGTGCGACAAGGTAAATTCACTGAAGGCATTCAGTATTACCGCGACGCCCTTCAGTGGGATCCGCAAAACTTCGGGACAAATCTTAACCTCGGCATCGCTTACCTGAAACAGCAGGACTATGCGGACGCGGCGCCTCCGCTGCAAATAGCCGTGACCGCGCAGGCAGACAACCTGCAAGCACAGCAGTTACTCGCACTAGCTTTTGTTGGGCAGGAAGATTTTGCACGGGCTATTCCGGTATTGGAGCGAATCAGAAGTCAACATCCTGAGGATGCAGGAAACCTTTACCTGCTGAGCCGTGCTTATCTCCAAACCAAACGATTCAACCAGGCGTTGGGGACGTTCGATGCATTGCAGCGCGCCGACCCTGATTCGCCATGGGTTCATTTGTTGAAAGGCCAGGCTTACGACGGTTTGGCCCAATATGACAAAGCGATTGAAGAATTCAAGGCTGCGCTCCAGCAGCAGCCCGGCGACGCAACAGTCCATTTCTCGCTGGGATTTCTCTACTGGAAGACACAGCATTTTGCCGCCGCAGAAATGGAACTGGGCAGAGCCGTGGATCTTGATCCTCATTTTGTCGAAGCAAAGTTCTATCTGGCGGATGCGTACCTCACCGATCAAAAGCCGCAGGCAGCCATCCCTTTGTTGCAAGCGATCATCGCGCAGGACCCGCGGAATGTTCGGGCACACGTGGATCTAGGAAAGGCGTTTTACCTGACCCAGCAGATGCCGATGGCGGCAACGGAACTGGAAGCCGCAGTCCGCCTGGAACCGGATCGCGCCGAAGCGCATTATCAATTGGCGCGGGTTTACCAGAAGCTTAATCAGCCCGATCGGTTTCGTCAGCAATTGGAATTCGCCAGGAAGCTCCAGGCAAACAAATTGCACAATGACGAAAGCCTGATGACGGTGACCGGCGCTCGCGGGGACGCCACCCAGCAGCTTGGCCTATCGCCCAAACGGGAGACGGCGCCCAATTCTGGTGTTCCCCATTGAAGGGACTGGGAGGCAATCGCTGCCTGGGATGCTTGCATCTGGTCGCAGCCCTGAGCCTTTGCACCGGGGGAGTTCACGCCCAGGCGCACAGCGCGCCTGACGTATACCTAGTAACGATTGATACGCTGCGTGCCGATCACGTTCATTGTTACGGGGATAACGACATCCAGACACCCACGCTGGATGCGCTCGCGAGCGATGGCATTCGCTTTGCCGAGGCATTCACGCCCAGCCCAATCACCAACACGGCGCATACCAGCATACTGACCGGCTTGCTGCCGAGCATTCATGGTGTCACCGATTTCGGAATTCCGCTGGCTAAGACCATCCCGACCTGGGCGGAATTGCTGAAGCAGCACGGTTATGAGACGGCGGCGTTTATCGGCGCGATCGTTCTCGACACGCGGACGCTGGCCCCGGGGCTCGACCGCGGCTTCGACTACTACGACAATTTCCCGACGCCCTCCGTGGCTCATCGGCATTGGGGATTTTTGGAGCGGCGCGGGATAGACGTGGTCCGGCGCGCCGATACGTGGATGAGTGCCCATCCGGGCCGACCAAGATTCGTTTGGGTGCACCTTTACGATCCGCACGATCCTTACCAGCCGCCACCCCCATTTGCACAAACCTACAAGCAGCATTTATATGACGGTGAGATTGCTTACGCAGATTACGCACTCGGGCATTTGCTGCAATACCTTAAGCGGACGCACCGGTATCAGAACGCGCTGATCATTGTTGTGGGTGATCATGGAGAGGGGCTTGGGGAACACGGCGAGCAAACGCATGGCATTTTTTTGTACGACGCGACTACCCATGTGCCGCTGATTTTCAAATTACCCATGGCCGCGCAACAATCAGTGGTGGTCAAGGCTCAAGTACAAACGACCAATATTCTTCCCACCGTTCTCGATGTGCTACACATTGCAGCCCCTGCGTTGTTGGCGGATCGTTCCCTTCTGCCCAATTTAGTGGAAGGGGAAGGCTCTGAACGCATCGTAGTTGGCGAAACCGATTACCCGCTGAGATTCGGCTGGGCGCCGTTGCGCGCCGTGCGCAGTGCCGGTTTCAAATTCATTGAAGCGCCGCAGCCCGAGTTATACAAATTGAGCGAGGACCCGGGAGAGCTTAGGAATCGCTACGAGCCCTGGAATAAAGAAGTGCAGCAGCTACGGACAGAGTTGGCCGCTTCGGGCATGCGCGCCCCAGGTGCTGCGATCGTCGCAGGGAAGGCAGCGAAGCAGACGCTCGATGAACTGCGCGCCCTCGGTTATCTGGGACCCGGGGATGCCCAGAGTTCGACCGATGTTCCGGAGCTTTCTTCCCTACCCGACCCCAAGGACAAAATCGAACAACAGAATCTGCTGCATGGGGCAATGATGCTGGCGGATGAGGGTCATGTTAAAGAGGCTCAGTTGTTGATCGAGAAATTGCTGCGGATAGAGGCAGACTTCCCTGCTGCTTTGCGTCAGGCTGGCGAGCTTGCCTTTCGTTCGGGAGAGTATCGCGCGGCGGCTATTTATTTCGGCCGATTGAAGAAGACTCACCCCGGCGATGCGGCGGCAGCCCTTGATGAAGCCAAAGCACTCAGCAGGGTTGGAGATACACGGGGAGCACGCACAGCGCTGGAGGCAGCGGTGACCCAGTCGCCCGCGTCGATCGAAGCACGTCTTCTTTTGGCTGAACTGGATTCGAGGGCAGGTGATCGCGCCGCTGCGGACGATGAGTTTGAAGCGGTTCTTTTGCTGCAGCCACGCCAGCACGATGCTTTGGTGGGGCTTGCCCGGGACCAGATGGCAGAGAAGCGATTCAGTGGGGTGGTCGATTTGCTGCAGCCGGTGGTGAGCGATGGAGCGAGTCGAGATTTAGTGCAGTTATTGGCAGAAGCCTATGTGCGGCTGGGACGGACGCATGATGCAGCGAGGTTGCAGAGCCGGTTTCGGACTGAGTCTGCGCCTGTGCGGTAGATGTGACTCCTGGACTGAGCACGACTGAGTCTTGGTGGAGGACCTGGTTCGGTACGGATGGACGCAGGCTTCGTTAGATGTGTGCGGACCGAGCTAAATTCGGGTCATGGAGCACGGGATTGGGCATGTCTTCCGCCGCTCGCTCATGCCGTGGAGGCCACTGCTTTCCCCTTGTCAGGTGCTTTTGGCTTTGTCAGGTACTCTCCCCTTTTGTCGTCCCGAGGAATCTGCTTGCATTGCAAGTTAAGGACGGGAGGATCGGGGTGCGATACGCATCGGTCTGGCTGAGCGAGCGGAGCAGGATGTCCCCCACCCAAGCCAAACGCGGCTTGAGTGGCCACCCTCGGCTTTTCTGGATGCGGGCAGGGAGCAGATCCTCCCGAGTGGCGACTGATCAGACCCTAACCCGCGCTTCTCACAGTCTGTCCTGTGACGAATGACGGGTGCCCCACATCTCGCTCGTTTTTCGCGAGATGTGGGATTC
>CAZZVD010000298.1:0-5943 GCA_964657465.1 uncultured Acetobacteraceae bacterium | reverse complement strand
GTTCGTGGAATCCCACATCTCGCAAAAAACGAGCGAGATGTGGGGCACCCATCATGCGTTATGGAACAGGCCGTGAAATGCGAGCTATTTCGGGAGTGGTGGTCGATGTACCCCAGTCAAACCAAACACAGCTTAAATGGGCCACCCGGGGCTTTGTGCTTGTGGCTGACGACTGACGGGTGCCCCACATCTCGCTCGTTTTTCGCGAGATGTGGGATTCCACGGCTGTCCACTGTCCACTCTCTACCAGCAACAGGTTTTGCTTCCCACGCCCAGGGGGCGAGGTTCGTGGAATCCCACATCTCGCAAAAACGAGCGAGATGTGGGGCACCCGTCATGCGTTACGGAACGTCTGCCTGTACTTTCCACTCTGTGAGCTGGAAGTATTGGCCTTTCCGGTAAAGTAGGACCTTATGCTCGATTTGAATTTTGTCCGGGCCCACCTGGAGACGGTAGAAGCAAAGCTGCGCGCCCGGGGCCTCGATCCCGCGACCCTGCTGGGCGACTTTCGCGCCCTGGATGCCGACCGCCGCAGCCGAATCACTCGTGCTGAGACCCTGCAGGCCCAGCGCAACAAGATCAGCCAGGAGGTCGCGCGTAACCGCAAAGCGGGTATAGACGCGACCGAGCTGATGGATCAGACGCGGGCGCTGAAGCAGGAAACCGAGGAGCTGGAGCGAAGTGCGGCCAGCGCCGAAGAAGCGATGCGCGCCCTGCTGATCGCCATCCCCAATCTGCCCCAGGACGGCGTGCCGCCGGGCAGGAGTGAAGCCGAAAACGTCGAGGTGTTGCGCTGGGGTACCCCACCGGTATTTTCATTCCCGCCAAAACCCCACTGGGAGTTAGGCGAAAGTCTCGGAATCCTCGATTTCGCGCGGGCAGCCAAAATCTCGGGTGCACGGTTTGCCGTCTACTGGGGCCAGGGCGCCAGGCTGGAACGTGCGCTCGCCAGTTTTATGCTCGACATCCACACCCGCGAGCATGGATACACCGAGGTGCTGCCACCCTTCCTGGTGAATAGCGACTCGCTCCTGGGCACCGGGCAGCTCCCCAAGTTCTCCGCCGAGCTCTTCAAATGCGAGGGCAGCGACCATTGGCTGATCCCTACTGCCGAGGTGCCGGTCACCAACCTGTTTCGCGAAGAAGTGATCGAAGAGGCCCAGTTACCGCTGAGCCTGGTGGCTTACAGCTCCTGTTTTCGCTCCGAGGCTGGCTCTTACGGCAAAGACGTGCGCGGCATCATCCGCCAGCACCAGTTTCAAAAAGTAGAGCTGGTAAAGTTCACCCGCCCCGAGCAGTCGAACGAGGAGCACGAGCGTCTTACCGGCCACGCCGAAGCCATCCTGCAGCGACTGGAGCTGCCCTACCGGAAAGTCCTGCTATGCACCGGCGACATGGGTGCCGCCTCCTCGAAAACCTATGATCTGGAGGTCTGGCTCCCCGGTCAGAACCTCTACCGCGAGATTTCATCCTGCTCGAACTTCGAGGCTTACCAGGCCCGGCGGGCCAACATCCGCTACAAGCCGCAGGGTAAAAATAAAACTGAACTGGTACACACCCTAAACGGCAGTGGACTGGCAGTTGGCCGCACCTGGCTTGCCATCCTCGAGAACTACCAGCAGGCGGATGGCTCGGTGCGCGTGCCACATGTCTTACAACCCTACATGGGTGGCGAAGAAGTTATCCGCGGGCGATAGACTAGAAATCGATTTCACGAGAGAGAACCATGCAGCGCATTTTGAAAAGCTACCTGTTCTGGACCTATCCCCGCGGCAGTTTCCACTACGACGTGATGGTGGCGCTCATCCTGGTCTTTTTATTTGTCTCTCCCCGGCTGATCAATTATCGCGATCGTCCGCAGGAAACACTTACATCGACGAAGGACATCCTGGTACGAACCAACGGTCAGAACGCCTGGATCTACCAGATCGGCGCAGACCAGCTCGCCGACACCACCAACGAAGCAAAATTGAAATCTGAACTGCAACAACGCGCCGAGTGGATCTCCGGCCCCGTGCAAATCGATAGCTACCGCGAAGAAAAGGATGCGAGCGGCCGCGTGACCCAGTACCGTGTCTGGGCCCACCGCTAGGCAGACCAGGACCGCTCAACAAATTTGGGTGCCCCATATCTCACGACGTTTCCAGTCGGGAGATGTGGGAATTCACAGCACCTGATCAGTAACTCTCACCCCACCCGGAATCTCAGCCCGAACCAATCACTCAACCAAACGATTGAGCCCAGCCTAATACCAGGGCACGAAGACAACCTAGTCGCTGAGCCGCTAACCTTTTCCCTTGCTACGATCGGGTTTTCCCATGGCACTCCGGTAGAAAGCGCATGCCTGGTTCACGTAAGCTGACGGATGAATGGCACGCGGGTAAACGATCGTATGCGGAACACACTGGGCCAGGAAGTGCGCAAAGCAGCCGCGACAGCACTTTCAATGCTCCTCCTGGCCACCATGGGTTGCCGTTCGTCAGGACTCCCCAAACCCGGCACACAAGATTATCTCGACGAGGTAAAGACCTTCTACGTAGGCCTCGCGGCTCTGCAGGTAGGAGATGACGTGCGCGCTGACCGCACCCTTGAGCGTGCAACCCAAATTGCGCAGGGGGAACCCGCCGGGTGGGCTAATTGGGGAGTCCTCGCGCTCCGGCAGGGAAACTTCGAAGCCGCCGCCCAGCGCCTGGCCCAAGCGCAAAAGCTGGCCCCGCAAAACGATCAGATCCATTACCTGCTGGGCATCCTTGAAAGTAAGCGAGGCAATCCGACCCAGGCCATCGTCGAGCTTCGCAAGGCAGTCGACCTCAACTCGCAGAACCTGCGCGCCCTCTACCTGCTCGCGCAAGAGGTCGAGCGGCAAGGCGACGCGAACAGCGCCACAGAGTTTCAGAAGCTACTGGAAAAAATCCTCGTACTGCAACCGAACAACCCAGCAGCGCTGCTCGAGCTGGGCCGTGCGGCTGCCAAGCGCGGAGACGCGCGCACGCTGCACACCGTGATTGAAAAAATCACCGCCGGCGCCGCCAACTGGCCGCCCGAAGTGCAACAACAATGGACCGCGTTGCAGACCGCAGCCGCTGGCCCTGACCCACGTGCGGCCGCGGTGCGCATAGCCTTTCTGCGCAACTCGCTCATGCGCGTGCCCGACTTTCGCCAAAGCCTGAGCGTTATCCAACCGGTGGCTGGCAGTGAAGCCGTGCCCTTCCGCCGCTTCCTCCGTCTCTCCTCGCCGAGCTTCACGCCGCCTGCGGCCGACCAGTCGCTAAGCTTCAAAACATCCGCGATGGTGAACCTCGCGCCCCCAGCCGGCGGATACACCTGGCTAAACGCCATCTCCCTCAACGGAGAAGGCGCACCCACCATCACTGCGGCAAATAGCCACACAGTGCAGCTGGCGACCGGCGCATCCTTTCCTTTCCCCGGCGGCGCCGCCCCGTTGCAACCCGAATCCATCCTGCCAGTCGACTTCGACTACGACTTCAAAACCGACCTGGTGCTCGCCGGCGAAAATGGTCTCCGCTTCATGCACCAGCAAAGCCCGGCTGCGTTCACCGATGTGACCGCGCAAACCAAGCTGCCGCCAGCGCTGTTGCACGTCGCGTACACCGGCGCATGGGCCATCGATATCGAAGCCGACGGCGACATGGATCTGCTGTTAGGCAGCCAGCAAGGGCCACCGCTGGTATTGCGAAACAACGGAGAAGGGACCTTCACCGCACTGCACCCATTTACCGGCATCTCCGGCCTGCGTGGCTTTGCCTGGGTCGATCTCGATGGAGACGGCAACCCTGATGCCGCCATCATCGATGCTGCCGGCGTACTTCACTTCTTCCATAACCAGCGCTCTGGCAACTACCGCGAAATTTCAGGACCCGCCAACCTGCCGCACATCAAAGCCATCGCCGTCGCCGATGTAAACAGCGTTGGCACGCTGGCAATCGTGGCTGTGACAGACACCGGCGCCCTCATCGCCATCAGTCGTGCAGAAGCGGGCGAAGCACGGGGAAGGGAAGCATGGAACATCGCCACCCTGGGCAGCGCGCCAGCAATCACCGGCGACGTGCGATTACGAGCCGCCGACTTCGATAACAATGGAGCGACCGATCTCTTGCTGATGCCGACTGCACCCCCCAAAGACGATGCGTCGCACGCCACGCTTTGGTTGGGCAATGGCTCACAAAAGTTCACAGCGCTGGCGCAGCCGGTAGGCCCCGCCCGCGTGTTCGATGTCGCCGACCTGAACGGCGACGGCAAACTCGACCTGCTGGGCTCCACCGCATCCGGGCAGCCACAACAAAGCCTGGGCGAAAGCGATAAAAAGTATCACTGGCAGATACTTCGCCCAAGGGCACACCAGGCGACCGGCGATCAGCGCATCAATTCATTCGGCATCGGCGGCGAGATGGAGATTCGCGCCGGACTGCTGGTGCAGCGGCAACCGATCGGCGCACCCCAACTCCACTTTGGCCTTGGCGAGCAGACCAGCACCGATGTAGCTCGCGTGCTATGGCCCAATGGCACCGAAACCGCCGAATTCTCTCTCAAAGCAAACCAGGAAATCCTTACCGAGCAGCGCCTGAAAGGTTCCTGCCCCTTTCTCTTTGCCTGGAATGGCCAACAGATGGAGTTCGTGAAAGACGCCGTACCGTGGGGCTCCGCTCTCGGCTTGCAAATCGATTCGGTCGGCTCTGCCGGCATCGCCGCGACGGAAGAGTGGTACAAAATCGGCGGCGACCAGCTCGCCCCGCACCATGGCTATTACGATTTAAGACTCACCGGCGAACTCTGGGAAACCTACTACTACGACTACCTCAAGTTGATGGTGGTCGATCATCCCGCCGGTACCGAGATCTATACCGACGAACGTTTCGTCGTGCCCGCAATCAAACCAGCCATCACCGCCCTCGGCCCCATGCACCCGATTGCGAAAGCCATGGATGACCAACGAGCAGACGTCACCGAAACCGTCAGCAGGCTCGACGGCAAATATCTTGATACCTTCGGACGCGGTCAATACCAGGGGTTGACCCGCGACCACTATGTCGAGGTGGACCTTGGCAACGATGTCCCGGCAAGTGGGCCCGTGTGGCTGATCGCCAAAGGCTGGTTGCACCCTACTGATTCCACCGTGAACGTGGCCATCGGCCAGGGCAAGCATGAGAAAGCGCACGCACTCAGCCTGGAAGTGCCCGACGGCCGCGGAGGATGGCGCGTCGCGCGGCCTAACCTGGGCTTCCCGGCAGGACGCAAGAAAACCTGCCTCATCGACCTCGAGCACGTATTCCTCCCTGGCACGCCGCACATCCTTCGCCTGCGCACCAATCTCGAAGTGTATTGGGACTCCATCGAGTGGGCCCAGGGCCGCCCCGATGTGCCCTTGAAAATCACCCGCCTCGACCCCTCTTCCGCCGATCTCCATTACCGCGGCTATTCCGTCGTCAACCAGGCCAACGCATCATCGCCGGAGTTGCCGCAATATCAACGCATCGCCGCCACCTCCCAGATCTGGCGCGATCTGGAGGGCTACTATACCCGGTACGGCGACGTGCGCAGCTTGTTAGCAGCCACTGACGACCGCTACATCATCATGAATGCCGGCGATGAGATCGCCCTGCGCTTCCCCGAGCAGGCCCCGCCGCCCGCGGGATGGGTGCGCGATTATGTCATCGCAGGCGACGGATGGATCAAAGACGGCGACTACAACTCCACTTTTTCGCGCACCGTGCAGCCCTTGCCGTATCACGCAAAGAGCGCATACAACGACGCGCCCGGCAAATTAGAAGACGAGTGGGTGTATCGCCGCCATCCCGAAGACTGGCAGAACTACCACACACGCTATGTCACCTCACAACCGTTTGATCAGGCACTGCAGAACGAGGCTGCGCAATGAAAGCAAGTCTGACTGCGCGGATCGTGTTGGCGATTCTCTTCGCAGGG
>CAZZVD010000297.1:0-6012 GCA_964657465.1 uncultured Acetobacteraceae bacterium | reverse complement strand
AGGTTCGTGGAATCCCACATCTCGCGAAAGACGAGCGAGATGTGGGGCACCCGTCGTTGGCTACGGAGCAGGCCGTGAGAAATGCGGGCCAAATCCCTACGGAACTCCGCAAACCATCACCGGCCGAATGAGTACGTAGCTTTGAAAACACCGGAATCGATGCCAGGGTTTGTTCTACCCCCGCCATTCGCCAGGTGATGATATCGATATTCAAATTGGCACGACCGGGTGTGCGACCGGTACACCTGTACCCCAGCGCCCATCTCCATCGTGAAGTTAAATGCGGAGCTATTGAACACAGGGATGTCCCGCGCAGCCACTGCAAACCCGCCGAGGCCTGTGACGAACGGCTGCACACGGCTATGAGGAAGTAATTTGAGCTTGTAGCCCAATGGGCTAAATGCGCTCACCCACGTAGTGCGGGTACCGCCAATGTAAGTGGCCGTGCCGGCATATACGGCGTTGTGCATCACCAGCACTACATTCAACGGGGTGGTGCTGACCGGCTTATCCACCGGCACCGGCGCAGTAAAATTCACCACGCCCGAGTAAGCCGGCTGTTGTGGAAACTGGAGACGAAAGCCCGTCATCGTGGGATCGCTCACCGACATAAAGGGGCGTACTTCGGCAACCCAGGCTCCGGCAAAGTTTTCTCGCAAAAAGCTGCGCCGCTCAAACCCCATGCCGACAGCCGCGATCTTTCGGCCTTCTGCGTAACCCAACAACATGTGGCTGGAGTCGTTCGAGTACTCAACAAATCCACTCAACGCCCGACGGTTCGAGTAGGTTTCGCGCATGTCCTGCGCGTGCGCCAGGGCGGTGGCTGCCGTCACTAACAACAGGCAGACGCCTGCTTTGCTGAAACGTCTTTGGAGGAACCCACTGACAACCATGCAATCCGTCTCTTCTCGCAAGCAGCGAACGCGCCGCCGCGTACCGATAATTGGTGAGTCGATCTGCACGGTGGGGGCTGCCGGGCATTCTTCTGTGAGTTCCGTACAGAAGAGGACGGTACAAGCAAAACCTGAAATCTCGCTTAGGGGCCGGGGGTGGGCGTCCGTTGCGAGCAAATGAGTTCAGTCACGGTGACACTAAACTCTAAAAATCTGCACCCACATACATGGATGCGGGGTAAGCCTGTCGTGAAAACCAGGAGGGCACACTAAAGTAATACCCTGTTGCATATCCGAACTTCCTGAATGCAAGAAGATCCTAGCATCGGACAGCTCCATGGCTGTGCCGCAAACTCATCGGGCAGAAGGTAACAGTCACCTGCATTGCGAAACTTTCGTTCTGGCCGCCTACCTCGTGGCACCTGCGATGATAGCCTTCCCGCGGTACAGGGCACACACTTCGGCCTTGGTCGGAAAGGCCCAGGCCTCGTAGTCTTCCTCGCTCATGGGGAACTCTTCGCGCCAAACCCATTCAAGCCAGGGAATGGTCATCAACGTGGATTCCAGTTCCGGATGCATGTAAACCAGGTACAGTTCGCGCGGTTCCTGCCGTAAGGTGGCTTGGAGGTTCTGCAACATCTGCTCCAGCACGGGCCGGGTAAACGCATTCCACATGTAAACGAGCAAGGGCCCCGAAGGCCACGAGAATGCGCCCGCATCGCCGCATACGCAAGTGATCGGAGCCCGATCCCTGTCTTCGCGCCTGATTCTCGCGTAAAGGGCGATGTTAGCGCGGGCGGTGCGATCGAGTGCCGGAGATAACTCCACGCCGATGATTTCGCGAAACGGATAGTCCGAGGCCAGCAGTAAAGCGCGCCCTTTTCCGGAACCAATATCCACAAAAGTGAAATGTGACAGGTCCAGTTGCAATCGCTGCTGCACCGCCTCCACTACCCCACGAAAGACCGAGGGCGCCACGGCGAAGTAGCCATTATTGTGGATGTCGTGCTCATGCCCGGTGGGCAGATCGTAGATCAACCCGCTTGTGTCCACACCCAGGAGCTCATCGAAAGGGTGCACCGCCCGGTAACTGCGATACTGCCCCATCTCCATCTGTGGCCACGGGGTTTGTTTCTTCGTCCTCAGCCCGCGCCACAACCGGGGGATTCGGTGCTTCATTGAAACCGTCTCTCTACTCCAAACCAAGCTTCTTCCAAACAGCATCGACGCGCGTCCGCGTGGCGGCGTCCATGGCGATCATGGGCGGCCACGGACGTTCGAAACCTTCTGCCTTCCACTTGCGGGTCGCGTCGATCCCCATCTTGCTGCCGAAATTCGGCAAACGGGACGCGTGGTCGAGCGAATCCACCGGACCCAGCGTGAATTGAATATCGCGTTCTGGATCGATGTTGTTGGCCACCCGCAACGTCACTTCTCCTAAATCCTGCACATCGCAATCTTCATCGACCACCACCACGCATTTAGTAAACATCGCCTGGCCCAGCGACCAGATTCCATGCATCACCTTGCGCGCTTGCCCGGCATAGCTCTTGCGGATGGAGACGATCATCAGGTTGTGGAACACGCCTTCTACCGGCAGGTTCACGTCAACGATCTCCGGGATCGTCAACCGCATCAACGGAAGAAAAATACGCTCGACCGCTTTCCCCATCCACGCATCTTCCATCGGAGGTTTGCCGACGATGGTGGCTGCATAGATCGGGTTTTTACGATGCGTAATGCAGGTGATATGGAACACGGGGTACTCCTCTTCCATGGTGTAGAAACCCGTGTGGTCCCCGAACGGCCCTTCAGTCCGGAGCTCGTCAAGTGCAACATATCCTTCGAGCACGATCTCGGCGTTCGCCGGTACTTCCAGGTTGACTGTCTCGCATTTGACCAATTCAACGGATTTTTGCCGAAGGAAGCCCGCGATGACGAACTCCTCCACTTCCGGCGGAGCGGGCACGATCGCCGCGAAGGTAGTTGCCGGATCGGTACCAATCACCACAGCCACCTCCAGCCGGCCATCTTTTTCATTGGTAACCGTGAAGGAGGGAGCCGCGCTGCGGGTAGAGCCACCCGCTGTTTCTGCCATCAACTGCACGCGCGCCGCGGCGGCGTCGCCCGATGTACCGGCGACTGCGGCTGCGCGCAAACGGTCGCGCAGATGTTCCGCAGCGATCTTCTGCCGCTGCCAGTGCATGCCGGTGGTTTGCCCGTCATAAACCTGCATGCGGTACATGCCGACGTTACGTTTGCCGCTCCTGGGGTCCCGGGTGACGACGCACGGCAAGGTGATGAATCGGCCGCCGTCGAGCGGCCAACATTGCAAGACAGGGAAGTCGAGCACGCTGAAATTTTCGCGCAGGATCACCTGTTTGCAGGGCGCATCGTCTGCATGCACCGTCCGGGGGAAAAAACCACCAACCGACGCCAGCATGGGCAGCATCTTCAACTTGCCCATGAGACCTTCCGGAGACTTCAGATGGAGCAGGCTCTCGATGCGCCCGGCCACATCGTCAAGACTGTCGACTTCGAGCGCCATCTTCATGCGCCGCTCGCTGCCGAACTGGTTCATCAGCACGCGGCTGCCGGGATAGCCCTTCACGTTTTCAAACAGCAGGGCTGCGCCACCGGCGATTCCGCCGCGCTTACCTGATTTGGAGACGCGATCCGTGATCTCGGCAATCTCGAGAATGGGATCCACAGGCTCCTGTATGCGCTTCAGCTCGCCTGCTTTGTCGAGCGCCTTGATCCACGCTCTTAAATCTTCGTATGCCAATGGTTTCTCCGTCGCTGTTGCCCTTTATCCGGCTGCTGTGTGCCTGCGTATCCAGGTGCTGAGCTCCTACTCGAGCCAAAGCCAGCCACGCCACGAGCATCGATTCACCTGCAACCCACGGTGGGTGGCCCATGCAAGCGCCTTCGGCTTGCGTGGGGGACAAGTACACCTGCTGTGCGTAACCTCATCCTCTCAATACTATCCGGGAGGAAGTAGCCCACATTCATGTCATCGCACTTACCGCAGTGAGGCAGGTGCCCGCATACAACAGTCAGGTTGCGGAGACTAGCCCGAGTTTCTCACCACAACCCGCAGCTTCCGACCACAATGCCCTAATCCCTGGACGGGTGCCCCATGTTCCCCGGATTTCATGTTGAGTCTGGTGGCGTTGGCAAGCTCCATGCGGTTTTCCTCAATGAAAACCGCACACGCGGGTGTGTCCGGTGTTGCGGAACAGGAAATCCGGTCGCCGACTCCGGCGTACGTGGGTTGAAGATGACGTTTTTCCAATGTTTTTAGTAAGTGGAGTGAGAACGTTTGAAGGCTTCGCCCGTCGTATTCAGCCCATGTACGCTGGTGCGACCGGATTTCCTGTTCCGCAACACCGGACACACCCCCGTGTGCGGTTTTCATTGAGGAAAACCGCATGGAGCTTGTCAACGCCACCAGACTCAACAGGAAATCCGGGGAACATGGGACACCCGTCCAGGGAGTGGGGCATCGTGGTCGGAAGCTGAGGGTTGTGGTGAGAAATCCAGGCTAGCTACCAAGCTAGCTAGGTCCGGTCATGCGCGGGTAACACATCTATCACCAGGGATCGTGAGAAGGGACATCACTGCTTTGCTATAGGAAGAAAGGTTCGCCTACTCGCCACGCATCCAGCGATCCATCAATGTCTGGGCGCACCGGGCTCCACAAAGGTGCCGAACCTTGGCCGTGTGGGAGAGCAGGATGTTCCAGGGAGTGACCTTGAGCATAGGCTGCTCGGGTCCTTTAGCGACGAGCGATGCGGGCTCGGTTGTCGCCAGCCACCAATCCTCAGCGTCGCCTCGCGCATTGCCGCAAACGTCGCAGTGGTAAGTCTCAGTAAATGCCATAGAAATTCCAGGATCCTGTCGCGAGATGCTGCTGTCTTAAATTGTCATCGATCCGCAGGGCAGACGGCGCGCAGACCCGGCACTTCTCTGCGGGGCGTATCGAGTTTGTATACGGCAAATGGGAGAGCGCGGTCAGGCGATACTGGCGGGCTGATCTTCGTAGTGCTCTAACGGAAAACCAAGCTTTTTCCACTGATCAAAACCGCCTAGCAGCGGGCGGACCCGGTAAATACCATTCTGGCGCAGCTTCATCGCCATTTTTGCAGCCGTCGCTTCACTGGGACACGTGCAGTACAAAATCACATCCCGGTCCCGGGGAATCTCACCACTCCTCTGCATCAGGGTTTCTGGAGAAAACCGAATGGCGCCGGGCAGCACGCGAGGGTCCGGAAGGTAGTCCAGCGGGTGGCGGAGATCGACGATGAACGGGTTCTGCCCGCTATCCAGCATTCGCTTCAATTCGGTTGGCTCCAGCCGCGAAGTCCGCACCATTTTCAGGAATGACTGCTGCTTCCAGACCCGGTAGCCCAACAACCCCACCACAGCCAATAGGAAGATCGCGCCAGCGAAGTGCTCCATCCAGGAGAGGGCACCCGGATGTACCTTCAACACATCGCCGAAAAACCGGCCAACCAGGGTAAGCGACGCTGCCCAGAACAAGGCGCCGGCCAGATCATAAGCCAGAAACACGCGATAACGCATGCCGGTTTGCCCGGCAATGGGCGCGGCGACTGTACCTAAGCCGGGGATAAACTTGGCGACCAGGAGAGCTTGCTCGCCATACCGGGTGAAGTAATCCTCAGTCTTGCGCACGCAGGTCGAACGCTCAAAAGACAATTTGCAAACCAGCTTGACCATCGTGCTGCCAAACCGCTTGCCCAACAGGTACCACAGGGAGTCGCTGACAAAGCAGCCGGCAACGACCGCCACCAGGATTAACGGCAGGGAAAGCTTGTGCGTAGCGGTCAGCGTGCCTGCAGCCAGCAAAAGGGGCATGCTCGGCACGGGAACACCAAGTTGCTCCCCCAACACCCAGATAAACAGGATGATGTAGGCATAGTGCAGGAAGAAATCGTACGCTAACGGCATAACGCGGGAGCCTCGTAATGTTTCCCCTTAGATGACCGAAAGCAGGGAAACGGTGCGACTGTAGAAACCTTACGAGAACGATACTCGATCAGACCGCGCGGATGCTATCGCGAGGATGCTATTACGAGGACGCTATCAGGAGGACGCT
>CAZZVD010000296.1:0-6085 GCA_964657465.1 uncultured Acetobacteraceae bacterium | reverse complement strand
GCCTGTGCCAGCGCGTTGGCCCTTGCTCCTGTGAATTGTGTTGATTATAGCGGTTCGCTAGACGCCGGGGTTGGTGGGGGTGGTTCTTGAGTGGGCGGATGAAAGTCCACCACCGACCCTCATCTGTCACCACGGGACCGGGTGCCACATATCTCACCGCGTCTTTCAGCGGGGAGATGTGGGCGGGCTTTTACCCTCTTGACCCCAAACCTGATCTGATCGGAAAGGCTTACCCACTGAGCGCTGTGAATTCCCACATCGTTTTCAGATGGAGATCCATCACTGACCCTCATCCTTACCACGGGACCGGGTGCCCCATATCTCACCGCGCTTTTCAGCGGGGAGATGTGGGCGGGCTTTTACCCTCTTCACCCCAAACCGTATCTGCTCGGAAAGGCTTGCCCTTGAGTGCTGTGAATTCCCACATCTCCCCGGATTTCCTGTTGAAGGTTGTGGCCTTGTCGATCTGCATGCGGTTTTCCTCAATGAAAACCGCACACGTAGATGTGTCCGGTGCAGCGTAACAGGAAATCCGGTCCCGACTGGAAAACGTCGTGAGATATGGGGCACCCCAGTCCGTGGAGAGGCCGAAATTTCACAATTTCTATTCGAAAGCCTGTACAGAACCCTGGCCGAGTAGTTGCTCGGCTCGCTCAATGAAGCCGCGGTCCGCGCCGACGGTAAGACCTTCGGGTTCGAGCATGACGCAGTATTCGCCTCGGCGCTCCAGGTTGATCATGAGGCGTCCGGGTCCCGGCGCGGCGGTGATCATGGCTCGAAGCGAGCCAAGCATGGCTTCACTCGCAATATCGAGCGAGACACGAATGCGCACGTTCTGCGGCAGCTTGATGCGGATGTCTTCCAACGGCTGAACACTCGAGACCGACAGCTTGGGAGCGGACTCATCGTCATCGGCGCGCAGAACGCCTTTAACCAGAACCGGTACTTCGATCTTCAGACTTTCGGCGAGACGGGCGTAGTCCTTGGGAAAACAGATCAGGTCGATCTTGCCCACCGTGTCTTCCAGGCACGCCTGGGCGTACATTTCTCCCGAGCGCTTGGATTTGCCTACCTTCAGACCAACGATGACGCCGGCGATGGCAATCTGGCTTTCCGGCTCTCCGGCTCCGCGACGGCGATTGGTGGGCGGCGGTGGCTTCATCTCCAGTGCGGTTGCGGTGTCGACCACGTTCAGATTGCGTAACTTCTCCGCGTACTTATCCAGCGGGTGGCCGGAGACAAAGAAGCCGAGCACTTCCTTTTCTGCCTGCAGGCGCTGGTTTTCATCCCAGTCCGGCGTGTTGGGCAGATCGTCCGCGCTTTTGTGACCATGCGTGCCCACACCGAAAGCAGCGGCGAGGCCAGCAAATAAGCCGTGCTGCCCGGCAATTTCATCGCGCTGTGCCTGCTGCGCCCGTTCCATCGCGCGATCGGCAGCGGCAATCATTTGCGATCGGCGGCCGAAGGAATCAAGCGCGCCGCTCTTGATCAAGGATTCCAGCACCCGCTTGTTCATCAGTCGGACGTCCACCTTCTCGCAGAACTCCCAGAAATTCGCGAAGCCGAGGCCTTTCTCGTTGAGCAAGGTGCGAGCCGTGAGGATGGCGTCGATGGCGTTGCGGCCCACGTTCTTGATAGCGGTCAGACCGAAACGAATGCCAGTGTCGCTGGGCGTAAAACCGGCGCCGGACACCTGTACATCGGGCGGGTCCACCGCGATGCCCATCTCTCGACATTCCTTGATGTACTTGACCACGTTTTCCGGCTTGGAGATTTCAGAGCTGAGCAGCGCTGCCATGAACTCGACAGGAAAGTGGGTCTTGAGGTAAGCGGTGTGGTACGCCAGCAGCGCATAGGCGGCGGAGTGCGACTTGTTGAAGCCGTACCCGGCAAACTGCTCCATCAGGTCGAATATGCGCACGACCTTGTCTTTCGGATGTTTGCGCTCAATCGCTCCCTCGACAAAACGGGTGCGTTGCTTGCCCATCTCCTCTGCGTTCTTCTTACCCATCGCACGCCGCAGCAGATCAGCATCGCCGAGGGAGTAGCCGGCCAGGACGTTGGCGATCTGCATCACCTGTTCCTGGTAGACGATGACGCCGAGCGTCTCCTTCAAGAGGGCTTCGAGTTGGGGTAGTTCGTAGCTGACCACGCGACGGCCCCACTTGCGCTCGATGAAGTCATCAATCATGCCGCCCTGGATCGGCCCGGGACGATAGAGTGCGTTAAGCGCAGTCAGATCTTCCACCGAGGTGGGCTTGTAGCGGCGCAGCACGTCGCGCATGCCGCCCGATTCGAACTGGAAGACACCTGAAGTGAGTGCCCGATGAAAGACCTTCTCGTAGGTCTGCGCATCGTCCAGGGGAATCAGGGACAGATCTAATTTGGCGCCCTGCTTTTGCTCAATAAGCTTTAAGGCGTCGTCGATGACGGTGAGCGTGGTAAGCCCAAGAAAGTCCATCTTGAGCAGGCCCAGCTTCTCGACCGCCTTCATGTCATAGGCGGTTACGATTTCGTCGTTCTTGCTGCGGCATACGGGAACTAACTCGGTCAGCGGCTGGGGAGCAATGACCACGCCGGCCGCGTGTAAGCCGGCGCCGCGCACCAGACCTTCAAGCTTGCGTGCGGTATCGATCAGCTCTTTCACGAGCGGCTCTTTGTCGTACGCCTCCTGCATGGGCGGCGAGTCTTCGAGTGCCTGGGTAATCGTCACCCCGATCGTGGTGGGGATCATTTTGGCGACGCGGTCCACTTCGCCGTAGGGAAGATCCAGGGCACGGCCTACGTCTTTGATCGCGGCACGCGCGGCCATGGTGTTAAACGTAATGATCTGAGCGACTTGTTCTCGGCCGTATTTGCGGGTGACGTAGTCGATCACTTCGGTACGGCGGTTCATGCAGAAGTCGATATCGATATCCGGCATGGACACGCGTTCCGGATTCAGAAAGCGCTCGAAGAGCAAGGCGTTCTGTAGCGGATCGATGTCGGTGATTTCCATCGCGTAGGAGACGAGCGAGCCGGCGGCGGAACCGCGGCCCGGACCCACCGGGATGTTGACTTCGCGGGCATACTTGATGAAATCCCACACGATCAGGAAGTAACCGGCGAACTTCATCTGCTTGATGCAGTCGATTTCGCGCTCGAGGCGTTCTTCGTAATCGGAGATGGGACGGCGGCGCAAGCCGCGCTCCCCCAGGTGGCGAATGGCTGTGTCGAGCCGCTTGCGGAAGCCGGCGCGGCACACCTCAGCGAAGTAGCTATCGATGGTGTGGCCCGCGGGCACGGCAAATTCCGGAAAGGGATTTGTCACTTTGGCGAGCTTGAATGAGCAGCGCTCGGCAAACTGCATGGTGCGGCTGACCACCTGGGGCGCGTGGGAGAAAATCCGCTCCATCTGGTCGGCGCTTTTCACGAAGAACTGATCGCTGTCGAATTTGAAGCGCTTAGGGTCGTGGATGGAACCGGCGGTCTGCACACACAGTAAAACTTCATGTGCGTGATGATCGTCTTCGCAGAGATAGTGGCTGTCGTTGGTGGCGACCAGCGGAATATCGAGTTCCGCCTCCATGCGAAAGAGATCGGCATGAATCTTCTTTTCCAGTTCCAGCCCCTGGTCCTGGATCTCAAGGAAGAAATTGCCACGGCCGAAGATGTCCTGGTACTGGCCGGCAGTGGCTTTAGCATCCTCATACTTGCCGGCCATCAGGTTGTTGCACACCTCGCCCGCGAGGCAGCCGGAGAAACCGATCAAACCCTCAGCATGCTTGGCCAGGTACTTCTTGCTAATGCGGGGCTTGCGATAAAAGCCGTGCAGCGAAGCTTCTGACGTGATGCGTACCAGGTTGCGGTAGCCTTCTTCATTCTCTGCGAGAACCAGCAGATGGTGGTACTTGTCCTTATCCGGCGCGGCCCGATGATCGTCGTTGCCGCAGATGTAGAGTTCGCAGCCGAGGATGGGCTTGACGCCCTTTGCCTTAGCGGCTTCGAAAAAGTGAACCGCTCCATAGATGTTGCCGTGATCGGTGATGGCGACAGCCTTCTGACCGATGCTGGAGACGTGATCCACCAGCTTTTCTACATCGCAGGCGCCATCGAGAAGGGAATAGTCAGTGTGAAGATGAAGATGAGTGAATTCTGCCATGGACTAGCACTAGTTTAGTCCGGCGGCCAGATCTAAAGGGCAGGATGGGTGTGCAGAACCGTGCGGATGTGAGGAAAAGCGGGATGTAATTCTTTAGATCGTAGAAAGCGTTTACTGAAATAAATTGCGTGCCGGGATCCAGGAAGCCAACCCACGCTCGACAGCCTGCGAGAGCGGGTTGGCTCCACCGTCCTTCAGGAGACGAGCAGAAGGTCGAGCATCGGCTCAGTGGTTGTTACGACCTTGGCTCTTGGCGCCAGGCTGACCCGGCCATCCTTTGCAAAGAGAAAGTCATACCTGGTGTGACAGTCACCGCAAAGCCAAAAGTGCTCCACCTGTACCTGTGTCCCGGTGTGGTGGGTGGTGCGAATCACTCGGCCGTTGCGGAGGTAACGAAGTTCTTTGCGGCATGTGGGGTTTAAGCATTGAGAAATCATGTGGGGATCCTCTTCCGCTGCTGGGGGCAAGTTTACTCTCGTATCGTTACTTTTGTGCAGGCTTCCTGACACCAAAATTGTAGTTGGAAAGCCGGTATTCTCCTCAAACGAATGGACTTAACCTTAACGATAGGTCGCCGGAAGGAAGGCTTTGGATGTTAAGCCTTGTTAAGATATGCGGCCCGCGCCGTCTGATGCCTTGCACAGATAGATGTCAGCATCGATACCGTTGGTTGCTCGGTATTTTGCGCGGATCTCCTCGGCGAAATACTCTGCTTTACTGTCTTCGACCAGGTTGATGGAACAGCCGCCGAAACCGCCTCCGGTGATGCGGGCTCCATAACAACCGGGAATTTTCCCTGCCATCTCCACCAACGTGTCCAACTCTTCGCAGCTTGCCTCGAAGTCGTCGCGAAAGCTACGGTGAGCTTCCCCCATGAGAGTCCCAAAAGCGGAGAGATCGCCGTTGATCAGAGCGGCCGCCGCCTTCTCAACGCGTAAATTTTCGGTGATGATGTGCCGGCAACGGCGAAACACATTAGGCGGCATGTCTGCCTGGCACGCCAGCAACTCGGACTCGGTCACGTCCCGTAATGCCTGAATGGCGGGCCAGCGCCTGCGGAGGATGCGGGTTCCCTCTTCGACCTCTTCGCGGCGCACGTTGTACTGTCCGCCCGCATGTTCATGCTTGACCATGGAATTGCAGATGACCAGCCGTACGTGATCTGGGATGGGGAGCAGCCGGTATTCCAGGGAACGGCAGTCGAGGAGCAGCGCATGGTCGTGCTTACCGGCGCAGGCGATGAACTGATCCATGATGCCGCTTTGCGCGCCGACGAAGGCGTTCTCCGCCCGTTGGCAGGCTAATGCGATGTCGGGAAGCGGCATGGACCGGCCGGCCAGCTCGAGCAGCGCGAAGGCAGTAGCGACTTCAATCGAAGCAGAGGAACTTAAGCCGGCGCCGAGGGGCACATTGCCGGCCAGCGAGAGCTCAAATCCGCCTGGCTTGACGCCCTGCTGGGCCAGGCTCCAGGCAACGCCCATCGGATAGTCGCTCCAGTGTTGGCGGGCGGCCTGGGGGAGCGGGTCGGCCGGGTAGGACACCGTCTCAGCCATGTTTTCCGAGGAGAGCACGATGCGACTATCGTTTCGAGGGAGGATGGTGGCGATCGTTTTGAAATCGATTGCCGCCGGCATGACGAAGCCGCCGCTGTAATCAGTGTGCTCACCGATGAGATTGACGCGTCCGGGAGCTGCGCAGCGAATCACCGCCGCCTCCCTGGGCAACAATTGTTCCGTTTTGTGTGAGGCGGCCATGGTTTGCCTTTACCGAAGAACTTCTTCACTCTCGCCCACATGCTCGAGAAGGCTTCGCCGCCTCATGAGCAAACCCATGGTACGGGTTTTCGCATGAGGCTGCGGTTAGATAACAATATAGTTGTGCCTTCGGCTTACGGATATCACAACGGCGTCCGACCACCTGACCCTGCGACCTGCACGTTTGATG
>CAZZVD010000295.1:0-6106 GCA_964657465.1 uncultured Acetobacteraceae bacterium | reverse complement strand
GTACACGGCAACCAGGTAGAGCTGTTGAAGCAAAGCCGGTGCTACCTGGCTTCTTCCATGACGTGCCTCACGTGCCACAACGTGCATGAAACGCAGCACGACCTCGCCGGCTTCTCGCAACGCTGCCTGCAGTGCCATCAACCCGGTTCCGCCACCTTCGCGAAAGCCGGTCATCCCGTGGTCACCAACTGCGTAGATTGCCACATGCCCAAACAGGAGACGGATCTGATCGTGTTCGATTTCGCCGGGAAGCGCGTGCGCCCGCAGGTACGGAACCACTGGATCAAGGTGTACGCAGCGCTTTCACCGAAAAGCCAGCCCTGATTTACGATGGGGAAGCGATGTACCTATTTTCAACAGAGATTACCCTCCAGATTCCCGAGAATTGCCTGAGCAAACCGGAGAAAACCAAGCTATAGTTTGGATGGCAAATCTCACGACCTGACTCGGGCGTGGCAAAAATCGACTCACAAACAAGCCGTAACACGGTGTTCGCGGACGATGAACCGAACCAGCCGATGGGAGATTTCTATCGCCCCTCGGCGCCATCGAACCCGCGCACCAAAGTGTCGCAGGAAGTTTCTTCCGAGCGCAAAGGGACTCGCAGGCCGGCGAAGAATGCCGGCGGCGATCCCGAGCTGGAAGAAGATGGATTTCTGCGCGCACGACGGCGCGTCCCAGTTCGCCGCGGTCTCATTCCTTCGAGCGTTGCCGGCCGTGTTGCCGCATCGGCGGCGCTCCTCTGCGCCCTCGGCGCGCTCTTCCTGCTGGCGCTCGGTATACGTAACTTCTTCCGTGACGATCCTCGCTTTCGCATCGCCAGCACCTCGTCGATCCAGATCATGGGCAACAGCCAGGTGACCCGGCCAGAACTGCTCTCAGTATTTGGTTCGGACCTGGGCCGCAATATCTTCTTCATCCCTCTGCAGGAGCGTCGCACGGCGCTCGAGCAGTTGCCCTGGGTGGAACACGCTACCGTCATGCGCTTGCTGCCCGATCAACTGCGGGTGGCCATCGTCGAGCGAACACCGATCGCCTTTGTGCGCCGCGGTAACAGCATCGGCCTGATCGACGCGCATGGCGTCCTGCTCCATCTACCCGCGTCCGCCATGGCCGCCAGGCACTATTCATTCCCTGTGGTGAGCGGCATTTCTGCCACCCAACCGGTAGTGGCACGCGCGGCGCGCATGCACCTTTATCAGCAATTCATTAGCGAACTCGACGCGGGTGGCGACAAAGTCTCTCATCAACTCAGCGAAGTCGATCTCTCCGACCCGGAAGACATTTCGGCCCTGCTGCCTTCCCAGGGCAGCGATGTGCTGGTGCATTTTGGCGATTCCGATTTCCTGGCCCGCTATCGCAGCTATCAGCAACACTTGCCGGAATGGCGGCAACAATATCCCCACCTCAGCTCGGTGGACATGCGCTACGAGAATCAGGTCGTGCTTGATATGACGCAGCAAGCCGCGGCGGCCTCAACCCAGGAGAAGCCGACGGTCAACACCGGCCAGCATCATGCGCCCGCCGCTCCGGCAAAGCATGCTGCGCACCCGGTCACCCGTCCGGCAGCCAAAGCCGTAGTCAAATCGTCAAGAGCAGGATCGAATCATCGATGAGTCAAAAGGCTGAAGACCTGCTCACCGTGCTGGATGCAGGCAGCGCAAAAATCCGCGTGCTGGTAGCGGAACTGCACGAAGGGGCGCTGCGGTATCGCGCGCACAGTGTTGTCGATGCTGAAGGCATGCGCAAGGGGTTGATCAGCGATCTGGGTCCTGCCACCAGGGTCTTTAACCAGGCAGCGACCGAGGCCGAGCAGATGGCTAATGCAGTAATCGCAAACTGTGTTGTGGGCTTAGGCGGCCCCCATGTGCGCGGCGTGAACAGCCAGGGCGGCATCAGCCTGGGCAACCGCCTGCGGGAGATTACGCGCGAAGATGTGCGTGCCGCCGTCGACCGGGCCCGTTCCGTATCTTTGCCGGCGGATCGTGAGATCCTTCATCTGTTGCCACAACAATTTATTCTCGACGAGCAGCCGGGTATTCATGACCCGGTGGGCATGATCGGCAATCGCCTGGAAGTGAACCTGCACATCGCCACCTGCTCCGCCAGTGCTTCGCAAAGCGTGGTCACCTGTGCCAACAAGGCGGGTCTGGAAGTGACCGATACCATCTTCGAAGCGATTGCTGCGGCAGAAGCCACGGTTTCCGCCGATGAGCGGGAACTGGGCGCCTGCCTGATCGATGTCGGCGCCGGCTCCACTGAATTGGTGGTTTTCTTTGAAGGCGCGGTGGCGCACACCGCGGTCATTCCAATAGGTGGCGACCACTTCACCAACGATCTCGCCGTGGGCTTGCACCTGTCGGTGCAGGAAGCAGAGGCAATCAAGCTGGAGTACGGGCATTGCGTCGTTACCTCTGTCCCCTCCTCATGCGAGTTGGAGATGGTCGCGGGCGGCGGCACCGAAGTGATCCGGACGATCAAGCAGCGCCACCTGAGCGAAATACTGGAACCGCGGGCCCGTGAGCTATTTTCTCTGCTGCGTGAAAATCTGCGCCAGGGCGGGGTGCTGGGCGCGCTGGGCGCTGGTTGCATTCTCACCGGCGGCGGCGCACGTCTCGCCGGTTTACTCGAAGTAGCAGAAAGCGTACTCCGGGTGCCCGCACGGCTGGGCTACCCCGTCCCGCTATCCCGCATGCCCGAATCATTGATACAGCCGGAATTCTCGACTGTGATCGGCATGATGCTTTACACCCATCGCACCAGCGTCCTGCGAGCAGCCGACGACCAGGGCCTGCGTGCGAAATTGCGCGCTATCTTCGCAGGAAGTTTGTAGTCCACAGGTTGCATTCACCAGGATCGAATTAGGATTAAAAGAAACGAGGTTTAGCGAATGAATCCTTCCGAAGAAATCCGCATTCACTACAACGACGAAATCGCCCGTGGAGCCAAGATCAAGGTCATTGGTGTGGGTGGCGGCGGTGGTAACGCCGTAAACCGCATGATTGCCGCCAAGCTCGAGGGAGTCGAGTTCATCGTAGCCAACACCGACATGCAGGCGCTGCAACTGTCGCAGGCGCCGGTCAAGTTGCAGTTGGGTGTCAAGCTGACCAGCGGATTGGGTGCAGGCGCCAACCCCGACGTGGGACGCCGTGCCGCACTCGAAGATTCAGAGAAAATTATCGAAGCCCTGGAAGGGGCCGACATGGTATTCGTTACCGCCGGGCTGGGCGGTGGTACCGGCACGGGCGCCGCCCCGGTGATCGCCTCGCTGGCCAGTGAAATGGGCGCGCTCACCGTCGCCGTGATCACCCGCCCCTTCGGTTTCGAAGGCAAGCGTCGCATGCAGCAAGCCGAGCGCGGCATGGAAGAGCTGCTCGAAGGCGTAGACACCATGATCGTCATCCCCAACGAGAAGCTGTTGGCGGTGGCCAAGGATGCGGGCTTCTTCGAGTCATTCCGCATCGCTGACGACGTGCTCATGCAGGGTGTGCAGGGTATCTCAGACATCATCACAATTCCGGGCATCATCAACCGCGACTTTGCCGATGTTAAGACCACAATGTCAGGTATGGGTTACGCGGTGATGGGCACGGCGGTGCGCAGTGGAGAAAACCGGGCAATCGCCGCAGCGCAGGCTGCGATGGCCTCCCCTTTACTCGAAGCAGGCGCGATTGATGGCGCACGCGGCATTCTGATCAACATCAGCGGATCCAGTTCTTTGAAGCTGAGCGAGGTAAACGTAGCCTCGACCCTGATTCAGAACGCAGCGCATGAGGATGCCAACATCATCTTTGGCGCAGTGCTCGACGAGAAGATGGGTGACGAGGTAAAAATCACTGTCATCGCCACCGGCTTTCGACAAGACCAGATGGGCCGCAAACGGACCTCGCTGAACGACGCGTTGGTACCGCATGTTTCGGTGCATACGCAACACTCCGTCCCGCGCTTTGCCAGCGAAGACTTGATGGAGCGGGACGTGAAGCCGCTGTACGAGCCGCAGTCTTCGATCGATCATAGTCCGACGCCCAAGGCGCAAAGCCGCACGGGCGGCGTGGCAGAATCGCCGTTTATTCTGCATCCGCAACCAGTCATGATCGAAGAAGTGCCCCAGCCCGGGGCCGCCACGAGAGTTGCCCCGCCGCCTGTCTACATAGGGTCAACGGCTAATTTGGATGAGCATTTTGACGGCGAGTACGCTCGCCTGGTGCCCGCGAAGCTCGGCTCAGCGCCAAATACAGCCGTTCGGTCCCCCAGCCAGCCAGCGGAAACTATTGAACCGGAAAACGGGAATCAAACGGAGAGTGAAGCGCATCATGATGAGCTGGATATCCCGGCTTTTCTACGCCGCCCACTCAGCTAGACCTCCAGCGCTCCTGGTTTCAGCACTTAAGCCTCCAATCGTTACGGTGGTGTACCCAATTGTGGTACGGACATGGTGAAGACTTTAGAGGGAATATGGAAAAGCAGAAGGATTTCCAGTTCAATAAGGGTTAGAGCTAATAGAGATTCGAAGGGGTCGATTTGCGAACCAGGCAGGTCGACTCCACAACCTGATTACCTTGGTACTCGACCGGTCTTGGTCTATATCATATTCATAGTGGCGGCTTGAGAGGACATTACCCAGTGAGCAGACAATTCCTCAAACGTGTTTTCTACTTTTTCCTGATCCTGGGATTGGCCTCTGCCGCTTTTGCAAAACCGGCTGCCGCACGGCCGACGCGTGCCACCCGCCGGGCGCATGTCGCGCATGTGCAGGAGTCGGCCCGCGGGCGCCGGCACATGGCACAGTTGCGCCACAGCCGTCCGGTTGCCTCTGAGCGCCGTGTGGTGCTGGTGCGCACCCGTTCCGGCAAGATGACGCGCCGGCTGGTGCTGACGCGCCACCGCTATTACGAACATTTCTCGGCCAACTCATTCACCGATTCTGATCTCACCCAGGGTGACATTACCGCAGGGGAAGATCCAGTCGTTCGCCAGGCCGCGATCGACGCGCTGGGCAATATGTATGGAACCGTGGTTGCCATCGACCCCAGCAACGGACGCATTCTGGCCATGGTGAACCAAAAGCTGGCGCTCTCGAGCGGTGCGGAACCCTGCTCCACCATTAAGGTTTCGGTTGCCCTGGCTGCCCTGCAGGAAGGGATCGTTACCAAAGACACTCCGGTCAACCTGGGTGGCAACTATCACCTGGATATGACGACAGCGCTGGCAAAATCGAACAACGCCTACTTTGAAGCGCTGGGCCGCCGCCTCGGGTTCGAGCGCGTGCGCCACTACGCCAACATGTTTGGCCTGGGAGAACTGGCCGGCTGGAACATCAATGGCGAACAGCTGGGCATCTACCCGGAGCAGGTTCTGCCTGAGAGTGAAGGCGGCGTCGGCCGCATGTGCTCCTTCGGCCAGGGGATCTCGATGACGCCCCTGCAACTGGGCGCGCTGGTCGCCTCCATTGCCAACGGCGGCACGCTCTACTACTTACAGCACCCAACCTCGGTGACCGAAGCTGCGAATTTTCAGCCCAGGGTCAAACGAACATTGAATATTGCCAACCTGATCCCGGAAGTGACCGTCGGCATGGAAGGCGCTGTCGACTACGGAACAGCCCGTTCGCTGCGCGCCAGCTTTAGCGAGCTGCCAATTCTGGGTAAGACCGGCACCTGCTCCAACAACGGAACCCGCTACGGCTGGTTCGCTTCTTTCGCCAATACGTCGCACGGCCGCATCGTTACCGTCTTCTTCCTGGAAGGCGGCAGACCGACATTCGGCCCCAAAGCCGCTGCCCTGACCGGCGTTTTCTATCACAACCTCTGGGATCACAGCTACTTTGCCCAGAAGCTGGCGACCGATCCAATCTCGAACGCCGCAACGGCCAACAGTCTCAGCCAGTAGCCAACCAGCCCACTTGCCTGAAGCCGAAGGGCCTCCCGCCAGGGAGGCCTTTTCTGCTAACCGGCTCATGGATCGGTCTGGCTGAGCGAGCGGAGCTGTCCCCCACTCAAGCCAAACGCGGCTTGAATGGGCCACCCTGCAGTTTGTGAGGTCCGATAAGTTCTAACCTGGATTTCTCACCACGACTGTCTGGAGACAACCACAATGCCCCCACCCC
>CAZZVD010000294.1:0-6107 GCA_964657465.1 uncultured Acetobacteraceae bacterium | reverse complement strand
GGGGCACCCGTCATGGGTTACGGAACAGGCGTGAGAAATGCCGGGTTAGCCCATGCGGGATGGGAGTTCCTGTAAGCTTCCCCTAGGCATGAACCGCCAGATCTTTTTCGACCCTCAACGAAAACGGTGGAAACGCCTTCGGCGGATTCTGGACGCGGTGGCTGTGTTCTCCACTGTGATCCTGGTGCTGTTCTTTCTGAACGTCATCAAACAGCAGCCGTTGCCCGAGCTGCTGTTACCCACGCCCAAACGAAACTATCGCGCGATCCAGGAACAGACCGCCGCCAACAACGCAAAGTACACCAAGCCGGCGCGGCGGAAGACCAAGCGGAAGCCTTCAGAAATTCCCTTCAACTCCGGCGAAGGTTTGCGTGCCGCGTACTACGTCAATGATGACGCGGGTAGTTATGCCTCGCTCAAGAACCACCTTCACCAAATCGACATTCTTTTCCCCGAGTGGCTATATGTAACCGGCGCTGACGGCGCACTGCAATCCACCACCCTGGAAGCGCCGCTGCGCATGTTCAACGTGGTGGACGGGCGCGGTGTGCATCCGGTCGACCCGCTGAACAAAGTGCATGACCTGGTTGCGGCGGGGCATGAGGATATGGAGATCTTTCCGCTGCTCAAGAACTTCAATGTCCTTACCCAGCAATGGGACCACAGCGTCACCTCGATGTTGCAGGATGCGGGAGCGCGCGCCAACCTGGAGCGGCAGATTGCCGCGTTCCTGGCAGCAAACCCCGCTTACCGGGGCCTGAGCCTCGATCTGGAAGATTTGCCGGATGAAGCGCTCCCGGGCTACCACGCCTTGATCGGCGAGCTCTACAGCCAGATGCACCCGCGCAATCTGCGGCTCTTCGTCAACGAGGGCGTGGGCGCCGACGATGATGAGTTCAGGCAGCTCGCCCAGCAGACAGACGGCATCCTCCTGATGAACTACGACCAGCACGAGGAAACCGGCGGGCCAGGCCCCATTGCGGCGCAGGACTGGTTCGAAAACAACCTGAAGCGTGTTCTCACGCTGGTGCCCAAAGAAAAGATCATCTGCGCCATCGGCAACTATGGGTACAACTGGACGATGTCGATTCCCAAGGGCAAGCACGGCGTGCCCAAGGTGCTGGATACGGAAGACATATCGGTACAGGACGGATGGCAGGCCGCCTCCGACGCGAATGCAGATCTCCGGCTGGCCGGCGACGAACTGAACCCCCACTTCACGTACGACGATGAAGACAACCATGTTCGGCACCAGGTGTGGATGCTGGACGCGGTGACCGCCCTGAACGAGCTACGGGCTGCGCGGCAAATGGGGCTGCAGACCTTCGCTCTTTGGCGGCTGGGTGAAGAGGATCCCTCCCTCTGGTCGATTTGGGACCACCCCAGCGTGGTGACAGCGCCCGAGTCACTTAAGCAAGTGCCGCCAGGTGATGACGTGGTGACCGATGGCGAAGGCGATATTCTGCACGTCGCCGGCGAACCGCACGCGGGATCGCGCACCATCGACATGGATTCCTACAACTGGACCGTGACCGATGAGCACATGTTGAGCTATCCCTCGCCCTACACGATTGAGTACTACGGGTACAAGCCAGGGGTGGTGGCGCTGAGTTTTGACGATGGCCCCGATCCGAAATGGACGCCGAAGGTGCTGGACCTGCTTAAGCAGAAGGGTGTGAAAGCGACCTTTCTGATGATCGGGGAACAGGCGCAGAACAATGTAAGCGTGATGAAGCGGGTGCTGGCGGAAGGGCATGAGATCGGCAACCATACCTGGACGCACCCGAACATCAGCGAGATTTCTCCCGGACAGGTGCAGTTACAGCTCAACCTGACAGAGCGGCTGTTTGGCAGCAAGCTGGGCGTGAAGCCGCTGTACTTTCGGCCGCCCTACTCCATCGATCAGGAACCGGACACAAACGACCAGGCAGCGCCTGCGATGGTGATCCAGAAGATGGGCTACACCATCATCGGCAACAAGATCGATACCGGTGACTGGGATGAGCGCCAGCGCAAAACGCCGCAGGGCATTCTGGCCGACGTACTCGAGCAGTTGCAGGTGATGAAGAGCAAGCCGCAGTTCCGCGGCAGCATCATCCTGCTGCACGATGGTGGCGGCGACCGCAGCGTCACGGTGGCGACCCTGCCGGTGCTGATCGATGGCCTGCGGGCTCATGGATACGTCATCGAGCAAGTGTCTGACCTGATGGGCAAGACGCGGGCCGAGGTGATGCCTCCACTCAATGCCCACGAACGGTGGCAGGCGCGGGTCGATTCCCTCGCCTTCTTTGCCTGGGCATTCTTCAATCACTTTGTCGTCTTCCTGTTCTTTGTCGGGGACATATTGATGAGCGCGCGGTTGCTGCTGGTCGGTGTGTTGGCGCTGATCGACAGGGTGCGGAGACGGCAGGTTCCCCAGTTGGCGGGGGGCTTTTTGCCGCGCGTCGCGGTGTTGATCCCTGCCTACAACGAAGAGAAGGTAATTGTTCGCACGATTCGGTCAGTGCTGAATTCGGACTATGGGAATATGCGGGTCATCGTGATCGACGATGGGTCGACGGACCGCACCTCTGAGGTGGCGCGCGCGGCGTATCCGGAGGAGCTTGCTTCCGGTATGTTGACGGTGCTGCGCACTCCGAATGGTGGCAAGGCGGAAGCACTGAACTTCGCGGTCGCGGGCCTGCAGGAAGAGTTCTACGTAGGCATCGACGCGGATACGGTGATCGCTGCGGACGCGGTGTCGAAGCTGGTCTGCCACTTTGCCGATCCGCGGATCGGCGCAGTCGCCGGCAACGCCAAGGTGGGCAACCGGGTAAACCTGTGGACCCGTTGGCAGGCACTCGAATACATCACCAGCCAGAATTTCGAGCGGCGAGCGCTGGACCTTTTCAATATCGTCACGGTGGTTCCCGGCGCCATTGGCGCGTGGCGTACGGATGCGGTGCGGCAAGGCGGCTCTTACCCGGTGAATACCGTGGCCGAAGATGCTGATCTGACCATGAACCTGCTGGAGCAGGGATACAAGGTGATTTACGAAGATCGCGCGCTGGCGTTTACCGAGGCGCCGACCACAGCCGGCGGGCTGATGCGGCAGCGTTTCCGCTGGTCATTCGGGACACTGCAGGCGGTGTACAAGCATCAGCGCGCTTTTCTGAAGAATCGAGCGATGGGATTATTTGCTTTGCCGAACATCCTGGTGTTCCAGATCCTGCTGCCGCTGGTTTCCCCGTTCATCGATTTAATGTTCCTTGGCGGACTGATTCACTATCTGCTCGACCGCCACTTCCATCCCGAGACGGCGGACGCTTCGAACTTTGAGAAACTGCTCACGTTCTTCCTGGCCTTTCTCATCATCGACTTTGTGACCTCAGCCCTGGCCTTTAGCCTGGAACGCAAGCACCCGGCTAACAAAGGCGACGGCTGGCTGTTGTTCCACATCTGGCTGCAGCGCTTCGCCTACCGGCAGGTCTTCTCGCTGGTTCTGTTCAAGACGGTGAAACGCGCGATCGATGGCCGCCCGTTTAACTGGGACAAGCTGGAACGCACGGCCAAGATGTCGGCACAAACCGAGCGCCTCACCGCCACACGCTAATGGTGTGCGGCAACGCCCAACGTACGGACTGGTCAGGGAGAGGGGCTTTGTGGCTTACCTGGGAGAGTGGCGTGGTTGCGCCCTTCCGGCAGCAAGCCTTCGCTCCAACCACAAAGTCCTGATCCCCTAAACGATGCTTGGAGCATGCTCCAAGCAATGCTCAAGCATTCGTCAAGCATTGCTCCAAGCAATGCTTGGAGCATTCGTCAAGCATTGCTTGAGGAATGCTAATCACAGTCACACTCACAATCACACTAAGCTAAGAACAAAAACTATTCGCCTCTTTCGAGGCGAAGGAAACTATCCCGTTGCCGCAAAAGCTAACAGGGAGTAACTGCGAGATAACCGACCCTCCATCCACAGCTTTCTTTGCACACCCACTTGCAGACGTGGAGCCGTCGTGGGATCTTTGCCTCACACACGTCTCAGGAAAACATGCAACCAAACGCTAGTCCAACCCACAGCAGCTTGCCGCCTCGCACCGCACCAGAGGAGTAAAATAACCAAGTCATGCCAACTGCTCAGATCAGCACCGTGATTCAGCCTGTCAGCCCGCAAGGCCTGTTCCGCAATGAACCGTTTCTCGATTTTCGCGATTCGGAGAACGTGCATGCGATGCACGCTGCCCTTACGCGGGTGGGCGATATGCTTGGCCACGAGTATCAGCTCGTCATTGGCGGGCAGCGCTCGCGGACCAGCGAGAAGATCAACTCGCTCAATCCCGCCCGTCCGGAGCAAGTTGTCGGCGTGCATCAGAAAGCCGGCCTGGAACACGCGGAGCGCGCCATGAAGGCGGCACTCGATGCGTTTGCCACGTGGCAATACGCGCCGGTGGAAGAGCGCGCATCCCTGCTGCTGCAGACGGCAGAACTGATTCGCAAAAGGAAGTTCGAGTTCTGCGCGTGGCTGATCTACGAGGTGGGCAAGAACTGGGCCGAGGCAGACGCCGATGTCGCGGAAACGATCGACTTCCTGGAGTTTTACGCGCGCGAAGCACTCCGCCTGGCAAGTGCAACGACGCCGATTCAGTATCCCGGCGAGCGTAACCAGCTGGTGTATATCCCGATGGGCGTGTGCGCGGTGATTCCGCCGTGGAACTTTCCTTTCGCCATTATGGCCGGGATGACGGCGGCCGCCATTGTTACCGGCAATACCGTGATCCTGAAGCCCTCGAGCGATTCTCCGACGATTGCAGCCAGGTTTCTGGATGTGCTGGAAGAGGCGGGCATGCCGCCGGGGGTAGTTAACTTCTGCCCCGGCTCGGGTGCGACCTTTGGCAATGCGATCGTCGAACACCCGAAGACGCGCCTGATCGCGTTTACTGGTTCCAAGAGTGTGGGCCTGGATATCCATGCGCGCGCGGCACAGACAAAGCCGGGGCAGATCTGGATCAAGCGCACGATTCTTGAAATGGGCGGCAAGGATTCCATCATCGTCAGCACGGACTGCGATCTGGATGCTGCTGTCGATGGGGTGGTCGGGGCTGCGTTCGGGTTTAGCGGGCAGAAATGTTCGGCTTGCTCGCGCGCCATTGTGGAAGACGCCGTGTACGACGTATTTCTTGAGCGGGTGCAGGAGAAAGTGCAGGCCTTGCGAGTAGGCGATCCCGCCGGGAATCCGAACATGGGGCCGGTGGTAAACCGCGCCGCCATGGATACAATTCTGTCGTACATTGCCGTGGGCAAGGCCGAAGGCCGTCTGCTGGCAGGTGGAAACGCAGTGGAGACGCCGGAGGGTGGCTACTACGTGGAACCCACGGTCATTGCAGACATTGCGCCGACGGCGCGCCTGGCCCAGGAAGAGATTTTTGGCCCTGTGCTGGCCGTGATTCGTGCGCGTGATTTCGACCACGCGCTGGAGATCGCGAACAATACCGAGTATGGATTGACGGGCGCGATCTACTCGACCTCACGCGAGAAGCTGGACCGGGCTCGGCTCACGTTCCATGTGGGGAATTTGTACCTGAACCGCAAGTGCACGGGCGCTATGGTGGGAGCTCACCCGTTTGGCGGCTTCAATATGTCGGGTACTGACTCAAAGGCGGGCGGTCCTGATTATCTGCTGCTGTTTACGCAGGCGAAATCGATCGCTGAGAAGGTCTAGTTTGTTCCGCCTGTAACCACCTGGGGTGGCCCATATCTACCGACGTTTTCCAGTCGGGAGATGTGGGAATTCACACTCCGGAGGCAATGCCGGCCAAGGTCACTAGCTAGCCCCGCAACTTGTCATCCCGACCGCAGTCGAGGGATCTGCTTTGCGCCTTTCTCCTGCCACAAATTTTTACAGAGCTCCAGCATCGGATGAGCAGAGGAACGTCGGTCTCGATAGCAGCCGCTTCGCTGCCAGGAGTGACTCTCCTGCTATTCCTGCTGAAAGAATGGTTCGTCTGCGTGTCCGATGCTGGAGCTCTGTAGAAATTTGTGGCAGGAGAAAGGCGCAAAGCAGATCCCTCGACTGCGCTCCTAATGAACAAACTGGAAAGCGCTCTGGACGAGGGTTCAAATGTCCCCCACTC
>CAZZVD010000293.1:0-6109 GCA_964657465.1 uncultured Acetobacteraceae bacterium | reverse complement strand
AAAAACGAGCGAGATGTGGGGCACCCGTCATTCCTTAGAAAGAGAGATCTCGCTACCCTGGGGATGCTACAGGCTGAGCTTGTGGCTTGCGCGGTAGGTTAAAGTTTTGTTGTGCGACGACATGTTTTGCGGGTAGCGAACTCCGTCTGCAGGCGCCGGCAACGATTGGAAATGATTTTTAGCCTTCAGAGGAGAGTAAGGCGCGGGTGCTGTCACAGGAAGGATCGCGGGATCTCGACCACGCCTGTTGCGATGCGCCGTGAGTTGGCGGGGTAGACGCGCCGGATCGGGCCATCGCGGCTGACAACTACGGTCAAGCTGATATCTAACCCGGATTTCCCACCAGAACCCTCAGCTTCCGACCACAATGCCGTAAATCCTGGACGGGTGCCTCATGTTCACCGCCTCCGGCCTACATGGGCTGAAGGCGACGGGCAAAGCCCTTCAACCGTTCTCACTCCACTTGCTAAAAACGTCGGAAAAAACGTCATCTTCAACCCACGTACGCCGGATTCGGCGAACATGGGGCACCCGTCCAGGGAGTAGGGCATTGTGGTTGTCTCCGGAAGTCGTGGTGAGAAATCCGGGCTAAGCAGTCGCCGAACTCATGGTGGAAGGCGCCGCGTTTACTGAGACCGCCAATCCTGAGGCCGCTGTTATTGAGGCCGCTTCTACTGAGGAATGATCGGCTTACCCGGATTCGCATAGCCCGTCATCTCCAGATACCCTGATCCGCGCAACGGCGTTTGATCCCGAACCCCGTTTAGGTCAACGGCTCCCTCCCAGTAGCTGGCGCCGTAGTTGCTGGCCAGCTCCTGACTCTTAAGCGGGGTCGTGACCTCCAACTCCAACTTCAAACGCGGGACCGAAACGTGCCACTGCACGGGGTACTTGCCCCTGGTTGCGGGGCTGGTCCAGGAGCCATCGGCGCCTTCGACAGGCTTCAGGGTGTAATCAGCAGAAGAGAGAAAGGTCGACTTCCCGCTTGCGTCCACATAACTGCCCGAGGAGTACGGGTCAATGCTGCCATCCTTGTGCCGCAAGCGATAGAGCATCAGTTCGGTCCCATCGGTCAGTTGCATGCTCAGCCAATCCCAACCTGTCTCATTCGGAGCCATTGAGCCGGTAAAGAACTCATGGTCGATCCAGGAATCTCCCTCGACCTGGTACGTCTTGCCACTCAGTGCAATGGATCCGGTGGTTGCCACGCGGGTGAGGGAAAAATATTGCGATGCATGTCCATTGCCCTCGCCTTTCTGGCTTGCCCCATTCTCGCCCTGGATCACTGGCCGCTTCAGCGCCTTTAGGTGCAGACCAAAGCTAAATTTCTCCGCGACCGCCTGCAGTTCCTCCGCTGGATCAGCGATGCGCGCCTCCCAATTCCCATTCCAAACCAGCCCGGTCTGCGCATCCACCCCGGCCATACCAGGCCCGGATCGATTTAGCCGTTCCTCGTGGTAAAACTGCTGCCCGCTGATGTCGCTGAGCGCGATATGGGCCATCCATAGGTCGCGTGCAAACCATGGCCCGGTGCTCTCTGCGCGTGAAACGCCTTGCCGAAAGAACGTCAGTTCGTATCCGAAACGGTGGCCGTCCACGGCCTTCAGGTTTCCTGTGTAGTACCACCACTCAGTCTGGTAATTCTCATGGTTGAAGTAGTCTTGTGGAAACGAGAAGCGGTAGCCGGGCTGCGCGATCTTGTAGTCCTGACCCCTGGCGCAGCTGGCAATGAGGATCAGCAGACCCAGCCACCTATTCCTCATGCACCACCTCCATCGGATCCAGACGCACGGCGAGACGCGCAGGGTAGAGCCCCGCCAGCACCGTCGCCAGGTAAACAACGCTCAGCGAACCGAACAACACGGCGACCGGCCAGTGAAACTGAATGGTCCACCCGAACGACTGTTTATTAATCACGAAGATCAGCACCAGCGACAATACGTAGCCGAGCACCAGGCCCAGCACATTGGCAAACAAACCGATCAGTCCTGCCTCCACCAGGATCAGCTTGCGAATTTGTGCATGCGTGCTGCCGAGATAGCGCAGAACGCCGAACTCACGCCTGCGGTCCATCACGATGGAAATCAGCGCGCCCGCCACACCGCCAATCGCTACCAGAATCGAAATCGCCTCCACCGCGTAGGTAATCGCAAACGTTTGATCGAACACGCGTATCGCCTGCTGCCGTATCTGGCGGTTGGAAAGCATCATCAGGCTGCTATGCGCAATCGCACGTTGCACGGCAGCGCGCGTCTTCTCGAGATCCGCACCGGGCGTAAGGTAGACCGCAAGGTTGGTAGGAGCAGTATGCGGAAGGTAGCGCAGGAGGGTATTCCAATCCACCACAACGTAGCCCGCTTCGTGTCCGTAATCGTAGAAGACATCGATCACGTCAAACTTAACCCGGTGTTCCCCCAGAGTGAGGGTGAGGGTGTCGCCTGTTTTCACATGGTGCTTGTTGGCAAAGGGCTCGCTGACAACCGCGTTATCGCCCCCGGCCAGTTCTCGCAGCACCTGGGCACTCGGCTTGCGTGAAAAGAAGGCAAGGTTCTGGCGAGGCGCACTCCGGCCCTGGCTTGCACCGGCCAGCGAAGCAGGTAGTCCTTCGTACTGAATTTCGTAAGCCCTGATCCGGCTCACGCTGTCCACGCCGGGCGTTGCCGCAATGCGGTCGGCCACCCCGGAGGCAATGGTGGGGTGGAGGTCGCCGCCCATCGCCCCAGCCGGCGCAAGGTAAAGATCGGCGGGCAACTCACTATCCAACCAGGTCAACACTGTCTGGCGAAAGCTGCCCACCATGATGCCCACAGAAGTCATCATGGCGATGGCCGTGGCCAATGCAGCCACCAGCACAGAGGTCCTGCGCAGCGAAGCTCCCAGGCTGCGCGATGCAAGCAGCGCCTCTACCCCGAGAACCCGCGACAATCCGTCTGACCCGGCCGACGTGGCGCGATACACCACCAGCGGCGCCAGCAGGGCGGCAGCCGCCACAAAGAGTAGCGCCGACAAGTAACCCAGCAGAGGCTTGCCCCCGATGGGCGGTCCGAGGGCGGCGAACGTGGCAATCAGCGCCAGCCCCAGCGCAATCAGCGCATCGCGTTTGCGCTCGACCCGCACCGCAAACTCACGCCGCCCTCGCGCCATGGCTTCGGTCGGCGACACCATGCTGGCCTCTCGCGCTGGCGACAATGCAGACACAAGCGCTACGCCGATCCCCGCCACCAGGGCCAACACGACCGATCCGGTGGTGATGCGCATGGTGCCAGGACGGCTTGAGACATACAGCGCATTGACGGTCGTCGAAAGCATGCCCACTGCGCCACCAGCAAGCAGGCGGCCTAAAGGCAACGCGAGCAGCGAGCCCACGGTGCCCACCAACCCAGCCTCGCACAAGAATGCAACCATCACGGTGGCGCGGCTCGCACCCAGGGCCCGCATTGTGCCGATATCTGCCCGGCGCCGCACCACGGAAACAGAGACAGCGTTGTAGATGAGAAATGCGCCCACCAGCAGCGCAATGCCGCTCAGCATGCGCAGATTCCAGCGAAACGCTGTCAGCATGCGCCGGTTCGCGGCGGTCTCTGTTCCCTGGGCGTTGAGCAGCACACCCGCAGGCAGAGCCTGCTGCAGCCTTCCTTGCCACAGTTCAAAACGGTTCGGATCTGAAGAATCCGCATCCGGCGCTCTGATCAAAATGCGGTCAATCCGTCCTGATTTGCCGGTGGCCACTTGTGCCGCCCCGATATCCATGAGGACAGCATCCGTACCCAGTTGGGTAGACTGCGGGATGAGCCCGCGCACCACGTAGTCCCGCGCAAGATCATTGATCTGCAAGCGAAGGTGATCGCCGACCGCTTTCCCCAGTCCTTGGGTCACCCAGACGGCATCCGGATCATTGAGGTGCTCCACACCCGGACCCGCGGTCGCCTCGCTGATCAGGTTGTTGGCACTGCTGTCGGTTTTATTGGCTTCGGCGATGACGTCCACCCCGATGACTGGCACGGTTTGCGGCATGGTCGAAGTCAAACCCTGGGGCAAGATCTGCGCCGCAGACTGGCCCGGGGCTACCACCATGGCGTGGTCTTCGATCCGCGGGCTCACCTGAAGTGCATATGGCAGCCGCGCAAGGCGGGCGACCAGGGCTTCCGGCAGTCCGCCGGCCGCGGTGACTTCAAAATCGTCTTTGCCGGCCAGGGTTTCCATCGATGAGTGGAAAGAGCCGGCCGCAGCATCGCCTGCCAGGTCGATCGCGACCACAGCGGCATCCCCCAATGCCACCGCAAAAAGGATCACCAGGGCACGGCCGGGCTGGCGGAAGAGCGGCCGGATGATCAGCCGGTAGAGCAGTGCGATGCGCCCCATCAGGTCTGCTCTTCGATCACACGGCCATCGCGCATGCGCACGATGGTGTCGGCGACTGCAGCGGCTTCTTCACTGTGCGTCGCCATCAGGACGGTGACTTGTTGTTCTTTGCACACCCGCTGCAATAGCTCGAGAATAGCGTTGCCGGTTGCAGTATCAAGATTGCCAGTGGGTTCGTCGGCCAGGATCAGGCGTGGGGTATGCACCAGGGCCCGCGCGATGGCCACGCGCTGCATCTGCCCGCCCGAGAGCTGATGCGTCATGCGGCCTGCCAGTTCCGCCAGGCCCACATCCGCGAGCCGGGCCATGGCTTTCCCACGAGCATCGGCCGTGCTCGCTAACAGAAGAGGCACCTCGACATTCTCCAGCACGCTCAGCGTATGCAGCAGTTGGAACGACTGAAAGACGAAGCCGACCTTCTGCCGCCGCAACCGGGTGAGGCCCGCCTCGTTTAACTGATCGGTCGCAACGCCATCCAGACAAACGTGCCCGGCGGTTGGGAAATCCAGGGCGCCTGCCAGATGCAAGAGGGTGGACTTGCCGCAACCGCTGCGACCCATGACGGCAATGAACCGGCCAGAGTCAATCTCCAGAGATACGTCGTCCAACGCACGCACCCGTTCGCCAGCGTTGGCGTATTCCCTGGTGGCGTGGTCAAACAAAAGCAGCGGAGTGGCCGTTTCGGGCGGTGTCTGCAACAGCTCTCCCGGTGCGAATCTATTTTGCGTCACGGCTTATTAGACAAGAGGACTGCTTTGCATGCCGCATGGATTGCCGGCACGCTTCACTGAATCAAAAATCACGCCCCCTGCGCTTTGCGGGTAAGGTGGGGCACAATGCCAATTTGTCGCTCGATCAGCATGAGCTGGCCGCGATGGTGCATTTCGTGTTCCTTGGCGCCGAGCAGTTGCTCGAAACGAGACTTCTCTCCTGACCTATCGGCCACGGGAATCATTTCCGCGAGAAACTCGGGCGTCAGCCCGTTTAACCACTCGGCAAACCGCTCGCCCTCATCGCCTAAAAGATCGAGAATTTCTGCCTTGGTTCGAGGCTTTTGCTCCTCCATTGCTGCCTTCTGGCCAAGGCTCACAAAATCGAAGCCGACCAGAGTTTTCACCTGCTGCTTGCCGTGGACCTCGAACCACATACCAGGAGCAATCGCGATGTGCGTTAGCAACGCCGCGACCGTGCGGCAATCAGGGGCTATCACAGTACTGTAACTGGCTTGAGGAATATCCTCGGCGATCTGTAGCGTGTTCTTGCGTACCACCCGAAACTGCCGGGCGAAGTCTTTCCCATCGTAAACGCTCAGCATCATGGCTCTTTCCTCGTGCTGAGGCATTCTACGCGACGGCCACGCAGGTTGACATTTGCGAGCGCCCGGCTAGAAACTGAGCGGCCATCCTTAAAGGGAGAAGCCTTACACGCAGAATCGTTGACACAAGGGACGGGGAAAAGGAGGGAATATGAGCTTCTTCAAAGCAGGACACGTTTCTAACCCGGCTTCCTCACCACAATCCTCAGCTTCCGACCACAATGCCTTAATCCCTGGACGGGCGCCCGGCGTACATGGGTTGAATACGACGGGCGAAGCCATCAAACGTTCTCACTCCACTTACTAAAAACATTGGAAAAACGTCATCTTCAACCCACGTACGCCGGAGTCGGCGAACATGGTGCGGATACCGCAAGTCAAGGGAACTGACCTGGCGGACTCGGGACCCGCAATGGGGCACCCGTCCAGGGG
>CAZZVD010000292.1:0-6183 GCA_964657465.1 uncultured Acetobacteraceae bacterium | reverse complement strand
GAATAGTCCTGGTGCCACGCAACCACCCCGCCATGATGCGCGGGCTTGCAAAACAATTGATCGTGCCAAAAGCGCACAGGGCCGCCCAGCAACTGCGCGGCCGGCGCCAAAAACCCCGGGCTCCACAGCACATCGTGAAAGCCGGGTTCAATCCGCCATGCCCCGAGCGCGTGGAACAGCACAGCATTCGGATCATTGGATTCGTTGGAATGGTATTCGTGGAAGAGGTGGTTCGCGGGATGCGCCTTCGTCATCAGGCCCTGCAACTCCGCACGCAGCACCTCCACCTGCTGATCATCAAGTACCTGAACCCCGGCCACATACCCGTCCCGGTCAAACGCTGCCAACTGCTCAGGGCTCAACTGGTACTTCTCCCACTGCCCTGGGCTGCTGGGCTGTTCCACAAATTGGCTGACCGGTGCGTGCGCTTGCGACAAATCCATATCACCACTCCGGAAGCAACGCGGAGGGCCCGTTGCTTCGGCAATCAGGGTAACGCATTTGTGCGTCGCTGGAGCACGCCCTACCCCCCAACTACCGGGGCCCGCGCCAGATCCCTCACCAGATCCCTCAAAGGATCGGCAGGGCTCTGCACCTGCAACACAAAACCTTCCGCCCGTTTGTACCCGCTCTCCAGCCCGCGCATCGCAGCCACCTGGTCTTGCAGCGCGTAGTACCGTTCAGGGGTCTGGCTGGCGTGCGCATAGCAGGCCGCACGCTTGGTGGGCTCAACCGCTGTGATATCGACGTAGTGCGTGGGCGAAAACTGCAACGTGTCCTCGCCGTCAGACACCTCGTAGTAGTACAGCGCGAAGGACTTCGTTTGTTTCCAAGCGTCGTAGGTCAGCATGGTGATGGCTCGATGATCGCGGTGGTTGTCGATCGGCCACTGCGTAATCACCACGTCGGGCTGGTGGTGAACGATCAGCGCGGCATACGCCTCGTAATGCGCATTGTCCACGACAGCATGCCCGTTCTCCTGGCCGGCGTACGCAGGCGTCGCATGCAACAGGGCGCAAGCCTTAGTGGCCTCGGCAATGCGGGTTGCCGCCGGAGTCGGCGGCCACGCACCATTATTCAAATACAGCAGCACCACCTCGTGACCAAGCCCGTTAAGCCGCGCAATGGTACCGCCACAGCCGTATTCCGGGTCACCCGGGTGTCCACCGGCAACAATCACTTTGAGCCGCGGCGCGGCTGGCGTTGTAGCCCGGGCCAGCTTCTGTAAAACAAGCGAGGAGGCAAGGCCCGCGGCGAAATCTCGGCGGGTTAGCGCCACTCTGTGTTCCCTGGTGTACGCATGGGTAACTCCCAAAAGCAGATTATGAATTCCCCTGGCATAGTATTTTGGCATGACCCAATGCCGAAGCGTAGTAAGGATCGCCTGGGTGTTGCTGGCGCCGCTGTACGCCGCTGCGGCACCAGCCCGCGACACGCTGCCCCGATATACGGTCGAGGACAAAGGATTCTCGCTGGTACGCATGCTCACCGACACGCCGGCTCTCAATAATCACGGTGACTTCGCCATTTGGCATGCAGTGAACGCGACCAGCATGCCGGGCATGCTCTTCCATGGCGGCCAATCGATTGCCATCGAAGGAGAGAAAGAGTTTTCCCTGGTGTATCCGGCCGACATCAACGATGCCATGACGATTGTCGGCAGCCTGCAGCAACCGCAGGATCTGCGATTTACCCGGGCCTTCCAGTGGTCTGAGAACCACCTGACGATACTCCCGCCGCTGGGCGGCGCCTATGCCGCGGCCAGCGCCATCAATCGCAGGGGCGATATCGTGGGCAATGCACAAACTGCCGGGGGTGCAAAGCATGCCGTTCTGTGGAAGGCGAACCAGGCGACGGACCTCGGTTTGCTCGCTCGCGGCGACTTCAGCAGTGCGCACGATATCAACGATCCAGGCGACATCGTAGGGGAAGCGAACAGCAGCCCCAACGGCAAGCCGCAGGCCTTCCTGCGCCACGCAGGGGTCATGAAGCAATTACCCGGCCTGGCTGGTGGTTCGATCTGTAGCGCCCAGGCCATCAACAATGCCGGCGACATCATCGGCTCCTGCGACGGAGCACACGGCATCGCCCACGGAGTGATCTGGAACCGGGGCGCGATCAAAGACCTGGGCTCGCTGGGCGAGGAAGATGCACCCATCACTGCGCTCGATATCAACAATCGTGGCGAGGTCGTGGGCAGCGCCTCGCTCGATGACAAGCTGCGCGCCTTTCTGTGGAAACGCGGCAAAATGATCAATCTCAACACAACGCTTCCGGACGGGTCCGGCTGGCTGCTGCTGGTTGCCTCACGCATCAACGACGATGGCGTGATCGTTGGCCGCGGCTACTACCACGGATATATTCATGCCTTCCTGCTCCGGCCCGCGCCCACGCATGCGGCAAAGTAGGCACTCCAACTCCGCCGATCTGCTCACCATTTAGAATCGTGGTCCCGGCGCTGTGCCGGGCTTGAAGGAGAACCTCCCCGTGCCGGCCAAGCGTCCCACTGCGCTCTATTGCTTGCTCGCCGTCATCTTCGCTGTCACCCTGACCTACCAGGTCCGCTACCTTCCCGATTTTGCGCGGGCCGAAGCGCGCTCCGTTCCCTTCTTCTTTACTGACTCGGGCAGCGACCGCATCGCCTACACCTCTCCGGATGCGAATCGATTGGGCATACACAAAGGCGATCGTTTGCTCGCCGTGAACGGCTTCCCTTACACCGGGACCTATGCCTTGAGCCACGCCATTCAGACCACACCGGTGGGGGCTGCGCTCGAGCTCACCCTCATGCCAGACAGTACCGGCCGGAACAGTGCAGACCCCAACGCGCCGCAGCGGGTGCGGATACCGATAGTCGCGGCGCCGCGGCACCCATGGGATGTTTTCAGCGACGTGGTGGTGGGGCTCTTTCTGCCCGCCGTGTCGTTGCTGCTCGGCTTCTGGGTCGCGCTCCGGCGGCCACGCGATCCAATGGCCTGGTTGCTGCTCGGGTTGATGGTAAGTTTCCCTCACATCCTGCAAAGCTTCATCGTGCAGGGCTGGCCTGCCGGGTGGCGGGTCGCCGGCTTGTTGTATGAGTCGATCCTTGAGGGCGCTTTCCCTATCCTCCTCTTCCTCTTCGGCCGCTACTTCCCTGAGTCGTTCGGCCGGGGGAGCGTGTTCGACTCCATCTGGAAAGGCATGCAGTGGCTGTGCGCCCTGCCGTTCGCACTGTGGTCGTTGCTGAGCGTGATCGTGGACGTGGGCTCACTCGATCACTATCAAACGGTCGCGTCCTTACGACAAATCCTGCGGCCCTTCGATATCGCGGCCCAGGTTTGCGCATATATCCTGATCGGTAGCTTTTTCGGGGCGATGGGCATCAAGCTGGGCCGCACCGAATCGCCCGATGCTAAACGCCGGCTCCGCTTTTTGTACTGGGGCGCAACCGCCGCCTTCACCCCAGGGCTGGTCCCTACTCTCTACGCGCACCTGCAGGGCAAGAATCCAAGTGACCTGTTCCCCTCCTGGTTCATCGGCCTGATGCTCGTCCCGCTGGTCCTGTTTCCGCTCTCGCTCAGTTACGTGATTGTGGTGCAGAAAGCGATGGGCGTGGGCGTGGCCTTGCGCCAGGGCCTGCAATACACGTTTGCGCGTGGCGGCATTCGCGTACTGCAATGGATTGCCGTGACGGCCGTCATCGTTGCCGGCACCACCATGGCGGGTAACGCGAACCATGACCGTCCCGTCAAAACAGCGGTCATCGTCACCGGCATCACCGCATATTTCACCATCCGCCGCCTGGGAGATGCACTGCGCATTTGGGTCGATCGCCGCTTTTTCCGCGAGAGCTACAACGCAGAACATGTGCTGTCTGAGTTGAGCGAGCAGGTGCGCACCATCACCGAACCAAAACGGCTACTCGAAACCGTGACTGCGCGCATTTCTGAAACACTGCACATACCGCAGGTAGCCGTGCTGCTGGACGGTGGGGGCGCCTACCGGCCTGCCTTTACCATGGGCTTCCCCAGCCTGCCCGCAGTGCGCTTCCCTGCCGCGACGGGCACGGCCGTCGTGCTGAAGCAGGAGAGAGAGCCCGCCCGTGTTTTCCTGAACGACCGCGAGTCCTGGCTGTACCACAACGAATGCATGGGCGAGGAAGATCGAGCCACGCTGGCCACGCTGGGCTCAGAGTTGCTGCTGCCGCTGGCCGTGCGCGACAAGTTGCTGGGCTTTATCTCGCTCGGACCCAAGCGGTCTGAGGAACCTTACACCCGATCCGATGTGCGGCTGCTCAAGTCGGTCGCGCTGCAAACCGGCCTCGCCCTGGAAAACGCAAGCCTGGTGCGCACCATCGCAGAAGAGGTGGCGCACCGCGAGCGCCTCAACCGCGAAGTAGAGATTGCCCGTGAAGTGCAGGAGAGGCTATTCCCCCAGAAGCTACCGCACATCGTCGGCCTTGACTATGCCGGGCACTGCCGCCCGGCGTTGGGCGTGGGCGGCGATTACTATGATTTTCTTGCATTGCCCCAGGGCAAGCTGGGTCTCGCCATCGGCGACGTGTCCGGCAAAGGCATTGCCGCGGCACTGATGATGGCCAGTCTGCAGGCCTCGTTGCGCAGCGAAGCCACCCGCGCTCCACAAAACCTGGGCGCCGCCGTGGCCAGTATCAATCGCCTGGTGTTTGAAGCATCTTCGTCGAACCGCTACGCCACTTTCTTCTATGGCCAGTACGACCCGGCGACGGGCCAACTGGATTACGTCAACGCCGGACACAATCCTCCGATACTGTTCCATCGCAGCGACGGTGGCGAATCCCTCACCCGCCTGGATCCGGGTGGCACCGTGGTGGGGCTGCTGGAAGACGCCACTTATGAGCAAGGCTCGGTCCAGTTGCGACCGGGTGACCTGCTGGTCGCGTTTACCGACGGCATCAGCGAAGCCATGAACCTGCAAGACGAAGAATGGGGTGAGGACCGTATGATCGATCTGATCCGCGCCACCCAGGGTTCCTCTGCCCAGCAATTGCTGCAGCACTTGTTCGAGGGCGCAACCGCGTTCGCCGGCTCCGCCCCGCAGCATGACGACATGACGCTGGTGGTGCTGCGCGCTTTTCGTGCTGCCGTCGCAGGCACGGCGTGACCCACCCAGTGACTCTCCGCGCAATCACCAAACATTGACCCTCAGACGCCTGTACGGTCTGTTATTGTCTCTCGCAGCCCCTGCCAGTCACTCTTTTCGTTCCATGAGGTAATCCATGCCCTGCGCCCCGACCGAACTGAAACACGTTCCCCTGTTTGCCCTGCTCGACGACGATGAAATTGCCGTACTGGCAGCCCAGGTCGACGTCAAAACGTTTGCTCCGCGGCAACGCATTTACAAGATTGGCGAGCCCGGCATGCATGCCTACATCCTGATGTCGGGTAATGTGCAGGTGACGACGGTGGACCATGATCACCAGGAAGTGATCGTCGACCAGCCTGGTCACGGACAGTTCTTCGGCTTCGCCTCCATGCTCGAACAAACACCTCACCAGACCAGCGCACTGGCCACGGAAGAAACCGTTTGCGTCGAGGTCAGTCGCGACGATATCGCCATCCTGTTACAGCGCAAGCCAATGGCGGGCATGGATATGCTGACCGTTCTTGGCCATCAGTTCCATGCCTCGCAGCAACTGGTAAGAATCCGCGCTACCCGCAATCCAAACGATTTGATCGATGAGGATTTCACGTTTGGTGAACGCGTTGCCGACGCCGTCGCATCGTTCGGCGGTTCGTGGAGCTTCATCATCCTCTTCGGCGCGATCCTGGTGACCTATACCAGCACAAACGTCCTACTCAAGGCCCGCGCTTGGGACGCCTATCCCTTCATTCTGCTCAATCTTTTTCTGTCCATGCTGGCGGCCATCCAGGCGCCCGTGATCATGATGAGCCAGAATCGGCAAGACAAGAAGGACCGTCTGCGCAGCGAATTGGACTTTGACGTCAACCGCCGGGCCGAGGCAGAAATCCAGAATCTATCCCGCAAACTGAACCTGGTGACCGACAAGCTGGGAGACCTTGACGACCTGTTGCGGGAGCGCACCGCTCCTGCCCGCCCTCTCAACCCGTAACAACTTCGACCACCCCACCCCCGCCCGCTCCCCAACCCATCCGGGTGCCCCATATCTCACGACGTTTTCCAGTCGGGAGATGTGGGAGGGCT
>CAZZVD010000291.1:5139-6210 GCA_964657465.1 uncultured Acetobacteraceae bacterium | reverse complement strand
TCGGTAACTCTCTGCCTCACGAGAAACTCAAACAGTGGCAGTTCCTGATGGGCTCAGCGTTTCACCCTCGGTCAACGTGATGTAGCAATCAACGGGCAGCTTGGTGAACCGCTGCGTAAGCCCACTGGGCTCCGGCCACTTCACCTCGACCCAATCGATAGTCGTACGCTGACCAAGGCCAAGGACCATCCGCGGATCGTGCGAAGACAAGTAGCTGCCGCCGCCCACCTTCGTGCGGCTGCGCTTCAGGTCGCCTGCCTGGTAGGTCACTCGGGCTCCGATTGCGTCCCGGTTCGACTTTTTCCCGACCAGCCTGATGCCCAACCAATGATTCCCTTTCGCTGCTGTATTGCGCAACAGGAGAGGTGCGCCGTCATTCACGGAGACAAGAACATCGACCGCGCCATCGTTATCGAAGTCACCGATCGCCAGGCCCCGCGCGGAAAAGTTCCGCGTGAACAGTGGCCCGCTTTCTGCGCTTACGTTGTGCAGGGTCTTACCATCGCCGCGAAACAGCAACAACGGCTCTCGATAGGTCACATCTTTTTGCATGGTCTCGATCATGTCGTCCGGATTGCCGTTAGCCAGGAAGAGATCAAGATTGCCGTCATTGTCGTAGTCAAAGAACTTGAGCCCCCAGCCGCTCATCAGGCGAGTGGCCGCACCGATCGAGGTTCGGTCTGCCTGATCGTCGAACGTTTCGTCATGATTGTTCTGATAGAGGGAGAACTTTTCATGATCGATATTCGCCACAAAGAGATCGAGCCAGCCGTCCTGGTTGAAATCCGTGGCGTCGACCCCCATCCCGGAGCGGGGCCGGCCGGTCTCGCCATAGCCAACACCGGCCAGGTTCGAGACCTCCTCGAATTTGCCGCCGCCGCGATTCATGAAGAGGAAGTTCTTCGTGGTGTCGTTGGCGACAAACAAATCCATGCGGCCGTTGTTGTTAAGGTCCGCGGCCACCACCCCCCAGGCTTTGCCGAGGTATTTCGCAATGCCTGAAGATTGGCTGACGTCGGTAAAAGTGCCGTCGCCATTGTTGTGAAATAGCCAGCTGGGTTGCGGCTTATA
>CAZZVD010000291.1:0-5039 GCA_964657465.1 uncultured Acetobacteraceae bacterium | reverse complement strand
AGGTCAGCGAATCCGTCACCGTCATAGTCACCAACGGCGACTCCCTGGCCATAACCACCGCCGCCCACACCGGCTTTCGCGGTAACGTCGGTGAAGGTGCCGTCGCGATTATTGCGGTAGAGCGCATTGCGCAACGGCGGATCTGGATTGTAAAAGTCACATTTGCCACTGTTGACCAGGTAAATGTCCATCCACCCGTCGTTGTCGTAATCAAGGAAGGCGCAGCCGGCGCCCGTGGTTTCAGGAAGATATTTTTGCGGAGATTTACCGGCCGTGTGTACCCAACTGATGTGGCTGGCCGCTGCGGGCACTTCGGCGAACGGATAGTTCTCGGCTGTAACGGCGGCGGCCCATCGAGGGAGGGCGACGATGCCAGAGGCCGCGGCCAAAGTCCGAAGAAACATTCTGCGGGAATAGCCGGAGATGCCCGGCATCACTGCGGGGGCTGCGCTGCCTTGCATCACTGGGGGGGCTGCGCCCCCTGGCCACCGGCTGCGCCGGAAGTCTGCTGCTGCAGCGCGAATTCTTTTTCCGCCTCTTCCTTTCTGCCGGTGCGGGCATAGGCGGTGGCCAGGCTGTAATGGCCGGCAGGATTCGCGGGTTGCATTTTCACTGCTTTCTCCAGCGGCGCCACTGCCTGCGGATATTTCTTTTCCGCCAGCAGAGACATGCCCAGCCCCAGGTAAGCGTCGGCGAAGTTGGGGTCGAGCTCGGTGGCTTTCGCGAAGTGTTGTTCGGCAGCAGCGAGGTCTTGCGCCTGGCGCGCCAGTTCTCCTAGAACGTATTCCGCGCCTGCATTGGCGGGATCAATCGCGAGTTCTGCCTGCAGTTCTTTCTTGGCTTGCTCGGCGAACTCAGGAGCCGGGTTGGGCTTCGAGAGCAGCAGACGCGCGAGGCGAAAGTGGATGCTGGGATAGCGGGGGTTCTGCTCCAGAATTTTGCGGTAGTCCTTTTCAGCTTCATCCCACTTCCCTTGCTGCTCGTTGGCATCCGCGTCCATCTCCATCGCTGGGATCGACGTGGGCGCGGTTTGCGCCAGCTCCTGCGCTGCGCGGCTGGAGAGGTCTGAGTAGGCATGAGTCAGCACATACAACACTTCAGGATCGCGCGGAAACTGGCGGCTCAACACGCGCAGAAATTCCTGCAGCGCCTCATGTTGTTGCAGGGCGGTCGCGCAGCGGACGCCATCCAGGGCGACCCGCTTTTGCAATTCTTTGTCTGTGATACGCGCGACAAACCTGTTGAGCAGCGGCAATGCCTCGCCGCATCGTCCGGCTTCTGCCAGGGTCGCTGCGTGCTCGGCGGCTTCAGTACTGGCCGCGGTTGGTTTGCTGGTGGCTTGCGCCAGCGACAGAGCACTGGCTGCGAGTGCTAAACCAAGGTGATACGCAAGCCTGAACTGTGCGCTCATCGTGAGTTACGCCTGGATTTCTTTTGCGAGACAAACGCGGTCGAGACGATTTGGTGGAAACCCACATCTCGCGAAAAACCAGCGAGATGTGGGGCACCCGTGGTCGTTGCAGGGGAAAGAATGCCTATTTTTGGCAGCACGAGAGTGAGTTTATCAGGCAAAAAGCCGCCGGCAGCTACGGGGCACCCAGGATTGCAGCAGATCGGGAAGATGGGAATAAAAAAAGCGGCAGACGCATGGCGTCTGCCGCTCCCCATTACAGCAGCACTCAATAGTAGAACTTGAATGCGAACTGTATGTTTCTTGCGGGCTGCGAAGTAGTGATCAATCCGAAAGTCGAACTGGGGAAGTTGGTGTTCGGGTGACCCAACTGAACGTTGTTGAAGGCGTTCAGAAAGTCTCCACGGAACTGGACATACTTGCTTTCGGTGATGTGGAAGTCTTTCAACAACCCGATGTCGGTGTCGGTATAACCAGGACCGATCTGGGGTCCTTGTAATGGGCAATTACCGAAACTGCCGGTTGCGGGGTCAGAGTAACCAGCGGCGCTCATGTACTGATACCCCTGAAAGGCTCCGTTGTTGATCGCGGGTTGGCGTCCGAACACCTGCATGTTGGTCGGCGAGCAGTTGGGGCGAGGTCCACGCGAACCGGTGCCTGAAGTATCGGTCGCCTCGTAGACTGCGAGAGGAAAGCCGCTGTGAATGGAGAGGATCGTGGAGGCCTGCCAGCCGCCTACCACCGCATTCACGACCGAGTTCATGTTCTTACCGATAGCCTTACCCTTGCCGATCGGCAGCTCATAGGTCGCGTACGCAGAGAGAATATGCTTCGAGTCAAAGTAGCAGTTCGCGTAGTCGGCGTGAGGATCGTAGAGGTTCTGGTAGTAGGGAGAGCCCGGGGTCGTCTGTGTGGCTGCGCCCCAGCTTCCGTAATAGCCACTGTTGTTGGTCATGCAATGGGACCAGGTGTAGGCAACCTGCCCTTCGAGACCGTTTGAGATCCGCTTCTGCAACACGGCTTGCAATGCGTGGTAGGTGGCGAAGCCTGTGCTCGAGGTTCCGGACACGGTGGAGAGGTCTGCTACCAGTGCTGGATTCCCCTGGAAGTAAAGGCCCGGGGTGACCACTCCGTTGGTCAAAGTTTTCTGCGAGTAAGGAGTCGGCACGATCAGGTGTGTTCCATGCTGGCCGACATAGCCGAGTTGAAAGGTAGTAGTCGGTGTGGCCGTACCCTGCAGGGTGAGGTTCCACTGCTGATTCATTTCGGGCTGGACCTTCTTGTCCCACACGTAAAGGACTGCGCCCTTGAAGGGATCACCGGGCACTGCCCCACCAGGACCCGACTCGGTCTTGACAGTGGGAACGGCGTAAGAGGCGGTCACTTCTGTCGGCGTGAAGGGAGGGTTACGTGCCAGACGGAGGTTAGTGCCCGTGCCTTCGAGGTAAGAAGAGATGGTGTAGGCGCCACGAACGACTGTCCTACCCTGCCATGCAGCTGGTGACCAGGCGAAGCCGACGCGCGGTTGTACATCGGGCAGACCATATTCAGACTTGTAGAGCGAGCGGCTGGCGCCATTGACACCCGCGAACTCGAGTGCGCCGGTTACCAGGTCCAGGTTGTCCTGACGGTTGTTCAACTCGACCCAGGGGGTATTGGCTTCGTAGCGAACACCGAGGTTCAGGGTCAACGTCGGCGTGATGCGCCAGTCGTCCTGACCGTACCCGCCAAACCTCCAGGCGAACTGGTGCCACGTGCCGCCCGTGCTGACGCCCTTACCAGTCGCTACTGGGTAGCCGGTGAAGAAGTCGCTGGCGGGATCGCCGGTGAAAGAACCCCCGAAAAGAATCGAACCGTACTCGCCGCTGTTACCGCTGTAAAAGGTGTTCAAACGGAAACGCCAGAGTTGGAAGCCGGCCTTGAGTAAGTGGTGGCCGCGGGTAATGGTGACGCCGTCATCAAACTGGACGACCGTATCGGCAAAGTTCTGGTTCACGACGCTGCTGCCGATATTGGTGAGTGTTCCGCTGCCGGGAGCCGGAGCTGTACCGCCCCCGAAGCCGAGCAGAAGAAGGCCGGGGCCGACGGAGTTTGCATTGGCGATCCCTAACTGGCTGCCGAGGTCACCGATACTGGGCAAAAACGAGGTCGTCGTCGTGATCGTGATCCAGGATGCACCGAATCGGGCTTCGTTCAGGATGTTGGGACTAAAGGTATGCGTCCACGTACCAACGGCGTTGTGAACCGGAGCATTGGTCGTCCCATTCGCCAGGATAGCCAGCGAATTGGTGGATGGGTTTATCTGCGATTGCTGGGAATACCGCATGCTCAACCGGTCGCGATGCGTAAAGTCCCAATCTATTTTCGCGTCTCCCTGATCGGTGTTCAATGCTGAGTTCACCTGGTTGATGGCGTTGTTAGTGGTATTCGCGTTGACCGGCGTGGGATAGAACTTGGAAGCAAAGAGTGCCTGGGCGACGGGATCAAGCTGCGAGAGCGGGATTTGATTCCCCGGATAGGGCGCGCCGGTAACCGGGTCCTTGAGCTGCTTGGAAAGCTGGGAGAAATCGCCATTGCGCTCCGCATTGGTGAAGACCGTGATGAAGTTGCTGGTGGTGGGGTGATCAAAACGCTGGCCTTGATAGTCGGCGAAAAAGAACAGCTTGTCTTTCAACACCGGGCCGCCGATGGTGCCGCCGAACATGTTCCAGCGCAGTGCCGCACGGGGCAGGTATTTGCCCGGGCCGTTGAACTTGTTCTCCCACTGGTTGGCATTGAGCTTATCGTTGCGGAAGAATTCCCAGATATCACCGTGGAACTGATTGGTACCGGACTTGATGGATGCATTGATGATGCCGCCGGCGAAGTTGCCGAACTCCGCGGGCGCATTCGACGTGATCAGATTGAATTCCTCAATAGCATCCGGCGAAGGAGTGAAACCGAGGTTGTTTTCTGAAGTCTGGTTGTTGTCCATCCCGTCCAGGATGAAGTTATCCGATTGTTCGCGGTGGCCGTCAATGTGCGGCCGGCCGCCCCCGTTGGTGTTATTGCCAGTATTGAACGAAGAATTGTCCGGCGTGATACTGCCGGGGGCAAGCAGGGTGAGCTCGACATAGTTCCGCGTGGCCAGTGGAATGCCGACGATGGTTTTAGCATCGATCAGTGTACTGACCTGGGTGGTGTCTGCCTGCAGTTGCGGCGCTTCCGAGCTTACCTGGACCGTATTGCTGACGACGCCGACCTTCATCTTGAACTCAACCCGTGCCCTCTGATTCAGGACCAGGGTGATGGGCGGCTGGACGACGGAGTCAAACCCGGCTGCCTCTGCTTTTAGTTCATACGTCCCGATGGAAAGATTGTTGAAGTTAAACACGCCACCGGAGGAGGTCTTGGCGGTGGAAGTAGTACCGCGCTCGGTGTCGCGGGCGGTCACCGTTGCGTCATTCAGAGCAGCGCCGGAACCATCTTCAACCGTGCCGGTGATTGACGCGGTGATTCCCTGACTCCATGCAGCGGGGACGCTACAAAGAGTACCTACGGCCATTACGAGGGCTAAGCCCCATATGGAAATGCGCTTCATACTTGCCTCCAAAGACGAACATGTAAAACGGGGCCCTACTGGCAGGAA
>CAZZVD010000290.1:0-6235 GCA_964657465.1 uncultured Acetobacteraceae bacterium | reverse complement strand
AGCGGGACTCCACTTCTTCCGCAGCCGACAGTCGTGGTGAGAAATCCGGGTTAGGGCATTGTCACTGCGGTGAAGGGTGGTAGTTAAACTCACCGTCCAGGGGCGTGGGCTTTGTCACCGCGGTGAAGGGTGGTGGTTGAACTCACCGTTCGGGGGCGTGGGCTTTGTCACTGCGGCGAAGGGTGGAATTTGAACTCACCGTCCAGGGAGCAGGGCCTTACGGTCACGTGTTGTCGTGGCTGCGGAACAGGCGGTGAGAAATGCGCGTGAGGCCCCTGTACTTTGGTAATGGAATCAACGAAAGCGTTGCACGCAGGGGCTCGCGAGCGAGCATTTGCCAGCTGAGTGAGCCGTTCCGAATGTGCGATACTTTGCATGAATGTATAAGAGAGTCCTGCTCAAATTGTCGGGAGAAGCGCTCGCGGCCGATCGCGGCTTTGGCGTGGATGTAGCCAAACTGCACGAGATCTCCATGGAGATTCTGGCTGCACGCGACCTCGGTGTGGAAGTCGCCATCGTGGTGGGCGGGGGCAATTTCTTTCGCGGCGTCGCCGAACAAGCCCGCCTGATGGATCGCGTCTCCGCGGATCAGATGGGCATGCTGGCCACGGTCATCAATGCGATTGCCTTACAGGATGCGCTTGAGAAGTGTGGTGTGCAGACGCGCGTCATGTCGGCCATCGAGATGAACCAGGTAGCGGAGCCCTATATCCGCCGTCGAGCCATTCGGCACCTGGAGAAGGGCCGCGTGGTGATCTTTGGGGCTGGCCTGGGCAATCCTTATTTCTCGACAGATACCGCAGCCTCGCTCCGCGCCATGGAAATCAAGGCGGACGTATTGCTGAAGGCCACGAAAGTGGAAGGTATTTACAACGCTGATCCTGTTATTACCAAAGATGCCGTGAAATTCGAGCAGATTACCTACATGGAAATACTCCGGCTCGGTCTAAAGGTTATGGACAGCACAGCGGTCAGTTTGTGTAAGGACAACGATTTGCCCATGATTATCTTCAATATGAATCGGCCGGGTAACATCCTGCGCGTAGTCAGCGGAGAAAAGGTCGGTTCCCTGGTGACTGCCTGACCCCACGGAGCACAGTGGCGGAACGCCCACCGGCCCCCGCACCTGAGGCCACTGAACGATCGGCCCCCGTACTGCAGGCTCCGGTAGGATCGGCTCCAGCAACCCCATCGCTGGCGCAACCGAAGACTATTTCCGCACCCCGGCGCACACCCCTGCCGGCACTGACCGGTATCCGCTGCTTTGCCGCGCTCAACCTGGTCTTCTTTCACTTTGCCGATCCACACTCGTTTGGACCGTTAAGCCCAGTGGTCAACGGCGGTTACATTTCTGTAAGTTTCTTCCTGCTGCTCTCGGGTTTTATCCTCACCTATAACTATGCGGATCGCGCGGAGCGGGGGTTGTTGACGGCGCGCACCTTTTGGACAGCGCGATTCTCCAGGCTCTACCCGGTCTACGCCTTCAGCCTGATTCTGTCCGCGGGCACGCTGGCTGCCGAGGTCACGGCGCACACGCGCTTCGACTTTCGCCTCGGCCTCATCCTTACCCCCTTGCTGTTGCAGGGCTGGCATCCGCTGCTCACGAATTTCTGGAACACCCCGGCGTGGACCATGTCCACCGAGGCATTCTTCTACCTGCTGTTTCCCTGGCTGATCACGCGCCGCCGGCCGCGCCGGACGCGCACGCTGCTGCTGCTCCTTGGCGCGGTATGGATGGCTGGCCTGGTGCTCCCGCTCCTCTACATGTATATCAACCCGGACGGCGATGTACACCCGGACCGGTACTCATACGGCGTGTGGATGCGCGCCCTGAAGTTCATGCCCGTGCAGCATCTGCCGTCCTTCCTGTTTGGCATGACGCTGGGCTTTCTGAACGACAAGATCCGCCCCGAAAGTCGCAAGCGCCTGGCTGCCGGCATTTCAGCCTTTGCTGTTCTGTACCTGGTCTTGTGTGTGGGCGACCGTCTGCCGTACGTCATGATGCATGACGGTTTGCTCATGCCCTTATTTGGCGGCGTGATCCTCTGCCTGGCTGGCCGCAACCTGATAGCCCGGTTCTTCAGCCTTCTGCCCTTCATTACAATTGGCGAAGCCAGTTACTGTCTCTACCTGCTTCACTTCAACCTGTGGACCTGGCTCCACGACTCCCACGTGCTGGAGAAGACTGGCCTGATCGCCTGGGACCCATGGATTTCGTATGTGCTGGTAGTGATCGCGGCCTTACTGACCAAGCGGCTGGTGGAGCGCCCCGTGCGCGGCTGGATCAGCCGGCTGCTGCAGCCCAGGGCAGTCGCTCGCCCCGCTTAGTAACGCTGCTCACGAATGAGCAGCGGACCAAAGCTTCACCATTCTCCTGATCCTAAGTATTGACACAAGTGGCGCAGTACATCCTGGGAGGGAGGATTGTCACCTTGGGTCTGTTCGGCGCCTTGTGCAATAGGCGAGATCAAACGAAGCACGCGGCAGACCGGTTTCACGCGCATTCGCTTCCATGTACGTTCTGCTATCCCAGGTGGTAGACATGTGTAGGAGATACGCGGAATGCCCTGGCGATTATTCTTTTTTTCTGCACTGTTGCTGACCACCGGAATCCCGTCGCAAGCCCAGACAGACAGCTTCTTCAGCGTGCCCGTCGCGGATGCGCCGGAGCTTGCCCCGCGCGGATCCTATGGCGTGGGCGTGCGCACAGTGGAGCTCAAGAATCCAGGGCAGCCCGATATCCTGAACTTCAATAAAGCGACCGGTAAGGCGCCGCTGTACGACCGGCCACTGACTATCGAGATTTGGTACCCGGCTACCATCCCGCCGGGAGTGCTGGAGCGCACGGCGTACGTCATGGGCTTACCGCGTGGCGACGGCGGCATTCCGGGAATCCCAAAAACAGTGACCGTACCGGGCAAAGCAGTCAGAGATGCCCAGCCTCTACAGGGAAGCCGCTATCCCCTGGTAGTCGTGTCGCATGGCTATCCCGGATCACGTTTCTTTCTTACTTATCTCACGGAGAACCTTGCCTCGAAGGGTTACGTGGTTGCAGCGATCGATCACACCGACTCCGTAACAGGCGAGGAGAAAGCATTTTCAAGCACACTACTGAATCGAGCGAACGATCAGTTGTTCACGATTACGGCGCTCGAAGACCTGGCCGGGCAGACCGGCAATTTTCTCAACGGCATCCTCGACCCGTCTCGTGTGGCCATCGTGGGTTACTCCATGGGTGGCTATGGGGCGCTCACCACCGCCGGCGCCGGCTATAGCGCCACTTCGATGGCGCAGGGGGTCGTGCCTGGCGGTTATCTCGCGGACTGGCAGGCAGGCAGTCCGAAATACCAGGCGCGGCTACGGCCAGAGTTGAAGGCAGTGGTAGCCATCGCGCCCTGGGGAGCCCCGCCGCCCTACAACGCCTGGGACGCATCGGGGCTGGCGGGCATTCACATCCCAATGCTGGTCATTGCCGGCGACCAGGACGACGTCTCGGGCTACGCCCTTGGCATCAAACCAGCCTTCGAGAAAGCGGTCCATGCCGACCGGTGCATGCTGGTGTACGAAAACGCTCACCACAACGTGGGCGGTAATCCGGCGCCGCCGGAGGTGATGTCCAGTTATGCCGCCCGAGAGTTTTTTGAGGAACCGGTGTGGCGCAAGGATCGCATCACCGCGATCAATCAGCATTTCATTACTGCTTTTCTCGATCTGACGCTGAAAGGCGATGAGAGCAAGCGAGCTTACCTGCACGTGCATCCAGATATTTCCAACGATGGACAATGGCCGCTGGCCCAGGGAGCCTCGACAGGAGCGCAATTCAGCGACGGAGTGAATTACTGGAAAGGCTTTCAGCGGCGCTGGGCCCTGGGTCTGGAAATGCACTGCCTGGCCGCGACGAAGTGAATGTCTCGACCTACCGCTGGGCGCGCTGCTGGTCCGGGTGCCCCATATCTCACGACGTTTTCCAGTCGGGAGATGTGGGAGGGCTTCTACCCTTCCCATCCCCAAACCAACCCGTCATCCCAGTCACGATTACCTGGCCTGTACTCCGCAAGCACAAACCGGGTTTCCCGAAGCCGTATTCAAATCTGGATTCGTCGTCAAACCAACGATCTTGAGAACGAACGCTGCCGGGTGCGCCGCCGGGTAGGGTGGAGTGACCGTCAGCCCTGCCTCATCCTGACGGAATTTCAGGGCTTCGCCCCCAAGCAGCTCGACCGAACGGATCGCGCCGGCCGCGCTCGACAGGGCATGGATCGCGACCGGGCCTCCGCCAGTACTCCCCATCACAATCGCGAAGAGGGTTTGTCCCTTCACCGTGAAATAGATGTGCTCGGTGCCCTTCTCCTCGAACTGTGTCCAGGCGTGGGTGTCGTAAATGGCTTCGCCATTGGTACCAAGCCACTTGCCGATCGCGAGCAAGGTATCCTGCTGGTCCTGGGGAATGGTTCCATCTGCCTTGGGGGAAACGTTCAACAGCAGGGTTCCATTTTTGCTCACCGTGTCTACCAACCAGCCAATCACGGTTTCAGGAGAGTTCGCCTTCATGCCGTCGATGTAGCCCCAGCTCGAACCAATCGGCCGGTCGACCACCCACGAACCCGCACGGATGCCATCAGGCGGGCCGCCTTCGAAGTCGATAATGGATGCAATTGTCTTGACGTTGGTTCCCGACGGAGCAAAGGCTGCCTTTTTGGTGGTAAAGGAAACCTCTTTGCCCCAGCTCTTCGCGCGATTGTAGTAGTAAGCCGCAATTTGTAACTTCAGCGGATCGAGATAACGCTGATCCACCCCGTTGTCGAAATAAATCAGATCGGGCTGGTACTTATCAATCAGCTCGACATTGCGTTCATACCAATCCACCAGGAAGCGCTGCATGGCTGCGTCGCTGCGGTCGGCGTAGTTGTAGAAGCCCGCCCATCTGGGATCGTAGAGATCGACTTTCTCCGCCTGCATCTTTTCCGCTAACTCGCGGGGTGGGTTGATGAATTGGAAGTTTTCAATGCCGTGATTGGCCAGGCCCAGCTTCATACCCTGTTTGCGCACGGCTGTGGCCAGCTCGCCGACCACATCCCGTTTGGGGCCCATCTGCATGGCATTGAACGGTGTGACTTTGCTGTCCCACATGGCGAAATTTTCATGGTGTTGCGCGCCCGGCATCACATAGCGGGCCCCTGATTTCTTGAATAAAACTGCCCATGCATCGGCATCGAAATGCTCCGCCTTAAACATGGGGATAAAGTCTTTGTAACCGAACTTCTCAGGCGCACCGAAGTGCTGGGTGTGCCACGCACGTGTGCTGTTGGGCCCATCATTGAACGCGAGCGTTCGGTCGTTGCCGAAGATTATTTTCAGCACGCTATCGTTGCCGCCCGCGTAGAGAAACTTCTCGTACCACTCACTCGCATGGGCAGGCACAGAAAAGATGCCAAAGTGCATAAAGATGCCAAACTTCGCGCCGCGAAACCATCCGGGCACCTGGTAATTATCCTGGAGTGACTGCCAGTTCGGCGTAACCGGACCAGTAGCCATGGGCACCGGGATCTGCCGAACGGCCTTTTGGACAACGTCCTCACTTGTCTCGGGAGCCATGTCAAACCCCTGGCTGTTTCCACCTTCGCCGGAGTTTTGCGCTCTCAGATGGCAAGGATTGCCGGCAAGAAGCGCAGCGGTCACAAAGACAATCGACAGCAGACGATAAAAAGGGAGCATGGCACTCTCGGGAAGAACAGATTAGCTGCATCGTATCCTACGATCCACAAACTCGGGGGTTTCGAACAAGGTCTAAAGCCAGCTGCTCGACACTCTGTCACGCGGTGGCACGCTGCTCATCCACTGCTTTTAAGCGCCACCATGGAGTCGACGCGCATGGCCATCTTTGCCGGCACGATACAGGCGAGCATCGAGGCAAGCAGAAAACCGCGGAGCCGGCGCCGAGCACGCCTGCGTCCCTCATGCTGCTTTGCGTCCACTTCTGCACGTAGTCACTGAGCCCCGATGGTCAGAGCAATACCCAGAGCCACCCCATGCCAGTGGTCCAGGTGACCGAGGAGAGGGGGCACCCGGTTTGGTGGTGGAGCGGGGGGGGTTGGGGATGGGGAGGGTAAAAGCCCTCCCACATCTCCCGGCTGAAAAGCGCCGTGAGATATGGGGCACCCGGTTTGGTGGTGGACCAGCGGGTTGGTTGGGGATGGGGAGGGTAGAAGCCCTCCCACATCTCCCGACTGGAAAA
>CAZZVD010000289.1:0-6287 GCA_964657465.1 uncultured Acetobacteraceae bacterium | reverse complement strand
TGGGATTAGCCCGGACTTCTCACCACAAACCTCAGCTTCCGACCACAATGCCCTACTCCCTGGACGGGACCCGCAATGGGGCACCCGTCCAGGGGGGCATTGTGGTTGTCTCCGGACAAGTCGTAGTGGAAAATCCGGGTTAGTTGAGGGTTAGTTGGTTTGCACTGTGAAAATATGTCCTGCCCAGGGACCGAGTTCCACGTAAAGCCCTTCTTCCTGCAGTTCACTCCCATCGCGGTCATAAGTAGCGCCGGATAGGGCGTCTGCCAATCGCCATAGCCTTCCCCGGAGGTCATGCCAGGGAACGTGGATCCTGGCCTGTGCCGCATGGTCGCTGAGATTGACGATCACCAGGCGCCGGTCTTCCCCGCTGGTCCAACACCAGGCGCCGAGTGCCTGGCAGGTGGCGTTGTCTGGCCATCCAGTACAAGAGCAGAGGGCCCAAGTCCCTTCCCGGAATGCGGGCGCGCCGGCGATCGCCAGCAGGCTTACGTAAAAGGTTTCTGTGTCCGTGTTTGAAGGCTCTGGCGGACGGCGGCCGAGGAAAACAGGCACGCGGATACGGCGGCCCTGCATTTGTCCCTCGTGAATGAGTTTCGCTCCAGGGAGAGTAGTAGCCAGGATGGCGGCTGCCTTGCTTTTGGAGGGTGAAAAGAGGGAGGCCGCCCGTGGCTCGTCATGGTTCTCGACAAAGCGGACGAGTCTGTTCTGGTAGTCCAGCGAAGCGCTTAGGTGTAGACGGATGGCCGCAGGATCTTCATGCACAATCAGGTCGTACAGGCGTTTGTCATAGCAGTATGCAAATCCTTGTTGTTGAAGAGTCCACTCCAGCTGCCAGTATGCTTCGGCCACGAACAGGAAGTCCGGGGATTGCTGATGCAGGGCGCCAATTACCAGTGGCCAGTATTCTTCGGCCGGTGCTTGCCCAGCCCTGCTCCCCCAGGTGCGGGCGAAGATCTGGTTGATCAGGAGCATGGCCATATCACAGCGCACGCCATCGCACTGGGCGGCGATCGCGGTCAAATGCTGCACGACGCTCGCGCGGTGCCCGGGATCGAATGCGTTCACCTGCACCACGTCTGGCCAGGGCGGAAAGTAGGGGTCACGTCCACAGGCGAAGATTTTGTCGTCGATCGGGAGAAAGTCGCTGGGCTGGTTTTGCAGGTCAGCGGCCGTGCCCTGGAGGAAGTGCTGAGGGTTTTCGAGGATCCAGGGAGCGTCTGGGGCGACGTGATTGGGCACAAAATCGAGAAGCAGGCGCAAGCCACGGGCAGCCAGCTCCTGCCGGGCGATGGCGAGGGCGGCAGGCCCACCCAGATGTGCGTCCGCAACGTAGCGGCGGATGCAGTAAGCGGATCCGATATTGTCTTCAGGGCGAAAATCGGGCAGGCATTGATGGAAGTCGTCGAGCAGCCCCGGATTTTGATTCGCAATAGCGATACCGGCGGGGCTACGCTCCCATACGCCCATTAGCCAGACCATGTCGAAACCGTAGGCAGCGATCGCGTCCCACTCCGCCCCCGGCACCGATGACAGATCGACTGGACGGTTCAAGCGCGCGCTCAGCCCGGAAAGCCAGACCCATGTGTTGATTTCATAGATAAGAATCTGCGCGTTTGGGGCCACGGTTTGCTCTCTTTCCTCAGCATACAGGGCGGCGAAAGCCACTTGTGCCGGGGCTTGGGGAGCCAGTGTAAAACTGGCTGCTTTGCCGGTACAGCCCTGCTAAGCTCGCCGTGAGGACGATATGAGTTTTGGTTCACTGGTATTTACGCCGCTGGTCAAACAACTGCAGGAGCGGTACGGCAGCCGCCGCCAGTATGAACGCATGGAGAAGGACGCAAACCAGGATCGGTTAACGCCCTTCGAGATCGACTTTTTGGGAGAACGCGACAGTTTCTACTGGGCGACGATCGGGTCCACCGGCTGGCCCTATGTGCAACATCGCGGTGGCCCAAAAGGCTTCCTGAAAGTGATTGACGAACGCACGCTGGCGCTCGGCGACTTTCGCGGTAACAAGCAGTACGTCAGCACAGGGAACCTGCTCTCGGATGACCGGGCGGCGATGATCATGGTCGACTATCCTCGCCAGGCCCGGCTGAAGATCCTTGGGCGGGTGAAGGTGCTGGAAGGCGAGGCGGCCCAGATCTGGCTGCCCAGGGTGCGCATGCCCGGCGAAAAGAGCGTGATTGAACGAGTGTTCGTGATCCATTTGGAGGCGTTCGACTGGAACTGTCCGCAACACATCACGCCAAGGTACACAGCGGAAGAGATCCGCGAAGGCATGCAGGCAGTCGAAAAGCGCGTGCAGGCGCTGGAACAGGAAAACGAGAGTCTGCGCCGGCAGCTTGCGGAAGTTCAAAAGACATAATTACGATTGGCGGTATCGCGGTGCAAGTTTGTGGTGAGGTGTCTCCATGACCGCACGTCCTCCTTTGCCACCGTTCACGCTGGAGACAGCGGTGCAAAAAGTGCGCCTCGCTGAAGATGGCTGGAACACGCGTGACCCGGAGAAGGTTGCCCTGGCGTATAGCGTGGACTCACGCTGGCGCAATCGTGCCGAGTTCCTCCGCGGGCGTGAAGAGATAATGATGTTTCTGAGGCGAAAGTGGGCTGCGGAACTGGACTACCGGTTAGCCAAAGAGCTCTGGGCATTTGACGGCAATCGCATTGCGGTCCGTTTTGCCTACGAATACCACACCCACGAAGGCGAGTGGTTTCGCGCGTATGGCAATGAGAATTGGGAGTTCGACGAGCAGGGTTTGATGGTGGTGCGCCATGCCAGCATCAATGACCTGCCGATCAGCGACGGCGACCGTAAATTCCGCTGGCCTCTGGGGCGAAGGCCAGACGAGCACGCAGGCTTGACCGCGCTCGGCCTCTAAACCTGGCCGAAGTAACAATTTCTGCTGGGCCGGTCTGAGAAGCAGGCGTTATGCTCATACGCATGCCCCGGTATACTTCCATTTTTTGCTTGCCTGAGGGCGGGTTGTGTCTGCCTGCTGGTTGCTGTTTTTCTGGGCGCGACGGCGGCGCAGCCCGACGTAGCGGACGCAACCGGCTACGGCGGATGAGAAACAATCAAGGTCGACCGACATCACCGTGCTGACCCTGACGTGTGTTGGTGAAAGCGAACGAGCTTACGGCACGGTGGCCGCACCGGCGCTGGGCGTGGCTTAACCCGGATTTCTCACCAGGACTGTCTGGAGACACCCACAATGCCCCCACCCCCAGGAGGGGTGCCCCATGTTCGCCGACTCCGGCGTACGTGGGTTGAGTATGACGTCTTTCCAATGTTTTTAGTAAGTGGAGTGAGAACGTTTGAAGGGCTTCGCCCGTCGTATTCAGCCCATGTACGCCGGAGTCGGCGAACATGGGGCACCCGTCCAGGAATTAAGGCATTGTGGTCGGAAGCTGAGGGTTGTGGTGAGAAATCCGGGTTAGCGCGGCCGGCTTTCCGCGGTATTGGCGCGTAGGAGGTACGGCGCGACAGGAGTTCAAACCAGGCGCAAGGCTTCGAAATCGCGGCCTGTTTCGGCGCAGAGCGCTTCCACCGCTAACTGATGGTCGGCACGATCGGGCAAGCCAGAAACGGTGATCGACCCGATCACCCCAGCCCCAGCGACACGGATAGGGAAACTGCCTCCGTGTCCCGCGTAGTCGGCGAGCGGCAGGCCGTAACGCTGTAACAAGTCGGACTGCTTCGCTTCAAGCTCCAGTTTCATGGCGTAGGAACTGCGGTGAAACCGGGCGACTACGTTGCCTTTGCGGCGAATCCACTCGACGTTGTCAGGGGTCGTGCCGGCAAGCGCACTGTAGAAGAGGGGTTGGCCGAAGCGCCGCACGTCGACCACCAGGATTAGACCGCGAGCAACGGCGCTGTTGCGCACCCATGAGCCAAGGCGCCACGCGGTTTCTTCATCGAACGCGGTGAGTTGTAGTTCGTTTTCCTGCCGGGCGATCAGTGCGAGATCTTCGGAGATGGGCATAGGCGCGGTAAACGACTCCGCTACTTTACCACCGCTGAGCACCGGGCCGCGGTGCCTGGACGGCCCACCGGGGGAACTCTGCCGAGACAGACGCCAGCATTGCGACGCAGATGTAAGGGCGGCGTTCCCAAACTCCTTTGAGCGCTTGCGCGTTCATATTGCGCCGTGAGGGCCGCCTCTCTCCGTTCCGGCATCTGCAGAATAGAGGTGCTGGCAATGAATCCATGGCCCTCAGGGCTACTGGCGATTTTTAGCTCCGAAGGGGGTGCGGCTGATCGCCTGAAGCCGCGCTGGATCTTTCTGCGCGTGTTGGGCCTGATCTACGCCTCCACTTTTGTCTCTCTCCTCTTTCAGATCCGCGGTCTGATCGGGCACGCGGGCGTACTGCCAGCGGATCGATACCTGGCAGCGGTCGCGCAAACCTACGGCCCCCTGGCCCGGCTGTGGTTTGCGCCGACACTGTTCTGGATGGGCAGCGGGCCTCACCTGCTGATGGGGGTATGTTGGGCCGGACTGGCGACATCCCTGCTTCTGTTTGGCAATGTCTGGCCCCGGGGCATGTTGGTGGGCTGTTTCGTCTGCTTTCTTTCGTTTGTGGCCGCAGCGCAGGACTTCTCGAGCTACCAGTCGGATGGCATGCTGCTGGAAGCGGGGTTCCTATCGCTGTTCTTCGCGCCCTCTGGTTGGCGCCCGGGTTTGGGGGCGGGCAGCCCGCCGTCGCGCGCCAGCTTGTTCCTTCTGCAGTGGGAATGGTTCCGAATCTACTTTGAATCGGGTCTCGTTAAGTTGCTGAGCGGAGACTCGCAGTGGCGTCACCTGACCGCGATGGATGAGTACTACCAGAATGGCCCCCTGCCCACCTGGATTGGCTGGTACGTAGAGCATCTACCCCACTGGTTCCACGTAGCCACGGCTTTCTCGACGTTGGCGATGGAGTTGGTGATCGTGTGGATGATCTTTTTGCCGCGCCGGTGGCGAGTTATCTGCTTCCTGATCGTGACGCCCTGGGAAGTGGGCGTGATCTTCACAGCCAACTACGCCTTTCTTAACTACCTGGTGCTGGCACTTGGATTTTTGCTGTTGGATGACCGGTTCTTCGATTGGTTTCCCTTTGTGCGCAGTGGATGGGCCGAAGAGAAGAAGTATGCGGAGCATGTCAGATGGCAAGCCTGGCGGCCCTTTCGCCTTGCGGCCAGTGCGATCGTGCTAAGCCTGCTGGGTTACGTGACCACGGTCGAGTTGGCCTCGATGGTGTTCGGGCGCCTGCCCCTGCCGATGCAACCGGTGACCATGCTGGAGCCCTTCCGTATTGCGAACCAATACGGCTTGTTCGCCGTGATGACGCGGGGGCGCTACGAGATCGAGTTCCAGGGTTCGCGGGATGGGCAAACCTGGGTGCCGTACCCCTATCGCTTCAAGCCTCAGGAATTGCACAAGGCGCCTGGCATCTATGCTCCCTATCAGCCGCGGTTTGAGTGGAACCTGTGGTTTGCTTCGCTGGGACCATGGCAGCAGAATTTGCTGGTGCCCCGCACCGAGGAACGACTGCTGACCAACGACCGGGATGTGCTGGCGCTGTTTGCCGGTAACCCCTTCGCGGCGGAGCCACCGAAACAAGTGCGTGCGGTGCTTTGGCAGTATTGGTTCACCTCTGAACGGGAGAAGCACCAGACCGGGAATTGGTGGCGCCGCAACGTGCTTGGGATCTACGCCCCGGTCCTGGAACTCGATGCTCAGGGCGGCGCGGGCGTTGCCAGCATGCCGGATGCACTGCCGCCCCATGACTGAAGCCCTCCGGGTGCTCGGAAGTTGTAGCGAACAGGGTGACACGGCCTGCAAAATCGCCAGACGGCACTGCGCGGCGCGCGCGTAGAATGGGTTCCAATCAAGTGTTTGCCCCGCTCCCAATCCGGCGCCACTGGGTGAGCTCTACCTCGCTCTCGGCCGGTGCGCATGCAGTGGCCGCTTTGGCGTTGTTCTTTGGCCTGCGGACGCACCCGGTGCATGTATTTACCCTGCCGGGCACGCAAAGCGGAACGCGGGTGGAACTCGCATACATGCCCGGCCGTGCGCCGGCCCCGGCATTGCAGCCGAAGAAGGTGAAGCCTCGTGTGACGCCCACGCGTGCAGTGACCCCGTTGCCCGCAGTCGCTAACGCAGCCCCAGCTCCCCGCGTGAAAACCGCGGTGAAATATGGGGCACCCGGCGCAGGGGTTAGGAAGGGGTGGCCTACTCAAGCATTTTTGTAAGATTTGGCTCCTCAGGTAGGACTCGAACCTACAACCCTTCGGTTAACAG
>CAZZVD010000288.1:2309-6307 GCA_964657465.1 uncultured Acetobacteraceae bacterium | reverse complement strand
TGGGGTGCCCCATATCTCACGACGTTTTCCAGTCGGGAGATGTGGGAATTCACGATCCTCCACCAGTAACTCTCTACGCTGCAATCACCCTGCGACTTCAAGAAGCGATTGACAGGCCACAGGATCCTTACTGCGCGCCGCTCTTGAAGATCTGCTCTGCAAGATGGTTTTCCACCTTGGCCTGGTCACGCATCATCTCGTAATAAGCCGCGCGGAGCAGTTGCGCCCGGCTGTCCCGCAATTGTTGCCGAATATCCTGTTGCACTCGGGGATCATTCAACTCCCGCTGCCCAGCCGGTACCTTCTCTATCAGCTTATAAATCGAGTATCCCGCGGGAGTCCGCGAGCCCGGCACCATGGCTGGAATCACATCAGTGATCTGCCCCGGCTGCAGCCGGGAGATGGCCGCAAACACCGTAGGATCGCTGCGCAGGCTGGACTCTGGAATGAACCCCATATTCCCGCCATTATTCGCGTCATTGGTGTTTTCCGAGAGATTCATCGCCAGCGTGGCAAAGTCCTCACCGCTTTCGAGGTGATTGTGGATCATCTCAATTTTTCGGCGAGCTTCCCCATCGTTCCCGGCCTTGCTGTTCTGCAGGTTGGCGCCCTGCTTCATCGGTGTCGGCTGCGAGGTCACGACGATGTCGGCAATGTTGTACTTGGGTTCGATGAAATTGAACTGAGCCTTGTTCGAGTTGTAGAAATTACTGATATCCGCGTCGGTGATGTTAATTCGCGAGTTCACTTCCTTGTTCATCACCTTTTCCGTCGTCAGGTTGCGCCGGATGCTCAGCCGCAGGTCGTCCAGCGACATGCTCGCGGCCTGCAATCGCTTATCGAATTCTTCCTGCGTGTAGGGCGCTTTGAACTCCGCCAGCTTGGCATCCACTTCCTCATCGCTGGCGACCAGGTTCATCTTCTTCGCGGACTGCTGGAGAATCTCATCGTCGATCAGCTGTTTCAGGATGCCCAGCCGCGTAGCATCGGCCTGTTCCCGGGTTGGCTGCTCTTTGTTATTGCCCAGGTTGTCGCGGTAAAACTTTTCCACCTCGGCGCGACGAATGGGCTGGCCATTCACCAGCGCGACCACATCGGGCCCATACGACCGCTTGCATCCGGAGACGAAGCCACTACTCAGCAAAACTAAAGTGAGCGAGGCGCACAGAATGGCGGGCCGCACTCCTGCCGCGGCTGCCCTTGGCCCGCTGGCTCGCTCTAATCTCGATTCCAACAATGCTTCTCCTTACGGGCAAAATCGCCCTTAACCCAAACATCTGCGGGGGAAACCTAACCTATGGTATAGACTTCTGCGGCGATGGGGTGGCGCCTGGCTGTTTGCTGCCTTCGGCAACCTGCGGCGGCGGCATCACGCCAGCCTCTTTCAACGCCCGGTCAATCGCGGTCCACAGTTCCGCCTGTGGCAGCGCGCCAGAAATGCGCTCACCATTGATAAACAAGGTCGGGGTACCGTTCACTCCCAGGCTATCTCCCTGCTTCATGGAGGCGCGCACAGCGGACTCGTCCTGCTTGGTAACACAGGCATCCAGTTTGGCGGCATCCAGCTTCGAGCGCTGGCCTTCCTCGCGCACCAGCCGGTCAAGCGTACGGTTCGCCTCCTGCGCATCGTGCCCGGTACCCTTCACCTCGTCCGCGTGCGTGTGGACGTAGTCCACGAAACGCCAGTATGCCTCTCCGCTCTGGTCTGCCAGGCAGCCTGAGTCGATCGCCGCGTGCAGCGCCCACGGGTGGATCTCCACCAGGGGGAAATCCTTGTATATAAATCGGACCATGCCCTTGTAACGGTCGACCGTTGCCGGGAACAGCTGCTCATGCATACGCGCACAATAAGGGCATTCCAGGTCGTCGAAGTTGATGATCGTGACCTTGGCATCGGCGGGCCCACGGACCGGCCGGTTCTGGATCGAGATCATGTCCGAAGGACTATGGCTAATATCGAACTTCTCCAGGCGCGCTACCGTGTTCCGGTCTGCGGAGAGAAGAAAGTTGACCACCGTCTGCTTGCCATTCCTGCCAAAGGTAATCGGCAGATTCTCAAACCCGGGAAACTCACTCTTGCTGGTATTGCCCACAGTCACCTCCACATTGGGAGGCACCTCAAACTGCGAACGTACCAACACTTCGATTCTCCGGGTGAGCTGGGGCGTAGATACCGGCTGAGATCTATCAGAAGAAGCGCTGGGGGCGCTTTGAGCCTTGCAGCCTGCTGACAGCGTAACCAGCAGACACATAACCAGGGTGCGGCGCAGAGACAAGACAACCACCTTTCCATGCCATGTCTCATTAGAACGGTTTACCAGCCACCATGTCCAGCGACCGGCGGGTGCTCAAAAGATCCGTTCCGAGCGTTTCAAGTTCCCGGCAGCGCCCACGCCCGCAAGCGTGAAGTTGAAGCTGTACTGGTTCTCATTACGGACCGCACCCAGTGCCAGGCGGCGGTATTCCACGCTGAATCCACAGCAGTCCCAGTTGTAGGAGGACTCGATGCCGCCATACTGCAGGGCATTCTGAATGAAGTCATAGCCGGCACTTACGCCGGAGCTGAGGCCGCGCTTGGTGGGGTCCCCATACCCCAGCAGCAGCCGCAGGAGATTGTACTTGGTGACCTGGGTCGCCAGGCTCGAGCTAAAGGTCGCATTCAGCGCCTGCAAGGTCGAATAGCCGACACTCCCGAACACGTTTGCACGCCGGTAATCCGCGTAAATATTGCTGACGTCCAACCGCTTCGATTTGAAGTCGTAATCGGCATCCCATTCCAGATCGGTCCGTTGGCTGGTGCGCACCTTCAATCGCGACAGCACGGGGGAAACGTTGCGCGGACCATTCAGGAAGGCGACCCCCGTCAGATCAAGCGTGGAGGCAAGCACATTACGCCGCAGCGCCACCGCCGCACCACCAAAGTAAGGATCGAAAAAGTATTTGCCGGCCAGCTTCCAGGTGACCCATTCGCTGGTGTCCCCACCACACTCCGCGTAGGTCGTGGGCACATTGATGATCCCATTCACCGGCGCAGGTAACGTGCCGCTATTGCACTTCTTCGGTCGCAAGTGCCGGAAGAAAAGCCTCTGAGTGACGGAGTATTCCAGCTCATTGGTGTCGCTCACGATGTCACTGGAGTCGAAGCGCGGAATGGACGAGAAGTTATTGACGCCCCGCACATATCGATATTTCAAACCGGGCTCAATGGTGTGCCGCACGTCCGCACCCAACAGGCGCTCCAGCGCAGGCGCCCGAAACTCGCGCATGAGTGCAGGTGGCCGCAGTTCAAATCCAGCTTCCAGGTCCGCACGATTCACCGTAGCGTCTACCGGTGAGGGTGTTGTGCTGCTGGCAACCTGCCGCTTGGTGTAGAAGGTTTCCCGCACGCTCAGGGAAGGCCGCAGCGTCCATCCTTCGACGTGTAACGGCAGTTCCAGGTGCGGATACACGTCGAAGCGCCCAACGGTACCAGTCTTGAAGCCAGGCTCGCTGCGGTTGAGGCCAGCCGTGGATCCATCGACACTCAACAAAAGAGGCGTCTTGATCCAGGCCTGCGGCAGCGTGTTGAAGTCGAGAGACGGCAGGTGAAGAATGCGGATCTGCGGCGTCTGGTAACCGTTGCCCACCTGCGTGATGCCTTCGAAGTTCTGGTAGCGGTCGAAATGAAGACTAGCGGATCGCCCGCTCGCATTGTGGGTGACAAATGCCGAAGAGGTCACCTGCGAAGCGACCGCCAACGCGAACGATTCTGCAAAGGCTTCGCGATAGACGAACGAACTCAGGTATTCGCCGGTTGCGATCGCGCGCGTGTGCTCATCCAGATCGAAATCGCGCCGCCCGCTAAACAGCACATCCTGACCACCCTGGTTGATGTACGTGGGCGCCAGCCCGCGGTCGAATAAAGCGCTGAACCGCGCGGAGGCGAAGTCTTCGCCGCGGCCCCGATAGCGAAAATCGCCGCTCGGCGACCATCCACGTTTCGAGTAGTACTGGGCGCC
>CAZZVD010000288.1:0-2209 GCA_964657465.1 uncultured Acetobacteraceae bacterium | reverse complement strand
TGGATCTGCCAGTCCGGGTCAGGTAGTAAGCACGACGTCATCGTGCCCTGCACAATCTGGTAGCGTTCCGGGCCCTCTTTAATCAGCAGGCGGCCCGTAAACAGGAAGGGATTGGCCGTGCTGTACACCACCTTGCGCTTGCTGGTGGAAGATAAGCGGCCAACACTGCCGGTTACATTCTCAAAGCGGCCGGTCTCGAGCGCGAAATTCAGCTTGCCGTGATCGGCGAGAATCAGTTCGTTATTCCGCCCTCCCTGCAAGCGAACGTGTCCGTCAGCCTCGGCGTCGCCAGTCTCCTGATCGTAGGAGATCTTATCCGCGGTCAGCACGTAATCCTTGTACTCGATCTTTACGTCGTCGCTGAGCGTAAACAGAGTGCCATGCTTTTCCTGTAGTTTGGCTTGCAGCTTTACCGGAACACCCGACGGTGGCGCAGCCACTGGCTCTGCGATTGGATACGCTGGCGCATCTGGAAGAGCGGCCTGGGGATCTGCATTCTGCGCGGTGCTGCCTGCATGCGCGGGATCAGGGGCGGGTGAGCTGAACGCGACGCTTGCAACTGCTGCCGAGGGAAACTCTCTCGTCAACCTCTGCGGCCAAACCTTGGGATGACACAGCAATATTGCTGTGATAAACAAACAGGTGGGGACTCTCATTTCCAGCGGCGAAGCTAGGATAGCAAATAGCTCACCCGCAAGGCTTTCTGAGGCTCCGCCGCTCTGGTTGAAATCGCCCTGTTTACTCGCCATCGCTGCCCGTGCCGATGAAGGTAAGAAGCGTGTGCTTTTTTCCGCTTCGTGCGCTGGACGCTTCCACTGGCGAAGCACGCAAGGTTTCAACGGCTTTCCGCGATGAAATCCGCACATGTGGCCATAAATGAAATTGCATACCAGAGAGTCCCGGCGCTGCTTCCCATGCCTACGGGGATACACCCTACCGGATGTGTCATACGCCCGTCTTCCTTTTCAAGTTGTGAGCACCATGTTCCACCCCACAGGAGTTAAGAATTGAGTCCCTTTGCCCAAAATATCGGAGAAGCGATTGCTCACACTGGCGCCGAAGTTGTGCCAGCCTGGAAGCAAGAACTGAACGAGCGTCTCGCCGCTACGCGTTCGCGCCGTTTGCGCAGTATCCCTGAGCAGACCGCTCTGCCCGGCGTTGAAGAACTCGGGCAAAAAGCAGAATCGCGCGCCTCGCGCCTGGCGGCGAAAGTAGCCGAGCGGTATGCCAATGCTCCTTCCTACAGCGACGTGCTGGCCGCGGATGTGCGCGCCCGCTCGCACGCTGCCGCGCTGCGTCGTGATGCCGGCGAGCCCGTGCTCGTAGCCGAGCCGCACACGGAGGAAGCAGTGGCGTTTCCCGCCTGGCATGTATCCACCCAGGACGAGAGCCTGCCCGAGTCGACCATGGCCAGCATGGGCTACGAAGATCCCTCCCCTGCCGTTCACGAAGAGGTGGAGGAAGAAGAGGAGATGACCGTCGAACCATTGGCAGTCAATCTCATCGAGTTTCCGAGAGAGTTGGTGGCTGCCCGCAAGGTACGTCCACGGCTTGCCGAGGGTCCTTTGCGCGTATCGGCGGAAGAAGCGCAGAATGACGGATCCCAGCTCAAAGTATTCGAAGTATCGTCCGAAAGCGTATCTCAGAGTGTGAGTGTTGGGCCCGCTCCAGCAAACTGGTCGCCCATCCGGCTGGATGAGGCGGCTATGAATTCGCCGCAGGCGGCACGCCATGGCGAGCCGGTGCAGCAGAAGGCTCTCAACACCGCGACCATGGAAGATCGTGTGATGGCTGCTGTGTTTGACGGCGCCCTCATCTTTGCCGCCTTTGCTGTCTTCGTTCTGGTGTTTGTCGCCTGCACCGCACACCCGCCAGCCGGTAGACCAGCACTGATGGCAGGCGGCCTGGTGCTTGGCGGCTTTGCTCTGCTCTACCACTACCTCTTCTTCCGCTTCGCGGAAGCCACCCCGGGCATGCGCTACGCCAGGATCGCGTTATGCACCTTTGAGGACGAGAATCCCAGCCGCAGCGCCATGTGCCGCCGAGTTTTGCTGTTGTTATTGTCCGCGGCGCCGCTAGGCCTGGGCTTTCTCTGGGCCTGCTTCGATCAGGACCGGCTGGGCTGGCACGACCGCATTTCACGCATGTACCAAAGAAGCTATTCGTAACCAATAAAGCGACAGTTATTGACCACCACACGTCGCGACAA
>CAZZVD010000287.1:0-6323 GCA_964657465.1 uncultured Acetobacteraceae bacterium | reverse complement strand
CGCCCGATGCCGTGCTGGGAGTATTCCCCGCAGACCACGTCATTACCGATGACCAGCAATACCGGGCCACCATCGAGAAGGCCATTGCGCTCGCGGCGGCAGGCGAGAACATCGTGGTGCTCGGGGTAAAGCCGGTGCGCCCCGAGACCGGCTACGGCTACATCGAGACCGGCGACCGATTACCGGACGGCGTTCTGCGCGTGCGCCGCTTTACAGAGAAGCCCAACCGGGAACGGGCACAGGAGTTTGTCGAGAGCGGCACGTATTACTGGAATAGCGGCATTTTTCTGTGGTCCGCGCGCACCCTGGCCAACGCGATCCGTGAGCATCTCTCCGAAACAGCGCCCCTGCTGCAGCAGATCGCAGATGCCTATGGCACACCGCAGTTCGGCGAGGTCTTCGCAAAGCTTTACCCCGCCTGCGAAAACATCAGCATCGACTACGCGGTGCTCGAGCCCCGCTCTACCAAAGGGGAGCACCACTCCAACTTGTACTGCCTGCCTACCGACTTTGGCTGGAACGATCTGGGATCGTGGGAAGCCTTGTACCTGCATCACCTGGAGCAGGGCAACGCCGTCCAGGGCAACGTAACCGAGTCGAAAGATTCGCTGGCCATCGATGCCCGTGGCAATTACGTATACAGTCCAGACCGCTTTGTAGCCCTGGTCGGCGTCGACGATCTGGTGGTGGTGCAGACAGAAGATGCCATCCTGATTACTACGCGCGAACGCTCGCAGGATGTCCGCCGCATCGTGAGTGAGCTTGCCGGCAAGCATGACGAGTTGATCTAGCGTGGTTGCAGCGCACTTCCCGGCAATGCAAAAACCCATTCAGTTCGGCACCGACGGCTGGCGAGGCATTCTCGCCAGCGACTTTACCGATAGCAATGTTCGCATTGCGGCTGAAGCCATTGCTCGCTATGTCTGCGAGCATGAAGATCCGGCCCGTGGGATCTGTGTCGGTTACGATACCCGCTTCATGTCCCGGCACTTCGCCCAGATCGTGGCCGAGGTCGCCGCCGCGGCGGGCATCCCGGTGCGCCTCGCTGACCGCATCACGCCTACACCGGCTCTTTCCTACGCAGTCAAGCATCTGGGTGCGGCGGGTGGAGTGATGATCACCTCAAGCCATAATCCGTATCAGTGGAACGGGGTGAAATACAAGGCGAGCTACGGAGGTTCTGGCAGCCCGGCCATCATGTCGAAAATTCAGGACTACCTCGGGCAAGGGGCTCCCAGGGCCGCCAGCATGGCTGCCATCACCGAGATCGATTTTCTGCCGCCCTATGTCGAGGCCATCTCGGTGTTTGCCGACCTCAAGCGCATTGCGGCCGCCCGGCAAACGTATGCAGTGGATAGCATGTATGGCGCCGGGCGCGGCGTGCTTTCAGATATATTCAACCGCTTCGGCATCGGCCACGTGGAGATTCGCGCGGAGTTGAATCCGCTTTTCCCTGGTATACAACCAGAGCCGATCCCCCCACACATCCGCGCGCTCGAAGTTGCGGTGCTGGAGCACCACTGCCAGGCTGGATTTGCTACGGATGGGGACGCCGACCGCATCGGCGCTGTCGATGAACAGGGCCAGTTCGTCGACGCCAACAAGATTTACTGCGTGTTGCTGGAGTGGCTGCTGAAGCGCAAGCAATGGCCTGGCGATGTGGCGCGTGCGTTCAACACCACAGGGATGCTGGACCGCATCGCTGCTCGTTACGGGCGCAAATTGTACGAGCATGGCATCGGCTTCAAGCATGTATGCGCGCTGATGCTGGATAAAGATATTTTGATCGGCGGCGAAGAGTCCGGCAGTATCGGTATTGGCCGGCACTTACCCGAACGCGATGGCCTGTTGAATGCGCTGCTGCTGGCTAACGTCATGGCCGAAGAGGGCCGTACCCTCGGGGCGCTGGTTGAGGGCCTACAGCAGGAATATGGCGAGCACCAGTATGGACGTCTCGATCTGCATATTCCGGAAGATGCTAAGCAGTCGGCGATCCAGCGTGCTTCCGCGGGGGTAAGCGAATTTGCCGGCATGCGCGTACTCCGCCTGGAACGGCTGGATGGGCTCAAGTTTTATCTCAGCAATCCGGAGGCTGACGGCAGGCCTTCCGCAGCCGAAAGCTGGCTGCTGTTCCGTGCCTCAGGCACTGAGCCGTTGCTGCGCATTTACGCGGAGAGTGGCTCCCGCGCATCACTTCAGGCTCTGCTGGAAGCAGGGCGCACATTCGCTATGGGAGACGCAACATGATCACCGTAAGAACCAAAGGATTGCTTTTCGACATGGATGGGGTACTGGTGAGCTCGCTTGGCTCGGTAGAGCGAAGCTGGCAAACCTGGGCCGAGGGTCACGGGCTGGATGTACGCCAGACGATCAAGACCGCTCACGGCATGCGCGCCATTGAAACCGTGCGCACGCTGAAGCCGGACGCCGATCACGCCGCTGAACTCAAGGTGATCGAGGATCTCGAGATTGAAGATACCGAGGGCCTGGAAGTACTGGAAGGGGTGGTGTCCATTCTGCAGCTGCTGCCCCAGAAGTATTGGACGATTGTCACATCAGCCACCGAGCGGCTGGCGCGCAGCCGGCTGGCCCACGCCGGCATTCCTGTGCCAGAACACATCATCACGGCCGACCTGGTCGCGCATGGCAAGCCGCATCCAGAGCCCTACTTGAAAGGCGCGAAGATACTGGGGTTGGCGCCGGCTGACTGCATCGTGATTGAAGACTCGCCCTCTGGCAGCAAGGCGGGCCACGCGGCAGGATGCAAGGTGCTGGCCACTACGTTTTCTCACACCATCGAGCAGCTTGCCGTCGCCGACTGGATCGTTGAATCTCTGGGCAAGGTGAAGATCATGATCCTGCCGGACGAGAAAGGCCTGGAGTTGCAGTTTCCTACCGTTGGTTGAGCCGGCTCGTCACGAACCCTTACCTATTTGCCGGGATGGTGTTGCACCGCCCGGCGCAGGGCCACGCGCGCAAGTAACCGCGTGGAGTCCAGAGTGGGAAGCGGCGAGTTCTCATCGTTCATCAACAGCGGGATCTCCGTGCAACCCAACACCACGGCATCACACCCCTGCTGCTTCATGTGCTCGATCACCTGCTGAAACACTGCCACCGACTCGGGTTTGAACACACCGTACACCAGTTCCTCCATGATGATGCGGTTCATCGCTTCCCTCTCGTCTGCATTGGGACGGACGAACTCCAGGCCGCGCGCTGTCAGCTTCTCCGGATATACCTGACTCTGAACCAGGTAGCGTGTACCGGTCAGACCGAGACGCTTGAAGCCGCGCCCGACCGCCTGCGCAGCGACCGCGTCGGCAATATGCAACCAACGCAGCGGCAATCTTGCTTCAATCAATGGCAGCGCCTGGTGAATGGTGTTATCGGGGCAGATGAGAAAGTCCGCGCCGATGCTCGCCAGTTTGCCGGCAGAGCTTAGCATCAACTCGCCCACGCCGCTCCAGTCATCGCGGTCGATGCACTTCATATACTCGGCCAGCGAATGCGTGTGCAGCGAGATCTCGGGGTGATCGTGCGGCCCGAAGAGGTCTGCACCGGCCACGCAGATGGAGCGATAACACAGCGCGGCGCCCTCGGCGGAACAAGCAACGATACCAACATGTTGGGGCATACCGCTGATTTTACAAGGAAGCATCGCCGGCTTCGACGTTAAGATACGAGCCATGCGCCCCCGCGCCGTGCTCGCTGTGCTGGCCCTGCTTTGCTTTGCCACCGCTCCTGGTCTCCGCGCAGAGACGGGCGAAGCGGGTTGGCTGCGTTACTCTCCCCTGCCGTTACAAATTGCGCAGCAGTACAAAGCAGATCCCCAGTGGATTGTGGTGCTCGGCACGTCGCCAGTGGCTCGCAGCGCCGCCAGCGAACTTGCCCGCGGGCTCCATTCTATGCTGGGCGAGAATGTGCGCGTCGCCACGACGCTGCCGCAGGAAGATGCGTTCCTGCTCGGCACGCCGGCAGAGATTCGGCGCGTGCTTCCCGGCTTCCAAACAGATTCGCCGCTCGCGCCAGAGGGCTTCTCCGTCGCGCCTTTCGTTGCCCATCATCACTATTGGGTGATTGCCGGGGGCACGGATCGTGGTGAGCTCTACGGCGTGTTCCGCGCCCTGGAACAGATTGCCGAATCTAAATTTTTGACTCCGGTTGCGGAGTCGCCCTCGTCCCCGATTCGCTGGGTGAACCAGTGGGACAATTTCGACGGAACCATCGAGCGCGGTTACGCTGGCCGCAGCTTATTTTTTGAGAACGGTCATGTGCGGCCCGATCTCCACCGCGTCTCTGACTACGGCCGCCTGCTGGCGTCGGTTGGTTTGAACGGGGCGACCGTCAACAACGTGAATGCCGATCTGCGCACGCTGGATCCGGACATGATCCGCGAACTGGCGCGCATTGCGGACGCGTTTCGCCCCTGGGGCGTGCGCATGTCGCTCTCCATCGATCTCTCCAGCCCGCAGGTCGTCGGCCATCTGCGCACGTTCGATCCACTGGACCCGGCGGTAGGGAGGTGGTGGCGTGACAAGGTGAATGAGATTTACCGCGTGATCCCTGATTTCGCCGGCTTTGTAATCAAGGCTGATTCAGAAGGACGCCCCGGACCCTCCCAGTATCACCGTACCCCCGCGGAGGCGGCCAACACGGTCGCCCGGGCGCTTAAACCGCATGGCGGTCTGGTGCTGTATCGCGGCTTCGTCTACAACAATCATCTTGACTGGAATGACGCGAAAGCGGATCGTGCCCGCGCCGGCTACGACAATTTCCGCAGTCTCGATGGAAAGTTCGAACACAACGTGGTCATTCAGATAAAGCACGGCCCCATCGACTTTCAGGTGCGCGAGCCGGTGTCGCCTTTGTTCGCGGCGCTGCGCAAAACCAGCCAGGCGATCGAGCTGCAAATCACCCAGGAGTACACCGGGCAGCAACGCCACATGGTGTTCCTGGTGCCCATGTGGAAATGGGTACTCGACACCGATCTGCGCGCGGACAATCGAAGTACGCCGGTGAGCGAGATCGTCGCAGGGAAAAGCTTTCACCAACCACTTGGCGGGTTTGTCGGGGTCGCCAACGTGGGCCTTGATACGAATTGGCTGCATCACCCGATGGCGATGGCGAATCTCTACGGATTCGGCAGGCTGGCGTGGAACCCTGACCTGAGCACCCATGAGATCGTCGACACGTGGACACGCCTCACCTTTGGCAACGATCCCAGGGTGGATTTTGTGGTGAATGGTTTGCAGGAGAATTCCTGGCGTGTGTACGAGCAGTACACCGGCCCGCTCGGCATTGGCGGCCTGACCAACATCATTAGTATCCATTACGGTCCGGGCATTGAGTCCGCGGAGCGCAATGGATGGGGCCAATGGTTCCGCGCAGATAACAAAGGCATCGGCATGGATCGTACCGTGGCTACCGGCACCGGGTTTATCGGTCAGTATCCGCCGCAGTTAGCGAGGGTGTACGAATCGCTGGAGAGCTGCCCGGACAGCCTGTTGCTGTTCATGCATCATGTGCCGTACGACTTCATGCTGCACCAGGGAAAGACGCTGGTGCAGTATGTGTATGACTCGCATTACGAGGGGGCTGCGGCGGCCGGTACGTATCCGGCACGGTGGCGCACTCTGCATGGGATGATCGACGAGCCGCGCTATGGGGAGATACTGTCGCTGTTTCAGTACGAGGCCAGTCATGCGGTGGTGTGGCGTGATGCGGTCACTGCGTGGTTCCAGAACATCTCCGGGATTCGCGACAAGCTGGGCCGGGTTGGGATCTACCCTGATCGCATCGAAGCAGAGGCGATGCAGAGCGATGGTTACACCCCTGTCAACGTGACGCCCTGGGAGACTGCTTCTGCGGGGAAGGCCGTGGTCTGCAACCGGGCGAGCCCCTGCAGCCTGAGCACCAGGCCGGGGAGGGCTGCTGGTGTCTACACGGTTGGCGTGCGCTACTTCGACTTGCGCACCGGCGCCGCACATTACGAGTTGCTTTTGAACGGAAAGACGATCGCCCGTTGGACCGCCGATGCAACGTTACCGCCGGCAGCTGTTGACGCTCATCTCGATGGCAGCACGAGCACCCTGTTTACCCTGCCTGGCGTTCGGCTCAAGCCGAGCGACACGCTGACCGTGCGCGGCACGCCCGACCAGGGCGAGCCGGCGCCGGTCGACTACATCCAATTCGAAAGCCGTTAGCAAGCCCCAAATTTCAGCCCAAGGAATCTCCTTGCGGTGCAAGCTAAGGACGGGATGAACGGGGTGCGATACGCATCGGTCTGGCTGAGGGAGCGGAGCAGGATGTCCCCCACTCAAGCC
>CAZZVD010000286.1:0-6368 GCA_964657465.1 uncultured Acetobacteraceae bacterium | reverse complement strand
GGGGCACCCCAGTTGGTTGAGCAGTCCGACCTTTGCCTCGGGCTGTTACCGGCTCGGGTGCGCCGTATCTCACGGCGCTCTTCAGCCGGGAGATGTGGGAATTCACTGCAATCGACCGAAAGTGTTTGCGGGACGACTAGGCGTGGATGCGGTAGCGGAAACGCATGTCTTCGCTGAACCACATGATGTAATTGGTGCCCCAGGCGTTGTTGTAGAGATTGCTGTGTATGCCGGCAGTTGGATCAGGGGCTTCGTTCGAGAAAGGTAACGGCGACTTTACTCCGATCGTTACCACTGGCGCATCGAGAGTTTCTATGGACAATTCTCCTGATCCGTCTTTGTAGGCAAAGCCTTTATCGAGCGCGTGCATGTGACGGTTGCCGGAGACGACTACGTCCAACGGTGATATCGCCTCGCCGGACTTGTCGAGCTTCCAGCCCTTTGCATCCGGCGCAACCGGATGGAAGCTCAGCCACAGAGCTTCTGGCAGACGCGTTGGCGGCTTGGCAAACCAGGAAAAGCTGAGTTCAAGCACCGGCTCGGACTTCGGGGCAACGAGTTCGAGATACAGCTTGCCGGGAAAGGCGGCTCGACCCGATGCTATTGCGGGCGCGTCGTGGATCGCGAGTTCCGCCAGCAGACGGTGGCCCTGCGCATCTTCAGCCACTTGCAAATTCACCAGGGTGGGGACCCAACTCTTGCTTTCGGCGCCGAACTTCTCGATGTTCGGCTTGCCGAAATCTTTGCCGGCCCAATCGGCCTGGCTCACCACGTAGCGATCGAAGAAGCCGTCGTAGTCTTTTTGCGACAGTGTTTGATACGAGAACAAGGCCAACGGGTGATCGGCGGATGCCCATTCCCTTCCGCTTTGCTTGTTGCGCAGGCGGCGGATGGCGCCGGTTTCAGGATCAATCCCCAGGGTGAAGTGCTTCGTCTCAATGTCAGTGGCCGCGCGATGACCTTTTGCCTGGCTCAGCGCGGGCGCGTTTGGCGCCAGCGCTTGCACTTGTTTCTCTGCCTCCAGGCGCAGCGGCGCAGGCAGCGCTGCCAAACCATCGAACAGGTCTTGCCGCTTCTCCTGCCAACTGAACTGCACCACTTTGTAGTGCGGCGTATCCAACATGGAACGGAGATCGCTGGGCGTGTAGTGATCGAAGTCGAGCCAGGTCTTGGTATCGGTGCCCCAGGTATGCTCTGCCTCAAGCAGAAGATGGCGTAGCAGGGCCAGATCAGTTGCATCACCCACGGCGAACTCGCCTTTCGCTAACCACGCCTGCCGCAATCGGCATACCTCACGATAGCGGGCGACCTTAAGAGGATCGCTCGCCACACCGTGTATCCAGGTATCGCCTATCTCCGCAGCGACCACCGGCAGGATGCCGTGATGCGGCTGGACTGCATGGGCCATGTCAGTCAGGCTGCGCGGGATCACCTCTGCATTGGGAAAGCGGGCGCGCAGCGTGGTGTAAGTGGTGTGAATCTCCTCGACTGTGTGCGGGCCCTGATTGTCATCGCGCACTACGGTGGCAATGGCTACATCAGAACCCGGCACCCTGACCACGCCTCCGTAGCTGGCGTGATACATCACTGCCAGATTCGCGCCGCCGGGAGCTTGCCACAGGAACAGTGGCGGAAGCTCCGCGGGCCGGCTGGCGTCGTTCACGCCGATTTCGAGGAACGTAATGCCGTGTGCAGCGAGCGGCGCAATCAATCCACGCGTGTGGCCGGGGACATCGGTCATCTTCGCGCCGGTGGTGACCCTTCCGAACCGGCGATCCAACGACTGCGACAAGGCGAGGCTGCCGGCGATCATCGAAGGATCCAACATCTCGGTCTGCCAGCTGAACGGCAGAGCATGCCAGGCGATCGAGCCATCCATGATGGCTGCTTCCATGCGGGCGCGCTCGGCGGGCTTCGCCTGTTCCAGGTACTCGTATAGCAGCCAGGATCCCGTGGTCCACACGTAACGTTCGCTGCCGGATTGGCGGAGCTGGGCGGCGACCGTGATCGCCCTGGGGAAATACACGTCGAAGTAGCGCCGCAGGATCGCCGCCTGCGTGTCGACGAAGCCGGCATCGAAGTGGCACTTGAACATGACGAGCACGCGTTTGACGGCCGGGTCTGGCGGAGGCGGGGTGGCCGGTTGTTGGGCGAACAAGTGAGGATGGCTGCGCAGGAGCGCACTGCCGAGTAGTGACCTGACAAACGTTCTGCGCTGCATAGGAGATCAACCTGACTCGAGAATCAGATTTGAATAAGGCACCGTGTCGCCAGTGCGAATCAGGCCAATCGCCGGCGGAACCCGGTGCTTGAACAGCACATGCGGTTCGTACTTGACGGGGATGGCTCCCAGGGCTTCGCCGAACGCGGCATGGGTCGCGGGCGGATTGATAGAGAGAAATTCTTCTGCCATGTAGATCTGGGTCGGCAGAAAGATTTTCCGTATGGCCAGAAAAACGTCGAGCACGCGCGGGATGTCATCCATCAGCGAGATATCGATGGTTTCGATCTGAGGCCAAAAGGGAAAGCCGCGATCCGCGATGACCAGCGTGTTCGTATGCCGGATGCGGCAAAGGAGAGAGCTGATCGCGGGATTGAGGATGCCTGTCTGCAGCACGTGACACCAGAGTAACGCAGGGCCCACTACAAGATTTACCGAGTGCCACCCCGCCTAAAGAGAGACACCGCGCTTCCAGGGGATAAAGTCATTCTGGTTCAGCTGTTCTGCTTTAGTCCTGACTGCCCCGCTGGCAACTTCGATGATGAGATTCAAAATCGAATCGGCCACTTTTTCGATGGTTGTCTCGCCACGTATGACCGCGCCGGTATCGATGTCGATGATGTCTGACATTTTTTGCGCCAGGGCTGTGTTGGTGGAGAGCTTAATCACCGGCGCCACCGGGTTGCCAGTCGGCGTGCCCAGGCCAGTGGTGAACAGCACGACGTTGCAGCCTGCACCTACCTGCGCGGTCACACACTCAACGTCGTTGCCCGGGGTACAAAGCAGCGCCAGCCCCGGGGTGGTGTCGTATTCCGGATAATCGAGCACGGCGGTTACGGGCGAGGTGCCCCCTTTGCGGGCCGCGCCTGCAGACTTCATGGCATCGGTTAGCAGGCCGTCTTTTATGTTGCCGGGCGAGGGGTTCATCTCGAACCCGGAGTGGACCGCTTTGGCGCTGGCCGCGTAGGCGCGCATCAACTCGATGAAGCGGTTGGCGTGCGAGTCGTCGACGCAGCGGTTGATCAGGTTCTGCTCGATGCCACAAAGCTCGGGGAATTCCGCCAGCACTGACTTGCCACCCAGTGCGGCGAGCAGGTCAGACACATAACCAAGCGCGGGGTTTGCCGAGATCCCGGAGAAGCCATCCGATCCGCCGCACTTGAGTGCCACGGTGAGCTTGCTGAGCGGAGCCGGCTTGCGGGTAAGCTCGTTAGCTTTCACCAGGCCTTCGAAGGTGGCCTGGATGGCCGCCGATAGCATGTCTGACTCGAGCCCCGATTGCTGCTGTTCAAACATCAGCACTGGCTTGTGCATGGCGGGGTCGCGTTGCCGCAGCGCATCCATGAGGATCGCTGGCTGGGCATTCTGGCAGCCGAGACTGAGCACGGTGGCGCCGGCAACGTTGGGGTGGTGGATGTAGCTGGCAAGCAGCCCACACAGGGCCTTGGCATCCTGACGCGTTCCCCCGCAGCCGCCCTCATGAACCAGGAACCGTACGCCATCGACGTTAGGAAATATCTGGGCTGGGTTTTGCCGGGTCAGATCATCCCGTTCAGCGGGCTGGCCGGCGGCGTTCAAGCCACCGGCGTGCAGTTGATCGATCAGTTGCCGCACCTGCTGGCGGTAGCGCTTGGGGCGGCCGTAGCCCAGTTCTTCTTCGAACGCATCACGCAGCGCATCGACATTGCGGTTTTCGCAAAAGACCAGCGGAATGACGAGCCAGTAATTGCGCGTGCCCACCTGACCGTCGGCGCGGTGGTAGCCGTTGAAGGTGCGCGCGCTCCAGGCGGAAACATCCGGAGGCGTCCAGGTATAGCTACCCACCTTTGGGCCGAAGCCGGTCGCGTCATGCTGGATGTTGCGCGTGCTAAGCAAACCGCCGCGCGGAATGGGCTGGCGCACCAACCCCACCACACCGCCATACATGATCACTTCATCGCCGACGGCCAGGTCGCGCATGGCAAACTTTTGTTTCGCGGGAATCTCGGTGAGCGGCACATAGGGCTCCCCAGAGAAGATAACGGCTTCCCCGGCGGGTAAGGTCGTGAGTGCCACGAGAACGTTGTCTTTGGGATCGATCCTGAGGATTTTTTCGGCAGCCATTGGTTATTACCGGCGTTCGGCCGGAGGGTACCACGAAGCCCCCGTACAGCGTTCACCTGGGTGTCCAGGGCGAGCGCCGCATTAGGGTAGACTCAATGTAACGTTTAGTTTACGGACGGTCAAACCAGCGAGCCGTCCGCTTTTCGGAGCGACGATACCCCTCATGAGTACATCGTTATTTGATTTGCAGGGCAAGACTGCGGTTGTAATCGGGGGAACTACGGGGATTGGACACGCGCTCTCTCTCGGTTTGGCCGAGGCAGGTGCGAACGTTGTGGCCTCATCCCGCCGGGGGGAACAGGTTGCGAGCACGGCGGCGGAGATTGAGGCGCGCGGACGCAAGACGCTACGCTGCCCTTCTGACGTGTGTGACCGCGCTTCCCTCGAAACACTGCGCGACCGGGTCCTCAACGAATTCGGCAAAGTCGAGATCCTGGTCAACTGCGCCGGCACCACCAAGCGGGCGCCCACGATCGACTTCTCCGAAGAAGATTGGGACCGCATCATCGAGACCAACCTCACCGGTACGCTGCGCGGTTGCCAGGTGTTCGGCAAGCCCATGCTGGAGCAGAAGTACGGGCGCATTATCAACATCGCTTCCCTCTCGACTTATGTAGGTCTTTTTGAGGTAGCTGCTTATTCCGCCAGCAAGGCAGCGGTGGGTGCGCTCACCAAGGTGCTGGCCACGGAGTGGTCGCGCCACGGGGTGCTGGTCAATGCGATCGCGCCGGGCGTGTTTCGTACGGATCTGAATGCGCAACTGCTGGACAGCACCGGGCGCGGGCAGGAATTTAAAACGCGGACACCGATGGGCCGGTTCGGCAACACGCAGGAGCTGGTGGGTGCTGCCATCTATCTTGCGTCTGAGGCGGCGTCTTTCGTCACCGGCGAGATTATGGTGGTGGACGGCGGATTTCTGGCCAGCGGCGTGAATCAGTAAAGCCTTTACAGCAGTTACGGGGTGGAGTCGATACGGTGGAATACAGGAAGCTGGGACGGACAGATCTGGAACTTTCCATCGTCGGGTTCGGCGGCGCTGCGCTGGGCGATGTATTCGGGAACATTGATGCCGGTGAAGGCTTGCGGGCGGTTCACCAGGCGATCGATCACGGCCTCACTTTCTTTGACACTTCTCCCTATTACGGCATAACGCTGGCAGAGACGAGGCTTGGAGAAGCGCTGGTGGGCCGGCGGGACCAGGTGGTTCTGGCCACGAAGTGCGGCCGTTATGGCATGGCCGACTTTGATTTTTCAGCCAGGCGCGTGACCGCCAGCATCGATGAGTCACTGCAGCGGTTGCAGACAGATTACATTGATCTTTTCCTGGTGCACGACGTCGAGTTTGGCAACGTGCAGCTGATTATCGATGAGACCGTTCCCGCGCTACGGCAGTTACAGAAGCAGGGCAAGGCGCGGTATATCGGGGTTACGGGATATCCGCCTAAGGTATTGCGGCGCATTGCGGAAGCGGTGCCGGTGGATGCGATTCTCAGTTACTGCCACTACAACCTGATGAATACGCAAATGGATGACGTGTTGACACCCTTTGCCCGCGAGCGCGGGATTGGCCTGATTAATGCGGCCGGCTTGCATATGGGCATGTTGACGGAGCGCGGCCCCGCTAAGTGGCACCCGGCGTCCGAAGCCGTCAAGGATGCGGCCAGTCAAGCGGCGGCTTACTGCCGTGAGCACGGAGAAGATATTGCCGAGGTGGCACTGCGGTATTGCCTGCAGCACGAATATGTGGCCAGCACGCTGGTAGGGATTGCGGACCCCGCGCAGGTGGAGGCTAGCTTGCGGTTACTGACCACGACTACCGATCCGGAGTTGCTGCGGCAAGTGCAAGCGATTCTTGCGCCAGTGTTCAATTACGAGTGGCCGTCAGGGCGGCCTGAAAACCAGTCGTAGAATCTCCCGGACGATTGGCTTCTGCTGCACGCAACAGCTGTCACACACAGCAGCAGAGTAGATCCATTCCACCACAAGCAACTGTAAAGAAAAGTCACTATCCTCAAATTTGTCATCCCGAGCTTTGTCATCCCGA
>CAZZVD010000285.1:0-6437 GCA_964657465.1 uncultured Acetobacteraceae bacterium | reverse complement strand
CATAGCGGGTGAACAGGCGCACAGGGTTGAACCGGTTGGACTGCTGTCAGTCTAGAGCATTTCGGTGCGGGAACACAGCAGGCAAGACGCCAGGAAAGAGAAAGGGGTGCGCCTGGTAAGCCGCCGCGCGTAACATTCGCGCGCTATCTTTCGACGTGGAAAGATGTTCCGACTTAGCCGGCGCACCCTAAGGAGGGAGAGCATGCTGCTGAAAAGAAGTCTGCTTGCACACGCACAGCCTGACAATGGCGCGAAGGTGTTAGCCGGGCGGCGCTTCGCTTTCTCCAGGTTGAAAGCGGTAGCCCACACCGCGTATGGTCTCGAGAAACACCGGCTCGGCCGGGTTGTCTTCCAGGTAGCGGCGCAGGCGCACCATGAAATTATCGATGGCGCGCGTATCGGTGTCTTCATGCACGCGCCATACCTGCTCGAGTAGTTCCTTGCGTGAGATGATGCGGCCCTGGTTGGCTACGAGATAGCGGAGCAGGTCGCTTTCCATCAGGGTGAGGCGCACCATTTTGCCGCGGGTCACCAGTTGCAGATCATCGAAATGGATGGTGCGCCCGGCGAAGCTGAAGGTAGAGGCAGTCTCTGCGGTTGGCGCCGGCTGCGGCGGTGTTGCGGGGCGCAGCCACACCATGCGGCGTAGCAGGCCATTCAGCCGGGCGAGCAGGATGGCGAGATCGAAGGGCTTGGGGAGGTAATCGTCAGCGCCGGCGCTGAAGCCTTTCAATACATCTTCCGGGCGGCTGCGGGCAGTCAGCATGAGGATGGGCACGAAGTTCTGTTGCGAGCGTAGTTCGGCGGCCACGGAAAATCCATCGCGGCCCGGCAGCATCACGTCGAGGATGATGGCATCGATGTTGTTGTTGGCGATGATCGCGAGAGCGGCTTCGCCATCCATCGCGAGTTGCACAGCGTAACCCTCGGCTCGCAGGTTGAAGAGCAGCCCCTGCGCCAGGTGAGCCTCGTCTTCCACTACCAGGATGCTGGCCGATTGGGTCATTGGGCCAACTCGTGCGCTGCAGAACCCATGGCACGGGGTAGTTGCAGGCGGATGGTGGCTCCGCGGCCCTCGCCCTCGGATTCGGCAACCACGTCGCCGCCATGCTGGCGGGCGATGGTGCGTACCAGGAAGAGGCCGAGGCCGGTGCCGGTGACCCGGAAGACGTTGCGCGCGGGTACGCGGTAGAAGCGCTTGAAGATGCGCTTGAGGTGCGGCGGAGGGATGCCAAGGCCTTGGTCGATTACGGTGAGCCTGAGCCAGGCATCTCCTTCGACCGCCAGGTGCACCTTGAGCTGAGGGCCTTGCGGGGAATACTTGACGGCGTTGTCCAGGATGTTCAGCACGGCGGTTTCCAGATCGCCCGGGTTGCCGAAGACGGCTAGTTGTTCTGCGTCGGGGTCGATGGTGAGTTCGATGGTTGATTCCTCCAGGTGATAGCGCTGGAGGGTGGTGCGAATGCTCTGCCGCAGGACGTCATCGAAGAGGAGCGGCAGGCGGACCTGGTTGCGGGCGCGCTGGCCGACTTCGCCGGCTTTGAGTACCTGCTCCACGGTAGCCAGCAGGCGTTCTGTATCGGAAAGCATGATTTCGTAGAACTCGCGGCGTTTGGGCTCGGGTACGTCGTGCCGTTGCAGGGTTTCCAGGTAGAGGCGGATGGAGGTGATGGGGGTTTTGAGCTCGTGGGTGACCGCGTTGAGGAAGCTGTCGTGGCGCTCATTGCGGCGCACTTCCCGCACCAGGAAGATGGTATTGAGGACCAGGCCGGCGATCAGGAGTAGGAAGAACGGGATGCCGGCCAGCAGGAGAACGACGCTGCGCCAGTTGATGATGATCCAGGTAACGTTGAGGGTGACGGCCAGGGCGACCAGGCAGGCGCCTAGTGTGATGAAGAACGCAATCGCATTCCGGCGTTTGGTGACGCGCATATCCCTTGTGCCCTAGCCAGAGTATAGCGGTGGAGCCTTGCACCCGAGGTAGAGGTATAGATGTCCCCCACTCAAGCCGAAACGCCGGCTTGAGTGGGCCACCCACGGTCCTTTACGGTGACAGATCGGTAGACGAGAGCTGTTGGAGAGAAGGTCTTCTGTCGTGGCTATCAAGAGAGCCCGGCTACAAAACAAGCCCGCCCGCGAAAAAGCCTGCCTGCCAAGAAACCTCGGGTGGCCCACTCAAGCCGCGTTTGGCTTGAGTGGGGGACATCTACACCTTGCAGACCCCTCCGCTTCGGTCAAAATCACAAAGCTGAGCTTCGCAGCAAGCGAAAGGGGTACAGGCGTTGGCCTGTACCCCTTTTCACAGTGATTGCGGAAGGATGAGGACTATGCGGCGCCCGCAGGTTTTGGATCGTGATGGTCGAACACGGCTACTTTTACATTCCGGGCGAGCCCTAGTTTCTGCAGCAACCAGATGCCGTAGTAGTTGGGGTCGAATTCCCACCAGGTCAGGCCATGGCGCACCGAGACGGGATGCGCGTGGTGGTTGTTGTGCCAGCCTTCGCCGCCAGTCAACAGAGCTACCCACCAGTTGTTGCGGGAGTCATCTCGCGTGGGGAAGCGCTTGGAACCCCACATGTGGGTCGCGGAGTTCACCAGCCAGGTCGCGTGCAGACCTAAAGTCACGCGCAGAAAGATGCCCCACATCACACATGACCAGCCGCCAAAGGCCAGTAGCAGCAGGCCAACCGTCACCATGGGTACGTAGTGATACTTGCTGAGCCAGACCTGAAACCGGTCCTTGGCGAGATCGGGTGCGTAGCGGGCCATCAGTGCCGTCTCATGATGCAAGGCGTCGCCGGAGATGATCCAGCCCGCATGCGACCACCAGCCACCGTCGTGCGGGGTGTGGGGATCGCCTTCCTTATCCGTGTGCTGGTGATGAACGCGGTGCGTCGCCACCCAGAAAATGGGTCCGCCTTCAAGCGCCAGCGTGCCGCAGACCGACAGGAAGTATTCCAGCCACTTGGGCGTGCGGTACCCGCGATGGGTAAGCAGGCGATGATAGCCCATGCCAATGCCCATGTTGATGGCCACGACATAAAGTCCCACGAAGCAGAAAAAGGCCTTCCAGGTAAACATGAACAGCGCAACCACGGCGAGCACGTGAAAGGCTGCCATAAACCCGAAAGTCACCCAGTTCATCTGGTTCTTGTGGGTGGCTCGGCCCAGGGTAGGGATATCTTCGCGTTTTTCTGCGCGACGAGTGGTTTCGACTTTCTCCTCGATTGTTCCGGCTTCGGGGACAAACGACACGGCTGGGGAGGTTTCTAAGAATTCTGTCTGCATGATCCTGGGTGGGGACCCTGAGAGCGGCCCGCTTATTCAAGCTAACAGGGCTTGCACGCACCCTTCGTAAGAGTTTTGTAATGAAGATTAGGTACGATGACCCGAAGGCGCCATGCGGCTAAACCTGCCTGTCTATTCGGGTTGCATGGCATGCGCGTGACTATGGAGGGTGTTGCTCTTGCGAATTTTCCTACGACTTTCGTTCGCCTCATCGAGAGTGGCCCTGGTTGCCCTGGGAGCCGCGACATCACTAGCCGGTGCGCAGACATCCGGCCGCCCGATCAACCTCGCCACCAGCAAGCAATTGGTGGAACCAGTTCCAGGCTCTCCCCAGCCGCTGAACAGTCTGCCTATGACGGCGGCCGTCTCGCCCGATGGGCTCTACCTTGCCGTGGTCAACGCAGGCTTCGGTACGTTTGCGTCGCAGTATCAGCAATCCATTGCCGTGCTGAATACACGCACTGGCAAAGTAACGGATTACCCGGAAGCACGAACCGCCCCCGGTCTGCCGCAAACCCTCTACTCCGGGCTTGCGTTCAGCAAGGACGGCAAGCACCTGTACGCGGCGTTCGATTCGCTCACCGCGCCTTCCGGGAACACGACAGGCAGTCCCGCAGCAAAAATCGCCACGGGGAACGCGATCGCCGTTTACGAATTTAATCAGGGCGAGGTCAAAGCAGAGAAGCTGCTCCCGGTACCGCTACAAGCGCTGGCAGCAGGGAAGCAGCAGAACAAGGTGGGCACGGGCGTGCCCGCAGGGATGGCTGTGCCGTCCCCAGCCGGCATCGCGGTGCGCCGCGGCCCGGAGGGCGGGGACCAATTGCTGATCGCGGACAACCTGTCTGATGATGTTCTGCTGATGGATGAAACGAGTGGCAAGATCCTGCAGCGCTTCGATCTTTCAGAAGGAAGTGTGGTGCCATCGGCGTATCCGATTGCCGTCGCAGTGAATCGGGCCGGCACGCGGGCGTTTGTGGCTTTGTGGAATGGTTCGGCGGTGGCGGAACTGGATCTGCTTCACGGCAAGGTTCTGCAGCGGGTGGCGCTGCTGCCACCCGCGCAGCCAACTTTGCCCGGCTCTCATCCGGCCGCTTTCGCCTGGAGCCCGGACGAAAAGACGCTCTATGTCGCATTGGCCAACCGGGATGCGGTGGCAGCGTTAAGCGTGGGCCAGGGTGCACTCCGGTTGCGATCGCTCTTTGACACGCGCCTGCCAGGGCAGACGTTCTTTGGCGCGATGCCGGACGCGGTCGCGGTTTCGAAGGATGGCAAACGGTTGTTTGCAGCGAATACCGGCTCAGACGCGATCGCGGTCTTCTCGACCACCGGCTCGGCTGTGCGGGGCAAAGCTTCGCGGGCGATCGCATGGATTCCGACGGAGTGGTACCCGACCGCACTTGCCAGCGCTGGCAATACGCTGTTTGTCGCCACTGCGAAAGGCGCCGGCGCAGGGCCAAACAACATGCCCCAACCGCAAGTGGCAGGCCTGGCCTCGAGCCGTCGCAGCTACACGTACATTGCCACGCTGCTGCATGGTTCGCTGGCCGCCATCGACCTCTCGACCATTGACAGGGAGCGCGAGCAGTTAACGCGTACCGTGCTGCAGACCAACCTGATGAAGGCGGCGCAGCCAAAGATGACTTTCCACGGCGGCGCGAATCCCATTCGCCACGTGATTTACATCATCAAGGAGAACCGTACCTACGATCAGATTCTGGGGGATTTGGGTGTGGGTAATGGGGTGCCCGCGCTCACCATGTATGGCCAGTCCATCACTCCCAATGAACACGAGCTGGCCCGGCGATTTGGTGTGTTGGATAACTTCTACGATTCGGGTGAGGTCTCGGGCGATGGACACGTTTGGTCGAACGCCGCGATCTCGAGCGATTACACCGAGAAGACCTGGCAGCAAAGTTATCGCGGTCAGGAGCGTCATTACGACTACGAGGGCGAAGTGCAGAACGGGTATCCCTTGCGCGAGGGGATACCCGACGTCAACGAGCCGGCCAGCAACTACATCTGGAGCGACCTGGCGCGCCATGGCAAGTCGCTCTACCACTTCGGAGAGTTCATCTCTACGATCTTTTGCGCCAGTCCGGACATGCCCCCTGAGGACTCATCGCCCACTCAGGGTACTCCTGAGCCAGAGCCGGCAAAGTGTGGATCGAGCGGGAACATTCGCCATGGCGAGACCCTTCCTCAGAACTATGGGGGTGGCCCCAGCCCCTGGCCCTGGCCGATCCCGATCATCAAGGAAAATGTGCCCACCAAGCCCGAACTGGTGGGGCATTTCGATCCGCAGTACCCTGACTTTCAATTGAGCTTTCCCGATCAGTTGCGGGTGGAGGAGTTCCTCAGCAAATTCCGCGGTTGGGTTGCTGAGCGTGGGCAGGGCAGGGACACGATGCCGCAATTCATTCAGCTGCGATTGCCGAACGATCACACGGCGGGCACCAGGCCGGGCATGCCGACTCCGGAAGCTTCGGTTGCGGATAACGACCTGGCGGTGGGGAGAGCAGTGGAGGCTATTTCGCATAGTCCTTTTTGGGACGACACTGCGTTCTTTATTCTTGAGGACGATGCCCAGGCGGGCGCGGATCACGTGGACGCTCATCGCAGCATTGCCCTGGTGGTGAGCAAGTACTCACCCCGTGCAGCGCAGCCGGTGGTCGATAGCACGTTTTACACAACCGTAAGTGTGCTGCGCACCATGGAGGAGCTGCTGGGCGTGCCGCCTATGAACAACAACGATGCGTTGGCTCCGCCGATCGCTTCGCTGTTTACCGGCGCCGGGGATCAACCGGCGTACACGGCTGATTACCGCAATCGCGATAATGGATTGCTCTACCGCGCCAATGCGGCGAATGCGCCGGGGGCGGAGGCTTCCCGCCGCATGGACTTTCGCCATGAGGACCGCGCGGATCCCAGGGTGTTGAATGTGATTCTGTGGCGCGCAGCGATGGGGAACAAGCCGTTGCCGTCCATGCTGGCGCATCCGGCGGCTATCAAGCAGGACGAGGACGAGGACCGATAGCGCGGGTTGGGTTTATTTGGTGTGCGACCACATGTTGTGCGGGTTAGCCAGCCCGTATTTGTCACCACGACTGTCCGGAGACAACCACGATGCCCCCACCCCTGGACGGGTGCCC
>CAZZVD010000284.1:4784-6453 GCA_964657465.1 uncultured Acetobacteraceae bacterium | reverse complement strand
TACTCTCCGGCATCTCCTCTGAAGCGGTGGTTCCTCTGCTTGTCCGATCCTGGAGCTCTGTCGAATTCCGGGCGGGAGGAAGGCGCACAGCAGATCCCTCCACTGCGCTTCGCTTCGGTCGGGATGACAAAGGGGGGAGTAGTGGCTTCGCTTCTCAAAGAGTTTAGTGGTTTGTTCCTGCGAGCTTGCTGCGGGGGCTATTTCGCTAAATACCGGGCCTCCGCGTGCGGACGGCGTAGAGAGAATGGTCGGTGAGCAGATAGAGGGTGCGCCGGTCTTTGTCTCCGAAGAGGATATCGTGCGGCCGCTCCGGCACATCGAAACGCCCCAATGACTTCGCATCGGGCGAGTAGCCGTAGATTTGTCCGGCGGCCAGCAAGACATTGCCGTCAGCATCCTGCGCCAGGCTTTCGCCTCCCTGCTCGACGAACGTGGCGATTTGCGACAAGGAACCGTCACTGTTCAGTGTGCCGCGGTAGGTACGCTGTTCCGCTTCGTTGGTTGCGTAGAAGGGTTTGCCCACTGTGCCTTTCACCAGGCCATACGCTTCCAGAACGGGTGCCCACTTGGTGCCGAAGTAAGGTTCACCCTGCACAATCGGAGCTGCGGTCGGGATGAACAGGGTGTTGTCGGGCGACACGAATTGGAAAGCCGTACGGGTACCCAGGTCCCTTTCGAACATTTGTTGCAGGGTGGTGTAGGTGTAAGGCTGTGTGGCCGAGAGCGTTTCACCGAAGTCGCCGTTGAACCAGTAGTCGACGGGCAGCGCAGGTGTAAGGCCGGGGCGATCCGAAGATGGCTGCAACGGCAACAGTGAAAGTTTTGATTCGGCATCTTTGTCGTCTGGCTGCAACGCATAGGCGGTGAAGTGCGTTCCACCGGACGAGAGGACGACGAGATCTCCTGCTTTATCGAACACCAGGTTTACGGCATCGAGGGGGGCGTCACTCACGACGACCGCGCGGTGTTCTTCCGGCGACCAGCGATAGATGCGCTGCGCATGGGCGTCGACGAAATACAGCCGTCCAGCGGCGTCGATCGCCGCACCGGAGATGTTGTAAAAGCCGGTTGCCAGCCGCTCTACCTGCGCCCCTTTTTCGATGAGGGTCGAGCTTGCGGTTGCCCCGGGGAGTGCCTTGTTATCGGAAAGATCGAGCGTGGCGAACTCACGGTCGCGCACCGCAGCATGCAGGGTCTGGTCGACGATTGCGTCTTCGTAGGGAACCTTGTTGGACCGCACGGCCTGACGGCAAACGCCTGCGCCATCGCATAGGCCAATAGAGCTGTTGGCGTCCACGTGCACGTTGCGAAAGTGAATCCCCTCGGAATCGGCCACTCGGACCGCATATGGAAACGGCTTCTCCATGTGGGTCACACGGTAGCCGTGATAGTTAGCTATCGTCACATTGTTGCAATGATCGATTTCGAGCGAAGAGGCGTCCTGACTTTCGCCGCTCTCTTCTTCGGTCTGTAACGCGTAGAGCTCCCAATTGGATACGTTCTTTAGCTTGATCTCCGCACGGACGTGGTGCTCACTTGAGAGCTCGTAGACGAAGCCGGGAATAGTGGTATTCGCAATGAGTATGCCGGCCTGGGCGAAGGTGTCGGGCGTCCAGATGTTTGCGAAGGTGCCGCCTCCTCCCTCAATCCAGAGGCTCGGATATTGGGA